>CAYZSG010000011.1:0-45771 GCA_964481045.1 uncultured Candidatus Odyssella sp. | reverse complement strand
ATACTTGGCTTGAAACACGCACGCGTTATTATGCGGCGACGGCGCTGAGAAAAAAATATCGGACTGGCGCCGTGGGGCAGCGCTACTTATGGACTCCACTGAACTCGACGGCCCGACCACGGGCCGGTTTTCGCGTGCGGACTCGATCGCCATCGTCGGCATCGGGTGCCTCTTTCCGGGTGGGGTACGCGGGCCCGCGCAGTTCTGGGAATTCCTCTGCGCCAACCGCACCGGCATCCGCGAGGTTCCCGCCGACCGGTGGAACGCCAATGCGTTCTACGACCCCAACCCGTCCGCGATCGGCAAGGCGCGCACGAAATGGGGCGGTTTCCTCGACGACGTCGCGTCGTTCGACGCCGATTTTTTCCGCATCTCGCCGCGCGAAGCCGAATCGATGGATCCGCAGCAGCGGCTTTTGCTGCACGCGGCCTGGGAAGCGCTCGAAGACGCGGGCATCCCGCCGGAAAAACTGGCGGGGAGCGACACCGGCGTCTTCGTCGGCGTGTCGATCAACGATTTCGCGAACCTCAGCCGGCGCAACATCATCAGCGACAACGTCCATGCGGGGACCGGCGGATCGCTGAGCATCGTCGCCAACCGGCTCTCGCACCGGTTCGACCTGCACGGCCCGAGTGTCGCCGTGGACACGGCCTGCTCTTCCTCGCTGGTGGCGCTCGATCTGGCCTGCCAGAATCTCGATCGCGGCACCTGCGGGATCGCGCTCGCGGCCGGCGTCAACCTGATGTTGGACCCGGCGATCTCCATCCTGTTCAGCAAGGCGAACATGATGTCGCCGAGCGGCAAGTGCTTCAGCTTCGATGCTCGCGCCGACGGCTACGTGCGAGGAGAAGGAATCGGCGTCGTCGTGCTGAAACCCCTGTCGCGCGCGCTGGCGGACGGCGATCGGGTCTACGCGGTGGTTCGCGCCACGGCCGTCAACCAGGACGGCCAGACCTCCACGATCACGGTCCCGAGCGCCGAGGCGCAGAGCGCGCTGCTGCGCCAGGCGCTGGATGGCGCCAACCTCGCGCCCGAGGACGTCACGTTCGTCGAAGCGCACGGAACCGGCACGCCGGTCGGCGATCCCATCGAGGCGCACGCCATCGGCTCGGTTTTCGGCAAAGGCCGCGGCGACGGCCAGCGCGTCCTCGTGGGCGCGGTCAAGAGCGCGATCGGACACCTCGAGTCCGCCGCCGGCATCGCGGGCGTCATCAAGGCGGCGCTCTGCATCAGCCGGGGCGCCGTTCCGCCGAACTACAATTTCGCGAAGCCCAATCCGAACATTCCCGTCGACGATCTCGGCCTCGCGTTCCCCACGGCGCTCACGCCGTGGGCGCCGGCCGGGACGCGCGTTGCCGCCGTGAACTCGTTCGGCTTCGGCGGAACCAACGCCTGCGCCATTCTCGAGGAATTTTCCGCGCCGCGGACTCGCGCGGACAGGCAACCCTCAGCCGCGGACAACACGCAGATCATCCCGCTTTCGGCCGCGTCCGACACGGCGCTGCGGACATCGGCTGCCGCGGTGGCGGCGGTGTTGAAGAACGGGGATCCGCCCGATCTGCGCGACGTCGCGGGAACGCTCGCGCTGCGGCGCGGAAATCTGCCCCACCGCCTCGCCATCATCGATTCCTCGGCGGGCGCCGTCGCCGATGCGCTCGAGGAGTTCGGGCGCACCGGAACAGAGCCGGCTTCGGACGCCGGCGCGCCGCCGCGCGTCATCGCGGGCCGGCCGATGGAAGACCGCCGCCTCGTATTCGTGTTCGCCGGCCAGGGCGGCCAGTTCGCGGGCATGGCGCGCAAGCTACTCGCGGAGGACGCGGTGTTCCGCGCCGAAGTCGAGCGCTTCGATCGCTGCTATCGCAAGATCTCGGGCGAATCGGTCATCGACGACCTGCTCGCCGATGCCGAGCGCTCGCGCATCAACCTCACGATCGCGTCCCAGCCCACCATATTCGCGCTTCAGATCGGCCTCGTCGCCCGCTGGCGCGAATGGGGCGTGGTCCCGGATGCCGTGATGGGGCACAGCTTCGGCGAGACGGCCGCGGCCTACACGGCCGGGGCGCTGACGCTCGAGGATGCGGCCCGCATCGTCTACCACCGCGCACGGCTCTCGAGCCGCGGCTCCGGCCATGGCACCATCTACGCGATCGGCAAGTCGCCGGCGGCGATGCAGAAGATCTTCGCCGAGCGCGGCGAATACGCGCTCGACATCGCCGCGATCAACGGCCAGGCCATGGTCAACGTGGCGGGGCCCGCCGACGCGCTCGACCGGCTGGCCGATTGGCTCAAATCGCAGGAGCCGGACACCTTCGTGCGCCGCCTGCAGCTCGACTACGCCCCGCATTGCCGCCTGCTCGACGGCATCCGCGCCGAATTCGAGGCCTCGATCGCGGGGATCGCGACGGGGCCCCTGCGCATCCCGATGATCTCGACCGTCAACGGGCGCGCGTTGGCGCGCGGCGAGCTCGCGGCCGACTATTGGTGGCAGAACGTCCGCCAGCCGGTGCGATTTACCGATGCTCTCCAATCGGCGCTGCAGTCCGGCTACCGCGTGTTCCTCGAGATCGGGCCGCACACGAACATAAGCGCGCTGACCCGCGGCTATGTCGGCGAAGCGGGAAAAACGGCGGCGGTGACATCCTCGCTGGTGCGCGGACAGGACGATTGGGCGGCTCTGCGCGCCGCGCTGGCGCGCCTCTATGTCAGCGGCATCTCGCCGGACTGGGCGCGGGTGAACGGATCGGACCACCGGTTCCTCCCGCTGCCCGGACACCCGTGGCAGACGCGGCGCTACCTTCCTGGCGGCCCGCAAACCAACGAAGAGCTGTTCACGGCGCCGGTGCATCCGCTTCTCGGCCGCCGCGCCGGAACGAGCGGGCGCTGCTGGCGCAACTCGATTTCGGCGAATGCGCCCGCTTACCTCGCGGATCACAAGGTCGACGGTACCGCCGTGTTCCCCGGCGCCGGCTACATCGAGATGTTCATCGCCGCCGGCTTCGACCTGTTCGGAGGGCGGCCGTTCGAGCTCGAAGACGTTTCGTTCGTCGAGGCCATGAATCTCTCCGGCGACCGGGCGGAGTCGCTCGAGACCGTCTACGAGAGCGAGCGAGGCCGCCTCAGAGTTTACAGCCGGCCTTCCGATAGCGAAGGCGATTGGACGCTGCGCGCGGCCGCGCGGATCGTCCAGCGCGACGTTTCACCGCCGGCGCGCCGGACAAGGCGCGCGGCGCACAGCGGCGCGAAAGCATTCACGGGACGCGACATCTACGCCGCGCTCGAACGTGCGGCACTCCACTACGGACCCACGTTTCGTCCGGTCCGACGAATCGCCCTGGGCAGCGATTTCATCGACGCCAGCCTATCGGCCCCCAAATCGATCCGCCGCTCGCTGAAGCAATACCATCTGCACCCGTCGCTGCTCGATGGCAGCCTGCAGCTATCGATCGCGCCGGCGCTCGACCAGGAGCGCATGCGCCATTGGGCCGGCAGCGGCACCTATCTTCCCGTCGGCGTCGGCCGCATCCGGTTCTACGGCTCGCCCGGCACCGCCTTCACCGCCCGCATCGAGCGCCTCTCCGCGAATTTGCAGCGATCCGTCTTTGACCTCGAGATCACCGACGCGAGCGGGAAACCGGTCGCTTCGATCGAGCGGTTCTCGACGCGTGCCATTTCGATGGGCGAGGCACGGCCCGACGAAACCGGCGCCCGGCTGGGCTGCTACCGCGAAACGTGGATCGAGAAAAAACTGTCCCGCGCCGTGAGCGCCAAGGCCGACAAGACCTGGCTGATCTTCGCGGGCGGCGACGACGCGAGCCAGGCGCTCGTCGCTGGGCTGCGCCGGCGCGGCGCGCGCTGCATCGAGGCGGTGGCCGGCGCCGATTTCACCGCACTTTCGCAAGATCGTTATACGATCCGGGCGCGCGAACGCGACGACTATGCCCGGCTGCTCGACGCGCTCGGCGATGGCGCCAAGCGCATGGGCGGCATCGTCCATCTTTGGCCGCTGACGCGCCGCGACGGCGCCGACGTGATGGTGCGGCAAGACGACGGCACGGCCAGCGCACTACTGCTCGCGCAAGCGCTGATGGCGCGCGAGAACGTCTCCGCACGCCTGTGGTTCGTCACGGCCGGCGCGCATGTCGTGCAAGGCGACGGCGCGGCTTCGCCGGATGGATTGGCGCACGCTCCGCTCATCGGCATGGCGCGGACGGTGCTGAGCGAGGCGCCCGAGTTTCGCGCGTCCACGATCGATCTCGATCCAGAGCGCTCGCCCGAAGCGCAGCGCGCACTCCTCCGCGAGATCCTCGCCGGCGACGGAGAGACCGAGGTCGCGCTGCGCGGCGGCCGCCGTCTCGTCGCCCGCATCGAGCGGGTAGAGACCGTGTCGATCCCGGCCCAGCCGGTGCCGGCGGCGGCGAGCGTCCCGTTCCGCATCGGAATGCCCTCGGCCGGCATTCTCGGCAATCTCACGGCTTACGAAGACCGGCCCGCCGAAGCGGGGCCGGGCCAGGTCGTGATCGACGTCGCGCATGTGGGCCTCAATTTCCGCGACGTGATGGCGGCGACCGGTCTGCTGCCGGCCGACGCCGAGCCCGATTCGCCCACCGATGCGCTGGGCCTCGAGTGCTCGGGCACGGTGCGCGCGGTCGGCCACGGCGTGAAGGGCCTGCGGCCGGGCATGCGCGTGATGGCGCCGGCGCGCGGCTCGATGCGCTCGAGCATCGCGGTGGCCGCGGATGCCGTCATCCCGATGCCGGCGCGGGTCGATTTCGCCGGCGCCGCCACGATTCCGTCCGCGTTCCTCACCGCCTATTACGCGCTGGTGACGGTCGCCGCCATGAAGCGCGGCGAGCGCGTGCTGATCCACAACGCCACCGGCGGCGTCGGCCTCGCGGCGATTCAGATCGCGCGCTGGCGCGGCGCCGAGATATTCGCAACGGCGGGCAGCGAAGAGAAGCGCCGCTATCTCGCCAAGCTCGGCATCCGCCACGTGATGAACTCGCGCACGCTCGAATTCGTCGAGGATGTGCGCTCGGCCACCGGCGGCGAGGGCGTCGACGTCGTGCTCAACGCGATCGCCGGCCCCGCGATCGAGCTCGGAATTTCGCTGCTGCGCCCGATGGGATGCTTCATCGAGATCGGCAAGCGCGACGTCTACATGGACAGCGCGATCGGCCTGAAGGCGCTGCGCCGCAACGTCTCGCTGCACGTGGTGGATTTGGCCAATCTCGACGAGCGCGGGCGCGCGGTCGTCGCCGACGTGTTCAAGAACCTGTCGCGCCTGTTCGCGGCGGGCACGCTGAAGCCGCTGCCGGCCAAGATCTTCCCTGCGGCCAAGGCGGCCGAAGCGTTCCAGTTCATGGCCCAGGCCCGCCACATCGGGAAGGTCGTGATCGCGATGGAGCGGACGGGCCTTTCGATCGTGAAGAACGATCAGGCCCTGGCCAGCTTCCGCGGAGACTCCTCGTACCTCATCACCGGCGGCTCGAGCGGCTTCGGACTCGCTCTCGCCGATTGGATGGCCGCGCGCGGCGCCGGGCGCATCGTGCTGATGAGCCGCTCGGGCGCGGCCACGCCCGAGGCGCGCGCCGGAATCGCGGCGCTGAAGCGGCGCGGCGCCGAAGTCCAGATCGTGCGCGGCGACGCGGCCGTGCGTGGCGACGTCGACCGGGCCGTGGCGAAAGCCGGGCAATCGGGCAAGCCGCTGCGCGGCGTATTCCACTGCGCGATGGTGCTCGACGACGGCTTCATCCGACAGCTCGATCTGTCCCGCCTGCATCCGGTTCTGCGACCCAAGCTGACGGGCACGCTGAACCTCCACGAGGCGACGCTCGCGTCGCCGCTCGACCACTTCGTCCTTTTCTCTTCGGTGGCCGCCACGCTGGGATCGGTCGGCCAGGCGAACTACGTGGCCGCCAATGCCTACCTCGATGCGCTGGCGCGCTGGCGCCGCGCCCGGGGCCTGCCCGCGCTCTCGGTGAATTGGGGGCCGATCGGCGGCACCGGCGTCGTGCACCGCAACCGCGCGCTCGCGCGCTACATGACGAGCATGGGCATGCCGCCGGTCGACATCGTCGACGCGCTGCGCGGCCTCGGCATCCTTCTCAACAAGGACATCGCCTCGGTCGCCTACATGAAGGCCAACTGGGGATTGATCGCGCGCGCCAATCCCCAAATGAAGGCGGTGCCGCGCCTCGCCGATCTCGCGCAGAGCGACGGGTCGGCGTCGGGCGGCGGCCGCTTCCGCACCGAAGTCCTGAACGCCCCCGAAGGCGCGCGGCCCGGAATGGTCACGAAATATCTCGCGCAGCACATCGGCAAGGTCCTTCACGTCGATCCCGCGAAGCTCGACTCCGAGCGCGTGCTGAGCGAATTCGGCCTCGATTCGCTGACCTCGTTCGAGCTCAAGAACCGGATCGAGGGCGAGTTGGC
Source organism: uncultured Candidatus Odyssella sp. (assembly GCA_964481045.1). Classification (GTDB taxonomy): domain Bacteria; phylum Pseudomonadota; class Alphaproteobacteria; order Bin65; family Bin65; genus SBBV01. The sequence continues at coordinate 39,339 of CAYZSG010000011.1, read as the reverse complement.
GATCAGCCTGCCGGTCAACCGCTTTCTGCAGCGGCCGACCTTGACCGGCCTGGCGGCGGCGATCCTCGAAAACCTGCAATCCGGCGGCGCGGCGAAGGCCGGCCCGGCGGCGGCGTCGGCCGAGCGCGCCGAGCAATCGGGAGACTACCCGCTCACCTACCAACAGGAGGCGATCTGGCACGCGATGCGGTCGGCGCCGGCAGGTTCCACCGCGTTGCGCAATCTCGACATCGTGCAGATCATCGCCGTGCGCCCCGGTGTCGACGTGGCCCGCCTCCGCCTCATCTTCGACCGGCTGGTGGCCAGGCACGCGATCCTGCGCACGGTCTATCCGGCCGCCAACGGCGTTCCCACGGTCCGTGTTCTCGAACAGCATCCGCTCGGGCTCGAGGCCTACGACACGGCGGCCCTCGATGCGGCGGCATTCCGGAGCCTGCTCGAGTTGCGGGCTTGGGAGCCGTTCGACATCGAGCGCGGCCCGCTGTTCCGGCTCCAGGTCTATCACCGCCCCGAAGGACGCGATGTGCTGCTGATCCGCATGCACCACATCATCACCGACGGCTGGTCGATGGAGCAGGTCGTGCGCGATCTGATCACCGGCTATCTTGGCCTCGCGGCCGATGCGCCCGAGGCGGGCGCGGACCTCGATTTCGCCGTCTTCGCCCGCGCGGACCGCGCGATGCCCGCGACGCCCGAAGGCGAACGCGCACTGGCCGAATGGCGCGCGCAACTTGCGCAGCCGGGCGCGCTGGTGCCGCTGCCGCTCGACCGGCCGCGCGGCGCCGGACCCATCCGCCATGGCGGACGCATCGATTTCGTCTGGGACGAGGCGTTCACGCGGCGCGTCGCCGCGTTCGCCGGCACCTCGGGCGCGTCCACCTACGCGACGTTGCTCGCGGCGTTCAAGACGTGGCTCCATGCCGAGTCGCGCGCCGCGGACATCCCGGTGTGGTACTGCAACGCCAACCGATCGGACCGCCGCCTGGCAGCCTTGGTCGGCTGGGTGGAAAAGATGTCGCTCGACCGCTTCCCGCTCGATCCCGCCGAGAGCTTCGCCGCCCTGCTGCGGCGCCAGTCCGCGAGCCTGCAGGAAGCGATGACGCGTCAGATGGTTGCCCATCACGCGGTCGAGGCCATGGACGGCAATCCGGACGCGCCGAGCCGCGGCGCGATCGCCACCGCGCTCGACCAGTTCGAGTTCACGATGCGCCGGCCGGAAAGCGTCGAGGACATGGGCCTCGCGACGCTGTTCCACCGGCCCGGGTCGAAGCTGAGCCTGGTCGGCATCGAGGTCGAGAGCGTCCCGATGCCGAACGACGGCTGCGACCGCGACATCGTCGTCTACGTGCAGGACTACGCGGGCGAGATCTGCGGCGAATTCCGCTACAACGCCGACGTCTTCAACCGAGACACGGCGCGGCGGATGCTCGATCGCTATCGCCGCTGCGTCGAGCTGTCGATCGAGCATCCGGCCTCGACGCTGGCCGAGATTGCCGAGGCCCTCGCGCGTTCGCCTGCGCGCGTTTCGGGCGCTCCCTCGGCCGCGGAGCCGGTGCCATGACCGTCGGCGCGACCGCCCTGGCGGACATGGAGCCGGACGGTGCGGCGGATGCGTGCCGGCTCCCTCTCGCGTCGTCGTTCGCCGTGGAGACGGTTGCCGAAGCCGTGAAGACGGTTTGCGGCGCGGTGCTCGAGCAGGGCATCGAGTACCGGTCGTCGCAGCACTCGATGAACGCGCACAAGCGCATCCGCGAGATTTTCAATTGCGCGGTCGCGCTCAGGGCGCCCGCGCTTCGCATTCCCCTGATGTCCGACCGTACGTTCGCGTTCTCGCCCGGCCTGGCGGCGGCGCGCTTCCTCTATCTGCTGTCAGGCTCGGACTCCTACGCGCAGATCGCGTTTTACACGAATGGCGCTTCGCGCTTCGCGGCCGGCGGGGAAAGCCTGCCCGGCTCCGCCTACGGAGCGCGGATGTTCGGCGCGGACGGAAACCTGTTCGAAGAGGCGGCGCGCGCGCTGCTGGCGCGGCCGAACACGAAGCGCGCATCCATCCCGATCTTCCAGCCGCGCGACACGGGCGCCGCGCTGACCACCTCCGATTTGCCCTGCGCGTTCGGCCTGCATTTCCTGCTGCGCGACTCGGGCCTGATCTCCTCGGCGGCGATGCGCGCGAACGACGCGTTCAAGCTTCTGCCTTACAATCTGTTCGAATTTTCGCTGCTCGGCGAATGCATGGCGGCCCGCGTTGGGGCCGTCCACGCCGCGCACGTGCACACCAGCGTCTCCATGCATCTGCGCGACGACGGGATCGCCGGCGCGGGACGGCTGGCACAGTGCCGCGTTTCCGACCGCGCGACCCCGCGCGTGGGCGCGTTCGACGAAAGCGTGCGTGAAGCGGTGCGCACGGCCGAGCACGAGCTCCGCGCGCTCGGGCGCGGGCCGCGGCCGGAGCGCGTGCTGGCCCTGATGCCGAAACGGCTCGAGGCCGGGCCGTGGCGCGATCTGCTTCTGGCCGCCTCGCTGGCGAGCGCCGCCGCGGACGGGCGCGGCGAGCCGGCGGCGGAATTGATGGAGGCCGCCATTGCGGGCAATGACGAAACGCTGCCGCTGACCGCGGGCGAGGTGGCGCGCCGGCTGGGCCGCCTCTGAGCCGAAATCGGCGCCGCGCGCGCCCTCAGCGCAGCCAATCCAGCGAGGTCTGCTCGAAATCGCGCGGGGAGAGGTTCTGCCGGAAGCGGTAGTTCTCCCACAGCAGCTCGGTGCTCTTGCCGCTTTGATGGTTCACCATGACCAGCCGGTGCGGACGCCAGTGCCGGTCGAGATAGCGCCGGTGATCGCCGATCGTCAGCGTTTTCAAATGATAATTCTTGCGGTCGAAGAACTCGATCTTGAGGGTTCGGTATTCGGCCGTGTCGATCCACACGAGATGCCGGACATACATTGAGTCCTCGTCGCGCGGCCGCCGCTCGACGACGAAGCAGGAACCCTCGCCGCAGGCCTCCTGGCGCTCGAAGCGGAACGCGTATTTCTCGATCTGGGCATCGCGCATGTCTTCATACGAGAACTCGCTGCCCATGAACGAGCCCGATTTGCCGCTGCCGCTGATGCGCTTCACGCGCTTGATCTCCGGCAGGTAGAGCCATTGATCGTCGTCGCGCGTCGCGTGCGAGTGGGTCAGCAGCGCCGTGCCGTCGACATCGGGGGGCGAGCGGAAGAACAGCAAGGTCCGGCTGCCGTCGGTGCCCGGGCCGGCTTCGAGCGAGCGGAGCTCCATGCGCCGCACGCTGGCGCTGCCCTGCCGGTCGCGCAGGATCATCCGCGCCTCGGCGACGCTGTCGACCCAGCCCTGGCTCCGCCGCTCCGCCTCGCGGACGATCGCGAGGCCCTTCTCGGCATCCGACTCGGCGTATGCACCGGTCGTTTGCATCGCGAGCAGCGCTGCCAAGGCGAGGAAGAAAGCATGCCAGCCCGGCGCGCGGCGGGTTGGAGGCAATTTATGGGAAAGCAATCTCAACTCCACGGCCCCGCCGTTGCATGAATGCCGCACCTGCCGGAGCAATTTGCTCAATACTCATCAGTTGATTGAACGATGTCGCTTTTTTAGTAAATTCATCTCCAACGCAAGGGGGGACGGTAATGCGTTTCGAGGGGATGATGGCGCGGCCGCTGTTCGTGGCCGCGATGGCTGCCGCAGGCACGATTTCGGCCGCCGGCGCCCAAACGCCGCTTTGGCAGGGGCTCAATGTTTCGCTGGAGGGGGCGCCACAGCTCCTGACGAGCTTTCCAAAAAACGTCTTCGCGCAGGAGATCACGGTTCCGATTCCCGGCCTCTCGCCGCTCTCGACGACCGACCGGCGCCTGGCTCCGGATTTCGGCGGTACGGTCAAGTTCAGTTTCGAGAACCGGTTCGGCCCTTGGGACATGGGCGTCGCCTATCGCGGCAGCTTCAGCGGCAGGACCGAGGACCGCACGGGTCTCGCCGTCACCGCGGCGCCAGTCACGGCCACGTTCCCGGTGTATCCGGGCGTCATTATCGGCCCCGGCGGCATCCCGATTCCGATCGGGGGCATCAATGGCACCGCGGAATCCAGTTCGGCATTGCACTCCGCCGATCTCGAGGTCGGGCACAGCACCAGCTATCCCTGGGGCGAACTCCGCGTTTTCGGCGGCGCGCGCTTCGCGCACTATTCCACGCAGCTGCTGACCCGCTATTCCAATCTGGGGCTGGCCGAATTCGAGGTGGAGCGCAACACGCGCTATTGGGGCATCGGCCCCCGCCTCGGCGTCGGCGCTACCGTGCCGCTGAGCTCGAGCTGGTGGGTGCACGGCAACGTCGCCGGCGCCGTGCTGTTCGGCAACCGCAGGACGACCGAGAATAGCGGCGTCACGCCCCTTGCTGGGCCGACGCTCTCGAGCAGCCAGAGCAACAGCGGCGGCCGCACGGCGTTCAGCTTCGATGCCGAGATCGCGCTGAGCTACATCATGCGCGGCGGCTGGTACGCGACCGTCGGCTACAGCGCGCAGTCCTACATCGGCGTGACCGACTCGCGCCGCGTCGACCCTCTCGCATCGCTGCTCGCGCTGCAGCAGGTCACGACCGGCACGAGCGCCGGCAGCATCGTGAACCATGGGCCGTTCATCAAGATCGGCTGGCGCCCCGGCCTCTATAACGAGCCGGGCTCCGGCCCTGGCCCGCACAACCTGCCCCGCGGCACGATCGCGGTCGAAGGCCGCTTCTTCCCGCTCGGTCCCGCGCATTCCGGCCAGCGCCCGCAGGACATCTCGTTCTGGGGCGAGGCCGAATGGGGCGTCGACCTCGCGGATCGCAGCCGCTTCTCGGTGAAACCGTTCTTCCGCTACGACACCTCCGACGACAAGCGCACGCACTGGGATCTGCGCGAAGCCTTCTGGCAGAAGGAATTCCAGGATTTCCGCCTGCGCGTCGGCGTCGCCCGCGTCTTCTGGGGCACGCTCGAATCGGCGCACCTCGTCGACATCATCAACCAGGTGGATCAGGTCGAGGCGCCCGACATCAGCAGCCTCACCGAATACCGCCTGGGCCAGCCGATGGTGCACCTCTCGGTGCCGCGGAGCTGGGGCACGATCGACGCGTTCTACCTGCCCTATTCGCGCGAGCGGACCTTCCCCGGCCAGCATGGCCGCCTGCGCTCGCGCATCGCGATCGACACCGACGACACGCAGTTCGAGAACAGCCTCGGCCACTGGTATCCGAGCTTCGCCGTCCGCTACAGCCACTCGATCAGCAACCTCGATTTCGGCGTTTACTACTTCCACGGCACGAGCCGCGATCCGAGCTTCAAGGTGCTGACGCCGATCCAGCTGCCGGTCGTGGGCGGCCCGCAGCCCACCGTCGTTCCGGTCTATCAGGTGATCAACCAGGGCGGCATCGACGCCAGCTACACGCGCGGGCCTTGGCAGTTCAAGTTCGAAGGCCTGGTGCGCGAAGGGTTCAACAATTTCGGCGGCAAGGAAGAAACCTACGTCGCCGGCGGAATCGGCGGCGAATACACGTTCAAGTCGTTCTTCGACACGGGCGCCGATGTCGGCATCCTCGCCGAGTTTCTCTGGGACAGCCGCGGCCGGCGCTCCACGAGCCTGTTCGAAAACGACATGTTCGTTGGCGTCCGCGTCAACCTCAACGACAAGGACGATACCCGCGCGCTGCTGGGCTACATCCAGGACGTGAAGGACTCGGACAAGATCATCTACTTCGGCGCCAGCCGCCGGATCACCGATGCGATCCGCGTCGATCTCCAGGCGCGCTTCTTCCTCAATCCGAGCGCCGACCGCATCCTCGTCGACGTGCGCAAGGATCACTATCTGCAGGTTTCGCTGCAGTACCGGTTCTAACGCCGGCGCTTCGCCCGCTGCTTCTCCGGTCTGGCGCCGCGCGCGCCGGGCCGGAGCAGGCGGACGGCGCGGATCGGCCGATCGAGCGCCACGGCCGCGACGTAACCGACCCCGATAGCGACCGGCCGCAGGTGGAGTCCGCCCGCGTTCCGGCCCTCGCTGGCGGCAAGCGCCGCCGGCGCGAAACGCGCGAAGGACTGGCTCACATCGCCGCCTGCGGCCTTCACGGCCGCCTCCAGCAGTGTCCAGAAGGCGAGAAACCGGGCGCTGCGCTCCGGCTCCGCGAGCCGATCGAGCGCGCGGGCCGCGGCGGGCCCGAAAACCTCATGCGCCAGCGTCACGCACGACGCGACCGTGCGCAAACGCTCGACATCGAGGCCCACGCGCGCGCCGCGGACGAGGGCCACGGCGACGCAGTCGCCCGAATGCGCGAGATTGAAATCGAGGCCGCCGCCGTTCACGAGTGCCGGCCGCCCGTTCGGCCCGTAGGCCAGGCGCGGCCGCCCGCCGCCGGGGTGATAACGCGCGAGCACGCGCATCAGAAGCGCGCGGTTCGCGCCCCTGATCGCATCCTTTCGCGCCCCGCCCGCCGGCGGGGCAAGCCGCGAGGCGCCGCGCCGGCCGCGCCGCCGGAAGATCCAGACATGGATCGTTCCAGGCGAAAGGCGCGGCGGCTGGCGCGGCTTCGTCATCCCGCGCCGCGCCTTCGCTTCTCGCCGAACGTGAGCAGCAGCGCCGGCAGCAGGAACAGCTCGACGAGCAGGCCGAGCACGATCGTGATCGCCGACAGCATGCCCATCTGCCGGCTGACCGAGAAGCCGGAGAAACACAGCACGACGAAGCCCGAAATCAGCACGATCGAGGCGATGATCGTCGGAACGCCGGCGACCTGGAACGAATAGCGCGTGGCGTCCTCCGGCGACTTGCCGAGTTCGCGCCGCGCATGAAAGTACTTCGACACGAAGTGGACCGTGTCGTCGACGATGATGCCGAACGTGAACGACCCAACGACCGAAACCGCGATGTTGACCTCGCCGACGAAATATCCCCAAAGCCCGTAGGCCATGGCCGCCGGTATGAGATTGGGAACGAGACTCAGCAGCGCGAGCCGTGCCGTCCGCAGCACGAAGAACATCGTCAGCGAGATCAGCGTGAGGCCGATGAACGTGCCGAGCAGCATCGCGTGGATATTGGTCTCGGAGATGTGGGCGTAGGCGACGGAGAGCCCCGTGCCGACCGCGCGCATCGACGGCGCCTCGCGCGCCAGCCACGTCTCGCCGCCCGCCGCCAGCGCCTGGATATCGGTCGACGTGGCGCCGCGGAGAATGACGGAAACCAGCGTCGAGGACTTTCCCACGTCGATCTGGCTGCGGAGATCGCGGCCGGCCGGAACCGAAAGCTCGTAGAGCAGCAGGAGCTGCGCGTTCAGCCTGCGCGAATCGGCGATGGCGAAGTGCTTCGGGTCGTCGCCATGCAGGTTCATGTTGAGCCGCTTCATCACGTCGGAGAAGGCGACGACGTGAACGACCTTCGGCTGCGTGCGGAACCATTCGGCGAAACGATCGACTGTCTTGAGATAGCCGGGACCGGTGATGCCGTTTTCCTCTTTTGCCGGCACCGCGAAGTTGATGACATGGAGGCCGCCGAGACGCTGCTGGTAGAAATCCGTGTCGCGGCGGAACTCGAAACGCTCGTCGAAATACTTGATGAAGTCGTCGTCGAGCGTGATGCGGACGATTCCGGCGCTGGCGGCGATCGCCAGCACGCCCATGCCGATCAGCAGCCTCACGCGGTGCGCGACGGCGAAGTCGGCGAAGAACCGCATCGCCTGGGCGAAGCGTCCGCCGCCGCCCCGCGCGCGCACCGGGAGCAGCGCAAGAATGGCGGGCAGCAGCGAGATGCTGAGGAGATAGCCCGCGGCCGCACCCACCGAGACCATGTTGCCCAGCTCGTTGAGCGGCGGCGAATCGGCGAAATTGAGCGCCACGAAGCCGATCACGTCGGTCAGGCTCGTGATGAACATCGCGAGGTTGTTGGCCTTGAGCGACCCCACGAGCGCGCGCCGCTTCTCCTCGCCGGCCCGCATGTTCTGCATCATCGTGGTGATGACGTGCGCCGCATCGAGGATGCAGATCGTCATGATGATGAGCGGCGCGCTCGACGTCGCGCCGTTGAGCGTGGTGCCCGTGCCGATGAAGAGCCCGAGGGTGACGGTCACCGCCCCGACGACGACCATGCCGGTCGCGAAAACGCCGGTGAGCGATCGCAATCCGACCCACAGCGCCAGCACGATCAGCCCGAGCATGATCGGGATGAGCGTCGCGAGATCGGAGCTTCCCGCTTCCGCGAAGGTCACGTCGGCCAGCACGCCGCCCGTGAGCCGGATCTCGAATTCCGGATAGCGCGACCGGAACTCGTCGGCCGTGGCGCGGGCAAAGGCGGCGACGTCCCGGATCTCCTGCCTGTCCTTCCGCGGCTGGACGACGAAAACGACGATCGCGGTAACGTCGCCGCGCGGCGAGATCACGCGATTGACGAGCTCCTTGTCGGCCAGGACCGCGCGCGCGATGCGCGGAAGCTCCCCCTCGGACAGCCGTGCCGCGCTCTTGAAATGGGGTTCGAAGACGATCTCGTCGCCGCGCGCCGAACTGGCCTGGACATTCGATATCGAATCGACGCGGCTCGAATAAGGAGTCTTCCACGAGCGCTCCGTCAGCTCCTCGATCAGCGCGAGCCCGCGCTTGGTGAAGACGGTGCCTTGCCTGGCGGCGACGACGAAGACGACGTTGTTGGCGGCGCTGAAGGTGCGCTCCATGCGGTCGAGCGCGGATTTCTGCGGATTGTCCTGGCCGAAGAAGACGCGGCTGTCGGGATCGAACGCCAGATTGCGCATGCCGAGCGCGCATGCGAGAGTCGCGAGCACCGCAACCACGATGACGACGACGGGATGGCGCACGATCCAATTGAAATAGGCGGAGGACCACGCCTCGTAGACACGCATTCCGTCGTATTCCCTTCTTGCCGCGCGAAACTACATGGGCGATCCCGCATTGCATAGCGGCCGCGCGTCGCGGCGCATGGTGGCGCGGGAATGGCTCGCATGAGCGCCGGGAATGAGGCTCGGCCGCCATCGTGGCGCATCTTCTTCTCGTCGGAGCTCGAAGATTCGGCGTCGGAGGCACGCGCGCTGGCGATCGGCGGGCACACGAACCTGCTGAGCCTGACCGCCAGCGGCTCGCGCGTTTTCGAACTGCTGCTGGAGTGGCCGCGTCGGATACTCGCGATCGACTGGAACCCGGCCCAGAACGCCCTGGCCGAGCTGAAGATCGCAGGCATCCGTCATCTTCAGCGCGAGCCCTACCTCCGCTTCATCGGCGTTCTGGACGCCGGTGACCGGCTCGAGACCTACGCCCGACTGCGCGCTTCGCTGTCGGACACCGCGCGCGGTTATTGGGACGCGCGGCCGAAGGTCGTGGCCGGCGGCATCCAGTATTGCGGCATCTACGAGCGGTGTTTCCGCTTCTGCGGCGCGCTCGGCCGCCTCCTGATGAAGCGCGACCGCGAGCGGCTGTTCTCGGCGCCCGACGTCGCGGCCCAGCACCGTATCTGGCGCGAGCGCTGGGCGCGCGGCGGCTTCCGGCTGTTCATGCGGCTCGTCGCCTCGCGCACCGCCTGGCGCATCGCCGGCGATCCGGGCGTGAAATACATTCCGCCGGACGTCTCGCCGGGGAGCTACTTCCTCGACCGGCTCGATCGCGCCGCCGCGACCGCGCTCTTGCGCGATTGCCCGGCCGCCTGGCTGGTGTTTTACGGCAAATATCCGGCCAATGGGCCGCTGCCCCGCCACATGCAGCCCGGCGAATTCGAGCGGCTGCAGGCGCTGCTGCCGCGCCTGGAACTCCGCACGATCGGCCTCGAGGCCTTCCTCGACTCTCCCGACGCGCCCAGCTTCGATGCGTGGTCGCTCTCGGATTTCTCGTCCTACACGACGCCGGCGCAGCACGCTGCCATTTGGCGGAAGCTGGCGCGCATCCTGCCGCCGGGCGCCTCGGTCTGCGAACGGCGCTTTCTCGTGAAACTGGAGCCGCAGGGGATCGAAACGCTGCGGCTCGACCGCGCGCTGGCCGCCGAGCTGGATGCGGCCGACCGAAGCTTCGTTTACGACTTCAACGTGGTGCGCCGAGCCGCCGCTTAGTCGAGCAAACGCCTGCGCCGCGACGCTCTGCCCGCCTCGGCCGCCTTCGCTTCAGCGTGCGCGGTCCCAGCTCGTCTTGTTCGCGTCGGTTCCGGCCACCGAATAGAGGGCGCCGGGCGCGTTGCGGGTCTTCTGGAATTCCTCGAGCGTCTGCCCGCGCATCGCGGCGTAGATGTGCAGGTTGGAGACGCCGATCACGGCCCCGAGCTTCTCGAGCATAAAGAAGATGGCGCCGTAGTGGATGAGCCCGCGCCAATCGCGGCGGCGGACGAGATCGCGCTCCTCCTCCGAGAGGCCGGCTTCGGCAAAGGCACCTTCGGGATCCGCGAGGAAGCGGGCGCGATGGGCCGGCTCGATCAGCGCATGGAGGAACTTGTTCAGGCGATAGCCTTTGACGCTGCGTTCGAGCGTGTATGGATAGGTTCCGGGCAGTGCCTCGGCCCCGGCGAGCTGCCGGCCGACATGGGCGCGGTGCCGTTCGGTGTCCGCCGCCGAGGCAGGCGCCGCCTCGTTCTCGTAGATCGCGGTCGCGATGCCGGTCATCGACGGCAGATAGTAGCTTTGATGCAGCTTCTTCACGCGCGCCGAGAGCGCGCCGCGCATCACCAGCCACATGATGATCTCGGCGCCTTCCATGCCGCCGAGCGCCGCGTATTCGGCGTGCGTCATGTCCGCGAGGCGCTCCGGGTCGTTCTCGAACAGGTCGAGGAAGCGGCGATCCCAGTCCGTGTTGTTGAAGCCGGCGCGCTCACCGTGCACCTGATGCGAGAGGCCGCCGGTGGCGGCGATCGCGACCGAGATGTCTTCCGGATAGCTCTCGATCGCCCGGCGCAGCGACTGGCCGAGGCGGTAGCAGCGCCGCGCCGACGGAATCGGGAATTGCAGAACGCCGATCTGCAGCGGCACGATCGGGATCGGCCACGCCGGATCGTGCGGCATCAGCATGCACATCGGCGAGAAGCAGCCGTGATCGAGCGGCTTGTCCTGGAAGAACGACATGTCGAATTCGTCGGCCACCAGCGACGCGCCGATGTGCTGGGCGAGGCGCGTATGGCCCCGCAGCGGCGGAAGATCGCGCGGCCCGCCGCCTTCGTCGGCCGGCGCGTAGCTTTCGCCGATACCGAGCGCGAAAGCGGAGTAGTGATCGAAGAAGAACGACGTGACGTGGTCGTTGAAGATGAAAAAGAGCGCGTCCGGCTTCTGCTCGGCAAGCCACGCGCGCACCGGCGCGAACGCCTCGAAGATCGGAGCCCAGACCGGATCGTTCTGCTTGTTCCTGTCGAACGCGAACCCGATCGTGGGTGTGTGCGATGCGGCGATGCCGCCGATGATGCGCGCCATGCAAGCGTCTCCCGGAGCAATGCTCTTTAGGCGGCGCGGGCGGCGTTCGGTTTGAGGCAGGTCAGAACCGGCGCGCGCCGCGGCGCCTCAGCCAGCCGGAAAACTTACATGTGCGGCGACGATGCGCCAGCCCTCCGGGAAGCGCACCCAGGTCTGGCTCTGGCGACCGACCTTGCCGCTGGCCTTGCGGCGATACTCGGTGTTGGCCGTGGCGAGATCGCGGCCGAAGGTCGTGATCACCGTGTTGAAAAGGTCGCGGTCGAGGTCGATGGTCGGCCGCGCGGCGCGGAAGCCCGCGATCGCCTCGTGGCCGTAGAGGCTTTCGGCGATGCCGTAGCGCAGCACGCGCGGATCGCGCCAGAACAACCCGTTGAGCGCTTCGACGTCGTTGCCGACCAACGCCTTTTCGTAGCGCGCGAAGATCGCGCTGACTTCGGCGACGATTTCGGGGATGTTGATCTGCATGGTCCCTAGCCTGCGGCGGGCGCCGACGCGATGCCGCGCCGCTCGAGTTCGAACGCGACGCGCAGCGCATCGGCCTCGCGCCACGGCCTGGCGATGATCTGCACGCCGATCGGCATCGCGCCCGGCCGCGGCAACGGCGCCACGGCCACGGGCAGACCGATGAACGAGATCGGCTGCGTGAAGATACCGAGATTGGGACGCACGAGCATCTCGGCGCCGGCGACCGTCATCGTCTCCTGCCCGATCTTGGGCGCCGTCACCGGAGTGGCCGGCGCCAGCAGGATATCCACATCGGCCATCGCCTCGCGCACGCGGTCGCGATACCAGCGGCGGAAACGCTGCGCCCGGACATACCACGCCGCCGGCGTGAGCGCGCCGGCGATGAAGCGGTCGCGCGTCGCGGGGTCGAAATCGGCGGCGCGCTGCCGGAGGCGTTCGAGGTGCAAAGCGCCACCCTCGGCCGTGGTGATCACGAAGGCCGCAGCGCGCGCGCGATGCGCCTCCGGCAAGGTCACGCGCCGTGCGGCGCCGAGCGAGCGCGCGACGGTGGCCACCGTATCGTGCGCCTCCGGCGCCCCGCCGCGCTCGAAGTAGTCGCCCGTGATGGCGACGCGCAGGCCCTCGGCGCCTCGATCGAGAACCGGCAGCGCGGGCTCGGGCGGCCGTTGCGCGGAGACCGGATCGTCCGGGTCGAAGCCGTGCAGCGCGTCGTAGGCGACCGCGAGATCGCGGGCCGAGCGTGCGAACGGCCCCAGGTGGTCGAGGCTGGCCACGAACGGAAACGATCCGGCGCGGCTCACACGCCCGAAGGTGGGCTTCAATCCGAAGATGCCGCACAGCGACGACGGCACGCGGATCGAGCCGTTCGTATCCGAGCCCAGCGCCAGCGCCACCATGCCGGCCGCGACCGCGGCGCCCGAGCCGCCGGACGAACCGCCCGTCATACGCTCGGGGTCGCGTGGATTGCGCGACGGCCCGTAGTGCGCGTTCTCGCCGGTGAAATCGTAGGCGTATTCGCCCATGTTGAGCGCGCCCATCAGCACGGCGCCCGCCGCCTGCATGCGACGGACGACGGCGCCGTCTCGCTCGGCCGGTGGCCTCGAGCGATTGATCTTCGAGCCGGCCAGCGTGCAGTGGCCCGCCACGTCGATGAGGTCTTTCACGGCGTAGGGCACGCCAGCGAGCGCGCCTGGTTCCTCCCCGGCGGCGACCTTCGCGTCGACGGCTTCGGCTTCGGCGAGCGCGCGCCGTTCCGTCACGGTCGTGAACGCATTGATCGTGGGGTTCGCGGCCCGGATGCGGGCAAGCGCGGCGTCGGCGACACCGCGCGCCGTCACCCTGCCCTCGCGCACGGCGCGCGCAATGGCGATGGCGGGTACCGGCCCCGCGAGAAACTCGTGCGCATCCGTCACGGGGCGAAGACCGGCGCCGGCTCTTCGCCGTCGTCGAGCGGGAACTCGAGGAACAGCCGCGCGATCTCCGCGTTGCGCCGGAGATTCGCGAGCACCGACGGCCGCCACGCGGGGTCGATCGCGAGCCCCATCGCCGCGAGGGCCGCGTCGAGATAGGCCTCGGCATCGGAGGCGTCTTGATCGCTCACGCGACGACCTTCAGCGCGGGGGCGGCCATCGGCCGCTCCTGCTCCGGGAAATGACACGCGACGCGGCGCCCATATTCGATCTCGGTCAGCGCCGGCATTTCGCTGTGGCACTTCACTTCGCCTTTGTGGCAGCGGCCGTAGAACCGGCACACCTTGGGATCGGGATCGATCGGGCTGCGCGGCTCGCCGGTGAGCCGCTTGCGCACGCCGACGGCGCCGGGCTCGAAGCTCGGGATCGCCGAGAGAAGCGCGGCCGTGTAGGGGTGCCGCGGCGAGCGGAACACGCGCGCGGTGGGGCCGGATTCGACGATCTTGCCGAGATACATGACGAGGACGCGGTCGCAGATGAGCCGCACGACGTTAAGATCGTGGCTCACGAAAAGATAGCTCATGCCGAGCTTCGTCTTGAGCTCGTCGAGGAGCTGCAGGATGACCACCTGCACCGACACGTCGAGCGCGGCCGTGGGCTCGTCGAGGATCAGCAGCTTCGGCTCGACGGCGATCGCGCGCGCGATGCCGACTCGCGCTTTCTGCCCGCCCGAGAGCTGATGCGGAAAGCGCGAGAGCAGCTCCGCCGGCAGGCCGCACATTCCGGCCAGCGAGGCGACGCGTTCCTTCAGCGCCGCGCCGTGCAGGCGCTTAAGCCGCTTCAGCGGATCGGCGATCGCGTCGAACGCCGTGTAACGCGGGTTGAGGCTGTCGTGCGCGTCCTGGAACACCATCTGGATCAGCGCGCGTTCCGGGCTCTGCCCGAAGCGCCGCGCCGGGATGCCGGCCAGGTCCTTTCCCTCGAACTGGATGACGCCCGAGGTGGCGTCGATCAGGCGGTTCAACACGCGCACGAGCGTGGACTTCCCGCAACCCGATTCGCCGACGAGGCCCACGGTTTCGCCCTCGCCGATCGCGAAGCTGACGTGGTCGACCGCGTGGAGCTGCGAGGGCGTCCGGCCGAGGATCGAGCCGCCCTTGGGCGCGACCGAGAACACGCGCGTGAGACTGGCGACGTCGAGCAGCGGCGTCATAGCGGATTCCAGCAGGCGACCATGCGCCCCGCTTCGCCGAAATACGGCAATGGCCGCGCGCAATCGGCGGCGGCGAAGCGCTCGCAGCGCGGACTGTAGCGGCAGGGCGGAATCTCCGCGCCGCGCAGGTTCGGCATCGCGCCGGGGATCGCCGCGAGTGCCCGCAGCGCCGTGCCCGGCCGCGGCGTGGCGGCAATGAGCTTCGACGTGTAGGGATGGCGCGGGCGGCGGAACAGCTCGGCCGTCGGCGCCGTCTCGACGACGTGACCGGCATGCATGACGACGACGCGGTTGCAGTATTCGGCCGCCATGCCGAGGTCGTGCGTGATCAGCATCATCGCCATGCCGCGCTGGCGGCCGAGCTCGGTGATGAGATCCATGATCACCGATTGCGTCGTCACGTCGAGGCCTGTCGTGGGCTCGTCGGCGATGAGCAATTGCGGATCGCAGGCCAGCGCAATCGCGATCATCACGCGCTGGCACATGCCGCCGGACAATTCGAACGGATAGGCGTTGGCCCGCCGGCCCGGATCCGGGATGCCGACCGTCGCGAGCAGGTGCACGGCCTTGGCGGGCGCGTCGGCGCGCGCGACGTTGCCATGCCGGATCAGCACGTCGGCAATCTGGTCGCCGACGCGGCGGATCGGATTGAGCGCGGCGCGCGGGTTCTGGAAGATCATCGAGATGTCGCGCCCGCGGATATCCGCAAGCTCGGCCTCGGGCGTGTGCAGCAGGTCGAGTGATCCGAAGCGTACCGTGCCAGTCGTGACACGCGCGGCCCGATCGAGAATGCCCATGACCGCATAGGCCGCGACCGACTTGCCCGAACCGCTTTCGCCGACGACGGCGACGGCCTCGCCCTTGCCGATCGCGAATCCCACCGTTTCGAGCGCCTTCACGGTGCCCGCGCGCGTGCGGAACTCGACGGAGAGCTCGCGGACTTCGAGCAGCGGCGCGGGCGCACTCATGTGCGCCGCCGAGGGTCGATGATGTCGCGCAGCCCGTCGCCGAGCAGGTTGAAGCAGAACACCGCCAGCATCAGCACGAGGCCCGGAAACGTCGCGATCCACCATTGGCCGTTCTGGATGAAGTTGGCGCCGTCGGACACCATGATTCCCCATTCGGCCGTGGGCGGGCGCACGCCGAGGCCGATGAACGACAGGCCGGCCGCGTTGAGGATCGCATAGCCCATCGTCAGCGACATCTGCACGACCATGATCGGCATGATGTTGGGCAGGATCTGCGTGAACAGGATGCGCGTCTCGCTGTAGCCCGAAATGCGCGCCGCCTCGATGTAGCCGGCGTTGCGGATCACGTTCGCTTCGGCGCGCGCGACGCGGGCGTAGATCGGGAAGTTGATGATCCCGGTGGCGAGCACGATGTTGAAGATCGAATTCCCGGCCGCGGCCACGATGCCCATGGCGAGGACGAACAGCGGAAACGCCATGATCGTATCGACGCAGCGGCCGATGATGCGATCCCACCAGCCGCCGAAATAGCCCGCCGCGATGCCCGCCAACGTGCCGGCGCCGAAGGCCAGCGCCACCGACGCGAACGCGATCGCGAAATCGAGCTGCGTCGCCGCGACGACGCGGCTGAAGATGTCGCGCCCGGTCTGATCGGTGCCGAACCAGTGCCTGCCCGAGGGCGGCTGGAGCGGATTGGGGCCGTTGGCGAGCGGATCGTAAGGCACGAGCCACGGCCCGAAGATCGCCATCAGCAGGAAGAAGACGAACAGCGCGAATGCGAAAGCGGTGACCGCGTTGTCGCCGAGCACGTAGCGCGCATGTGCGACCGCCGCCCTCATGCCGACACCGAGATGCGCGGATCGATCACGCCGTAGAGCAGGTCGATCGCGAGGTTGAGGCCGACATAGATGAAGGCCATCGTCAGCACGAATCCCTGCACCGGCGCATAATCTGACTGGATCAACGCCTCGATTGCGTAGGAGCCGATGCCGGGCCAGGTGAACACCTTTTCGACCAGGACGTTGGCGCCGAGCAGGAACGAGAACACCATGCCGAGCACGGTGACGACCGGCAGCAGCGCATTGCGCAGCGCGTAGCCGACGACGATCTTGCGCGGGCCGAGGCCGCTCGCGCGCGCGGTGCGGATGAAGTCGCTCGAGAGCGCAGTGAGCATCGAGGCGCGCGTCATGCGCGCGATCGGCGCGAGCGCGAAGATGCCGAGGGTCAGCGCCGGCAGGATGAGCTGCTTCAGCGCCGCGAAGAACACCGTGAGGTCGCCATCGAGCACACTATCGACGAGGAAGAAGCCGGTGACGTGCGGCGGCGCGGAGTTGAACACGTCGAGCCGGCCGAGCGGCGCCGGCGCCACGCCGAGCAGGAAGTAGAACACGTAGATCATCAGCAAGCCGGTGAAGAAGATCGGCAGCGAGACGCCGGCCGTCGCGATCACGCGGCACACGTGGTCGATCCATGAGTTCGGGCGCAGCGCCGCGAGCACGCCGAGCGGCACCGCGACGCCGATCGCGAAGAGCAGACCGAGCAAGGTCAGTTCGATCGAGGCCGGCAGGCGCGTGAGCAGCTCGTGCGCCACCGGCTGGCCGGTGCTGATCGAGCTGCCGAGATCACCGCGCACGAGCGACTGAATGTAGTCGACGAACTGGTCGGGCAGGTCCTTGTCGAGCCCGAGCTTCTTCCTGATCTGCTCGATCGCCTCCTTCGTCGCCGCCGGCCCGGCATAGTAGGCCGCCGTATCGCCGGGCAAGGCGCGCGTGAGCACGAAGGTGACGATCACCACGCCGATCAGGCTCGGCACGGCGGCCGCGAGCCTGCGCAGGATCATCGACAGCATCGGCGGCTCCGCGCGCTATCCCTTCTTGAGCTGGCGGTAGTCGAGCTGGCGGTGGAACCAGTAGCGGTAGCCCGAGATGTTGGGCTGCATCGCGACGTCGAGGAACGGCTGGTAGAGAGGGATGCGCGGAACGTCGTCCCACGCCAGCTTCACGAAGCCCTTCACGGCCTCCTCGTATTTCGCCTTGTCGGTCTCGAAGCGCGCGGTTTCGATCAGCTTGTCCATCGCGGGGTTCTTATAGGACATCGTGTTGAACACGGCGTCCTGCCCGTGATAGCACCAGAAGAAGAAATACTCGGGATAATTGAGCCAGCCGCCGAATGTGTTGGTGATGAGCGGCATCTGCTTCTTGAGCAGCTCGCCGCGCCAGTTGGCGCCGGGCACCTTGCTGATCGTCGTCTTGATGCCGATCTGCGCGAGGCTTTCCTGGACCAGGATCGCGACCGGCTCGTTGACGCCGGCGAGGCCGAGGTCGAACGAGAATGTGGTGTTGATCTCGCCCACGCCGGCTTCGGCCAACAGCTTCTTCGCCATCGCGAGATCGGTCTTGAACGGCGATTTCTGCGGCCACTCCGCCGTGACGCCGGTGCCGCCATACATCGGCAGCGCACGGTTGAACACGGCCTGCTGCATGATCTTGTCGTAGGGCAGCGCATAGGCGACGGCCTGCCGGACCTTCGGATTGTCGAAAGGCGGCTTGTTCACGTTCATGCCGATATACTGCAGCGCATTCTCGACCGGCGTGCCGATGACCTTGAGCTTCTTGGCCGCGGCCATCTCGGCGAAATCCTTGGACGCCATGTCGAGGCAGATATCGGCGTCGCCGCGCTCGAGCAGCGCGCGGCGATTGCCGGACGAGGGCACGATGCGCCAGATGACGCGCTTGATCGCGGGCAACGGTCCGCACTTCCAGGCGTCGTTGCGCTCGTAGACGATTTCCGTGCCGGGCGTGAAGCGCACGACCTTGTAGGCGCCGCTCGAGGCGTGATGTGTTTTGTACCAATCCATCGCCCACGGATCTTTCTCGGTCGCGTTCTTCTTCGCGAGCCCGGAATTGATCACCGCCGGGACGACGACGCCGAGATCGGGCATCGTGAGCTTGTCCGCGCGCAGGAAATCGACGCGGAACGTGTGATCGTCGACGGCGACGAACTGTTCGGGCTTCTCGAGCGATCCCGCCTTCATCTGAAAGGTCGGGAAGCCGCCGACCGTCACCGCGCGGTCGAACGACCACTTGACGTCCTCGGCCGTGACCGGCGTACCGTCGTGGAACTTCGTATCGCGCCGCAGCTTGAACGTGACGGACATGGGCTTGAGATCCCACGACTCGGCGAGCTCCGGCTCGAGCTTCGCGTAGTCGTAGTGATCGTTGCCGTTGGGGTCCTTCTTGACCCCGTAGGTCATCAGCCGGTCGTGGATATTCCACGAGGCCTCGTAGGCCGGACGGTTCGCGCCGACGCCCATGATGTCGAGGCTGTTCGGTCCGTTCTCCGAGATCGCGACCAAGGTTTCGGCACGCGACTGCGCGGCAAGGCCGCGGACGAACGGCATCGGCATCGCGGCGGCCCCCGCCGCGGCACCGCCGGCCTTCAGAACACTGCGTCGGCTAATTTTCGGCATCGTCCCATTCCCCCCTGACGAAAGCTGCGCAATAGGTGGTGCAACGGGCGTGCCAAGCCGTGCATTGGCGCCATCGGCCCGATTTCCGCGCGAGCCTGCTCGCGAAAACGCCGAAGCGTGCCGAAATCTTCGCCAGGCTCCTTCCGCCACACCGGGAAAGCCCGGCACCGCAATGGCATGGGGTTTGCTTAAATCGTGACCGATCTGAGCATTGGAGGTCACTATCTCAACGCTGAAACGCGGCGCGTCCCTGGATCTGGCGTCACTGCGGGGGCTCTACGCCGAGCGGCCCGACGCGGTGGTTGACGTCGTCGACGAGGTTTATGCGCGTATCGCCGCCAACGGCGACCCGGCGCTGTGGATCGCGATCGTTCCACGGGAGCAGGCGCGCGCCCGCGCGTCCGATCTGGCCGCGCTCGATGCGGCCGCGCGCGCCAAGCTGCCGCTGTTCGGCATTCCGTTCGCGGTCAAGGACAACATCGACGTCGCCGGGATGCCGACAACGGCGGCCTGCCCCGCCTTCGCCTATACGCCGGAGCGCGGCGCCAACGTCGTGACCCGACTGCTGGCTGCCGGCGCGATCCTCGTCGGCAAGACGAATCTCGACCAGTTCGCGACCGGCCTCGTCGGCGTCCGCTCGCCTTACGGAACGCCGCGCAACGCGTTTCACGCCGGCTATGCGCCGGGCGGGTCGAGCTCGGGCTCGGCGACGGCGGTGGCCAAGGGCCTCGTGAGCTTCGCGCTCGGCACCGACACGGCCGGTTCCGGCCGCGTGCCGGCCGCGTTCAACAACATCGTGGGCCTCAAGCCGACGCGGGGCGCCATCGGCGCCTCGGGCGTCGTGCCGGCCTGCCGCTCGCTGGACACGGTTTCGATCTTCGCGCTGACGGTCGGCGATGCCGCCGAGGTGCTGGCGGCGGCGGCGGGCGACGATGCGCTCGACCCGTTCGGCCGCGGGGCGCCGCCGGCCTGGTCGCCGCGGCCGCTTGCCGCGCAGCGCAAATTCCGCTTCGGCGTGCCGCGCGCCGATCAGCTTCGCTTCTTCGGCAATGAGGAGACGCCGAAGCTGTACAAGACGGCGATATCGGGATTCGCGAAACTCGGCGGCGACGCGGTGGAGATCGACTACGCGCCGTTCGCGGAGGCCGCGGCGCTGCTCTATCAGGGCCCCTGGGTGGCCGAGCGCCATGCCGCGGTCGGCGATTTCATCGAGCGCAATCCCGACTCCGTTCATCCGGTGACGCGCAAGATCGTCGAGGGCGGCCGTGCCTACAGCGCGCGCGCGGCCTTCGAGGGCTTGTACAAGCTCGAGGTGCTACGGCGCGCGGCGGCACCGTTGTGGCGCGCGCTCGACTTCCTGCTGCTGCCGACGGCGGGCACTATTTATACGCTCGACGCGATCGAACGCGATCCGGTCGGGCTCAATGCCAATCTCGGCTACTACACGAATTTCGTGAATCTGATGGACCTGTCGGCGCTCGCCGTACCGGCCGGCTTCCAGAGCGACGGATTGCCGTTCGGCGTGACGCTCGTGGCCCCCGCCTGGCACGAGGCGGTGATCGGCGGCTGGGCCGAGGCCTTCCATCGCGCGCAACGCCTCGCGCTCGGCGCGACCGGCGCGAGGATCGCCGCTCAGCAGGCGCCGATGCCGAAACCGGCTGCCTATCCGACCCTGCCGCTGCTCGTCGTCGGCGCGCATATGGAGGGCCTGCCGCTGAACGGCCAGCTCTCGTCCCTGGGCGCGCGGCATGCGGCGAAAGTGAAGACCGCGCCGCGCTACCGGTTCTACGACCTCGGCGGAACGCCAGCACGGCCCGGCCTCGTGCGCATGGGCAAGGGCAAGCGCGGCGGCGCCATCGCTGGCGAGGTCTATGACGTGCCCACGGGCGCGGTCGGCGCTTTTCTCGCGCAGATTCCGCCGCCGCTGGCAATCGGCTCGGTGGAGCTTTCCGACGGCACCTGGGTGAAGGGCTTCCTCTGCGAGGCCGCTGCCACCGAAGGCGCCAAGGACATCACGAAGCTCGGCGGCTGGCGCGCCTATCTCAAGGGTCTGAAGCGCACGAAGAGTCGCTGAATCGAGGTCGGCCTGAATGGCGTAGGGGCGCGCTGGAAGCTCTAACCTTTCAGTCCAGCGAGCGTCGCATCGAGGCTCGCGACCCAGCCGACGATGGCGCCTTGCGCCGCGATCATGTCGAGGGCCGCCTTCTTGAACTCCGGGAAATAGCTCTCGGTCGCCTCTTCCACCAGCAGGCATTCGTAGCCGCGATCGTTCGCCTCGCGCATCGTCGTCTGCACGCAGACCTCGGTGGTGACGCCGGCGAAGACGAGCTGACGGATGCCGCGCTCGGCGAGCAGCTTTTGAAGCTCGGTGCCGTAGAATGCACCCTTGCCCGGCTTGTCGAGCTCGATCTCGCCGGGCAAAGGCTCCAGCTCCGGCACGATCGCGCTGCCGGGCTCGCCGGCGATCAGGATGCGCCCCATCGGGCCGGGATCGCCAATGCGGAGGCTCGGCTTTCCACGCACGCGCTTGGCCGGCGGGCAATCCGAAAGATCGGGCCGGTGGCACTCGCGCGTGTGGATGACCGGCAGCTTCGCCGCGCGGAAGCCTTCGAGCAGGCGCCGCACGGCCGGCACGATCGCCTGCAGCGGGCGCACATCGTTGCCGAGCGCCGCGCCGAAGCCGCCCGGCTCGAGAAAGTCGCGCTGCATGTCGATGACGATCAGCGCCGCGTGCGCGGGATCGAGCGCGAACGGAAACGGGCGGGCCGCGACGGCACCCATCAGCCGTGTCCGGCCATATGCCGCCCGATCACGCCGACATCGGCATGCGCCGCATCGACGGAATAGACGAGTTTGCCCCGCGACATGACCGCGATGCGGTCCGACAGCTCCAGGATCTCGTCGAGGTCCTCGCTGATCAGCAGGATCGCCGCGCCGCGATTGCGCGCCGCCACGATGCGCGCGCGAATCTCGGCGATCGAGGCCATGTCGAGCCCGAAGCACGGATTGGCGACGATCAGCAGCGAGATGTCTTCGCCCACCTCGCGCGCGAGCACGAGGCGCTGCACGTTGCCGCCCGAAAGCGTTCCGACCGGCACCGAGGGCGAGCTGGCCTTGATGCGGTACTTCTCGATCATGGCCGCCCCGTGCCGCCAGATGCGCGGGCGCTTCAGCCACACATTGCGGACCGCGTAGGGCGCCTGATCGAACAGGCGGAATGCGAGATTGTCGGCCACCGACATGCTGCGCACGCAGGCGCTGCGCAGCGGCTCCTCGGGCAGGCACGCGACCTTGTGCGTGAGCTGCTCCTTCCGCCGCGCGCGATAGGCGTCTCCGGCCACGCGGATGGAGCCGTCCACAGCGCCGCGCTGCCCGGCCAGCACTTCCACGAGCTCGCGCTGGCCGTTGCCGGACACGCCGGCGATGCCGAGGATTTCGCCGCCGTGCACGGCGAGATCGCACGCATCGACGGCGCGCGTGCCGGAATCGTTGTCCGCCGCCAGCGCCTTCACCTCGAGCATCGGCGCGCTCGATCGCTCCACCTTCGCGCGCGACGCGCGCGGCACCTCGCGCTGGCCGAACGTCATGTCGGTCAGGGTCGCGATGTCGAGATCGCGCACGGCGCCGGAGCCCACGAAGCGTCCGCGCCGCAGCACCGTGACCGCGTCGGCGAAGGCCGCGACCTCGCGGAATTTGTGCGTGATCATCAGCGCGCTGAGGCGGCCTTCCTTCGTCAGGCGTCGCACGAGGCCCAACACCTCGTCGGCCTCCTGCGGCGTGAGCACCGAGGTGGGCTCGTCGAGGATCAGGAAGCGTCGGTCGAGGAAAAGCTGACGCAGGATTTCGACCTTCTGCTTCTCGCCGGCGGCCAGGCCCGACGCGGGCGCATCGAGCGCCACGCGGAACGGCATCTTCGCAAGGAACGCCTCCAGCCGCGCGCGAAACGTCTTCCAATCGACGACGCGGTCGAGATTGGGCGCCGAGATCGCGAAGTTCTCCAGCACGGTCATGCCCGGCACCAGCGTGAAATGCTGATAGACCATGCCGATGCCGAGCGCGTGCGCATCCTGCGGGCTCGACGTCACGATCTCCTGGTTGTCGAGCAGCACGCTACCATCGTCGGGCCGGTAAAAGCCCATGATGCATTTGACGAGCGTGCTCTTGCCCGCGCCATTCTCGCCGAGCAATGCGTGGAACGACCCTGCCTCGACGCGCAGCGAAACGTCGTCGAGCGCCACCACGCCCGGGAAGCGTTTCGAGACGCCGATGGCCTCGAGCGCGGCGGCGCCATGCGCGGGCGCGCTCATGCGATCGCCTTCAGAAGCGCCTGCGAGCCGGCGACCGCGCCGAACACGCCGCCCTGCATCTTGACCATCTTGAGGGCCGCCAGGTGGTTGCCGTGGTCGGTGGCGCCGCAGCAATCCTCGAGCAGCAGGCATTCGAAGCCGCGGTCGTTGGCCTCGCGCATCGTCGTGTGCACGCAGACGTCGGTGGTGATGCCGGTGAGCACGATGTTCGCGATGCCCTTCGTGCGCAGCACGAGCTCGAGATCGGTGGCGCAGAACGAGCCTTTGCCGGGCTTGTCGAACACGACCTCGCCCGGCGCCGGCGCCAGCTCCGGGATGATTTCCCAGCCCGGCTCGCCGCGCACGAGGATGCGGCCGCAGGGACCGGGATCGCCGATGCCGGCGCCGATGCGGCGCGAGCGCCAGCGCTTGTTCGCCGGCAGATCCGAGAGATCGGGGCGGTGGCCTTCGCGCGTGTGGAAGACGTGGAAGCCCTGCGCGCGGAATGCGGCCAGCACCGCCCGGATGGGCTCGATCGGCGCGCGCGTGAGCGAGATGTCGTAGCCCATCTTGTCGACATAGCCGCCGACGCCGCAGAAATCGGTCTGCATGTCGATGATGATCAGCGCGGTGTTGTCGGGGCGGAGCGCGCCGTCATAGGGCCAGGGATAGGGATCGGATTCGACGTGGCGGGGCATGATCGCGTGCATGGCTCAGCGGGTGACGGCAAGCTCGGCGGGCGCGCCTTCGAGGCTACGCTTTGGCGAGCACGAGATGATGAGGATGGCGAGCGTGAGGACATAGGGCGCCGCGCTGAACAGGTAGTAGCCCTGGGTGACGCCGGCGACCTGCAGCGCGGGACCGATCGCGCCGGTGGCGCCGAACAGCAGCGAGGCCCAGAGGCAGCGGATCGGGTGCCAGCGCGCGAAGATCACGAGCGCCACCGCCATGAGGCCCTGCCCGCTCGACAGCCCCTCGTTCCAGCTTCCCGGATAGTAGAGCGAGAGATAGGCGCCGCCGATGCCGGCGAGAAAGCCGCCGGCCGCCGTCGCGAAGAAGCGCACGCGCTCGACCGAGGTGCCGATCGCGCGCGCGGCGTCGGCGCTATCGCCGGCCACGCGCACGACGAGGCCGACGCGGGTGTGCGCGAACATCCACGCCATCACCGGCGCCAGCACCACGCCGAGGATGAACAGCGCGTTGACCTGAAGCGCCGCGCGGATCAGCGGGGAAGAGCTCCACCAGCCGAGATCGAGCGAGGGCAGGCCCGGCGCCTTGGGCTGGATGAAGGGCTTGCCGAGAAAGAAGGCGAGGCCGGTCGCGAGCAGCATCAGCGCGATGCCGGTGCCGATGTCGTTGACGCGCGGCAGATTGCAGATCGCGGCATGCGCGCCGCCGAGCACGAAGCCCGCCATCGCCGCGACCAGGACGCCGAGCCACGGCGAGCCCGTGAACAGCGACACGGCATAGGCGCTCATTGCGCCCATCACCAGCGTGCCTTCGAGGCTGAGGTTGATGCGCCCGCTTTTTTCGGTGAGGCACTCGCCGAGACTCACGAACAGGAACGGCGTGCTGACGCGGATGGCCCCGCCCAGCATCGCGAGCGGCACGCCCCACCAGCCGATGTCGCCTTCCATCTCAGGCGCTCCGCGCGGCCGGGAACAGGCGGCGTCCGTAGAGGGTTTCGCTGGCGAGGATTGTCACGAAAATGATGCCTTGCAGCACGAGCACGCTCGCGTCGGGGAGGTCGAGACGGCGCTGCAGCAGCCCGCCGCTGGCGCCGATGCCGCCGAGCAAAATCGCCACAGGGATGATCGCGAGCGGATTGTGGCGCGCGAGGAACGCCACGAGGATGCCGGTGAATCCGTAGCCCGTCGCCAGGGAGGCATTCGCATTGCCATGAACGGCGGCCACTTCCACCATGCCGGCAAGGCCGGCCGCGGCGCCGGCCATGAAGCAGGTGACGACGACGATGCGGCTTACGTTCAAGCCCGCGATGCGCGCCGCCCGCACATTGCCGCCAATCATCGACCCCGCGAAGCCAAACGTCGTCCGCTGCATCAGCACCCAGGCAACGATCGCAAAGATGATGCCGAACGCCAGACCCCAATGCACGTCGGTGCCCGGAATCACGCCGATCATGTTGCCGTCGCCGATGTGGGGCGTCGAAGGCTTGTTGAGGCTGGCAGGATCGCGCAGCGGCCCCTCGACGAGGTGGTTCATCAGCGCCACCGCGATGTAGAAGAGCAGCAGGCTCGAGATCGTCTCGTTGACGCCGCGATACTGGCGCAGCGCGCCGGCCGCCGCGATCCAGAGGCCGCCCATCACCATGGCGGCGGCGGCCATGATCAGTAACATCACCGCCGACGGAAACGCGGCGGCGAGCGGCGCCACGGCCGCGGCCGCGACGCCGCCCACGACCAGCGCGCCCTCGTTGCCGATGATGACGAGGCCGAGCCGCGCGGGCAGCGCGGTGCAGAGCGCGGTGAGGATCAGCGGCGCCGAGCGCAGCAGCGTGTTCTGGAGCGAGAACCAGCTTTCGAACGAGCCGATGAACATCAGCTCGTAGGCCTCGAGCGGATCGACGCCGTTCACGAGCAGAAAGACGCCGAACAGGGCGGCCGAGGCCAACAGCGCCAGCCCCGGCACGATCATGCTTTCGCCGACCGCGCCGGCGCCCTGGCGCGCCGCCCCGATGTAGCCCGCCAGGCGCTGCCGCCCGCTCACCGCCGAGGCCCCCGCATGGCGGCGGAGCTCAGCTCGTCGAGCCGAGCACGCCCTCGATGAGGTAGTTCATGGCCTCGAGCTTCGGGTCGGTCTGTGCGAGCGTGGCACCGGCCCCGATCACGACGTTGCCTTTGTTGTCCTTGAGCGGACCCTTGAAGATCGGCATGCCGGATTTCAGCATCACGGCCTTGATCTCATCGGCCTGCTTGCGCGCCTTCTCGCTGACCGCGGGCCCGTAAGCGGAGGTCTTCACGAAGCCGTCCTTCAAGCCGCCGCGCACGAAATTGCCGAGCGGCTTGCCGGTCTGCATGGCCTTCACGAAATCCGTGTACACCTTCTCCCAGTTCCACTCGGCGCCGGTGAGGTAGCCCTTGGGCGCGAGCTTCGCCTGGTTCGCGTGATAGCCGCAGGCGAAGATGTTGCCGCGCTCGGCCGTCTCGACGACGACCTTCGGACTGTCGACGTGGCAGGTGACGACGTCGATGCCCGAGCTGATCATGCTGTTCGTGGCTTCGGCCTCTTTCACCGGCATCGCCCAATCGCCGGTGAAGATCACCTGCGTCGTGGCGTTCGGATTGACCGTCTTGGCGCCGAGCATGAAGGCATTGATATTGCGCAGCACCTGCGGGATCGGCTTGGCGGCGATGAAGCCGAGCTTGCCGCTCTTCGACGTATGGCCGGCGACGATGCCGGAGAGGAACTGGCACTCGTCGATGTAGCCGAAATAGCTGCCCGTGTTCATCGGGTGCTTGGCCTTGTCCCAGAGGCCGCCGCAATGCCGGAACTGCACGGCCTTGTACTTCGCGGCCATCCGCAGCATGTGCGGATCGAAATAGCCGAACGAGGTCGGGAACATCAGTTTCGCGCCGTCGAGGCCGATCATGCTCTCCATGCTCTTCTGCACGGCGACGGTCTCGGGCACCTTCTCTTCCTCGAGCACCTTCACGCCGGGCATCTTCTTGAGAATGGCGGCGCCTTCGGCATGGGCCTGGTTGTAGCCGTAGTCGTCGCGCGGCCCGACATAGATGAAGCCGATCACGAGGGGCTTGGCCTGCGCCCGCAACTCGCGGCCCGGCAGAACGGACGCGGCCCCCACCGCCGCCGCGCTCGCGATCAGTCCGCGCCGTGTCAACGTCGAACGAGTAGTCATATCCACGCCCCCTTTGCCCGCTTTTTGATCAAGTTGCCTTTCGGGATTGATGGCAGCGGCCGCCATCGCAATACCGACTGGAAAAGGTGCAATCGCCATGCCATTGCCGCGGCGGTGCCGCGAATTGGCGGCGCGCGGCGCGGCCACTGGTCAGGGCGCGGCGAACCGGATAGTCGCGAGGGGATTGATTTGGTTCGACGATGGGAGGAACCGGCGATGATCGTCGCCATCGATACCGCGCTTGCCGTGCGGCTCGACCAGCCGCTCGATTTCAAGCGCTTCCATGTGGAGATCGCGGCGCCGCGATCCGCGCTGGCGGCGCTGCGCAAAGCGTTCGCAGCCTACGGCGCGATCGAGGACGAGACGCACGCCTGGATCGACGCGGATGTGCTGCGGCAGTGGCCGGGCCTCGCCGGTAATGCCGAGTACGCGACCGGCCTCGGCCAGATGCTCGACTACGCCGCGCGCAAGCACTGGATGAACGCGGACGGCAAGCGCGTGCGCGCCCACATCGTGTGGCTCGAAGGCAAGGGCTGAGCGCTCCGCCCCGGCCTATGCGACCGGCTTCGGCAGCTCGCCCAAATGGCCGAACAGCCTGACGAACTGGCCGAAGCGCTCGCGCCGGTAGGCGTCGGTGTCCACGCTGCGCCAATCGTAATAGCCCTGGCCTTCGCGCAGGCCGCGCTTGCCTTCCTTCATCAGCGCGTCGAGCTCGGGCGGCGGGCCATGGCGCGGCGAGTTCAGCGCCTTCGCCATGTAGTGGCAGGCGTAGAACGCGATATCGAGCCCGCCATAGTCGATGAACTCGATCGGCCCCATCACCGAATAGCGCGGGCCGAAGCCGGTGCGCACGGCCTTGTCGATGTCTTCCGCCGAGGCGACGCCCTCATGCACCATGCGCGCCGCCTCGGAGAGCAGCAGCGCCTGAAGACGCGGGATGATGTAGCCCGGCGATGCGCCGCAGCGCACCGGCACCTTGCCCACCGCCTCCAGCATCGCCACGAGCCGGCGCGTGATCGCTTCGTCGGTGGAGGGGCTCGGGCTCACCTCGACCAGCGGGATCAGGAAGGCGGGGTTCAGGAAGTGCGCGTTGAGGAACCGCTCGGGCCGCGCCACGTGCCGCTGCAATTCGGTGACGAGCATCGTCGAGGTGGTCGAGGCGATGATCGCGTCGGGCCGCGCGAGCACGCTCATGCGGCCGAGCGCGTCGGCCTTGTCTTCCATGCGCTCGGGAACGCCCTCCCACACGAGCTCGGCTTCGGCGAGTACCGCGGCCGCGTCTTCGACCGGGGCGACGCGGATGCGCGCGAGGATCGCGGGCACGAGCGCCGCATCGAACGCGCCCTCGCCCGCGAGCGCGCGCAAATTGGCCTCGATTTCGGCCATGGCGTCGGCGGCGATCCGCGCGAAGTCCGCGGCGCTGCGCGGCTTCAGATCGACGAGCGCCACCGGATGCCCGCCAAAGGCGAAGACGTGCGCGATGCCGCGCCCCATGCGGCCGGCGCCGACGGCGGCGATCAACCCGCGTGCGGCACTCATGCCGCCAGGCCTTCCCGCAGCAGCGTCTTGAGACCGGACCTGTCGTAGCCGGCAAGGCCCAGGCTCTCGAGCGTTCGGCCGGTCTTGCGGAAATCGCGGCCGTTGATCGCCGAGCCGAGCGCGAGCAGGCCGCGCGCCACCGGCGCGGCAACACCGGCGTAGTCGGCGCAAGAGACGAGGAAGGCCAGGCCCGTCTCCGTGTCCTCGAGCATGTAGCGGTGGCGCGTGAGATCGATCTTCTCGCGCCAGTCGCCGCTGTCGGTGAGCTTCTTGTGCGAGCGGCGGCCATACATCCATTCCGGCCCGTCGGCGCGATAGTGATCGGCGAGCGGGAAGTGATAGCCGCCATAGCCGAGCGCCTCGCGCACCGCGATGCGCTCCGCGTCGAGCGCGTCGGTCACGCGGCGGATCGAGGGCTGCGTGCCCTCGTTGTGGATATCCCACTTCTCGAAGTGCTCGAGCGGGCCGGCGTTCAGCAGGATCAGCGGCGGGTGGATGATCGGACCGGCATTCATCAGCGCGCCGTCGAGCGCGTCGTCGCGCGGCTCCACGGAGGGGAACGCCGCCTTGATGACGGCAAGCGCGCGGTCGCGATCCTTGGCCGGGAAGACGCCGGTGGGCAGCCGCGTCGCGCGCACGCTGATCGCGACCTCGGCGGGGCCGTGCTTCCGGCAGAGCCAGGGCAGCGTGCCCGTTTCCGCGGTGGCGACGGCGGCGCCGTTGCCGGCCTCGCGCATCATCTTCACGAGCATGAAGCTGCCCATCGTGCCCGGCGGCAGGAACACCACTTGCCCGTCCGCGAGCAGCGGCGCCAGCGCGCGGAACAGTCCGTACTGGGCGGTGGCCGGCAGCGGGATCACGATCAGCGCCGCACCGCGCACGGCCTCGGCGAGATCGGCAGTCGGCAGCGCGATGCGCACGTCGCGGCGGCCATCCACGTCCTTCACCGTCACGATCTTGCGTTCGAGAACGGGCGCGAACGCCGCGGCGTCGCGCCGCCAGAAACGCACCGTGTGGCCGGCGGCGCTGAGATCCGCTGCGGCGGCGTAGCAGCCGTGACCGCCGCCAAGAACTGCGATGTCCATCTTCTTTGCTTCCTTGCGCTGGAGGCCGAGCCTTACTTCATCAGGCCCGGCGGATAAAGTGAGATTGCGGCAAAAGCGATCGGAGACGACGCGGCGGGTCCGGCGTCGCGCGTCCGCACTTGCGCAGCCGGGCGCGTGCCGCCGATCGCGGCATCACCCGGCGAGGGCGACATCCGCTTCGTCGGCGGCGATCAGCCGATCCACGGCGCGGCGGGCCATGATGCGCTGGCTGTCGTTCTTGAGATCCACGAGCTTGCGGCCGCGATCGGCCGTCATGCGATCGTTCTGGCCCTCGAGAATCGCGATGTCCTGCGAGAGGACGGCCACGATCTCCTTCAGGATCACCTCGGTCGATCGCGGATCGTCGGGAATCGAATTGGCCCGCATCCAGAAATAGAAGCAGCTGTCGTCGGTCTCCGGCGTTGCCCCGTGAAACAGGCGCAGCGACAGCGCGCCGGGCTGCTCTCGGTCGAGCCGTGCCCCGCGGCCGGTTCTGGCACCGCCCGAGCATTGGATGACGCTGGCCGGCGCGACGAACTCGAACTCCTGCCAGCGATCGATCTTCGCGCCCGGCTCGAGCTCGAGCACCTTCACGAACAGCGGCGGCGGCGTGTGCGCCATCGTCCAGCGCAGGTAGTGAACGCCCCGGTCCGTACGCCGAATGGCAACCTCGGCGTCGAACAGATCCATCTGCGCTTTCCCGCCGATGGTGTTGCCGTGCACGAACGGGATGTGCGTCAGATCCATCAGATTGTCGATCAGCAACATGTAATTGCAGTTGATGCGCAGCATCCCGCACTGGCGCGACCCCACGTTTCGCGCGTCTTCGGGCGGAAACCGGACGATGTCCTGCTCGTCCGCCCTCGCGGGATCGCCCATCCAGATCCAGACGAATTCCTCGCGTTCGGCGATGGGATAGCTCTTCACCGCTGCCTGGGGCGGGATCGACCGCTGGCCCGGAATCTCGACGCAGCGGCCCGCCGCGTCGAACACCATGCCGTGATAGCCGCATTGCAGGCCTTCCGGCACGACGGCGCCCATCGAAAGCGGTGCCGCCCGGTGGCAGCAGCGATCCTCGAGCGCGGCGATGCGCCCGTCCGCGGCCCGGAAGAGCACGAGCGGCCGGTTCAGAATGGTGCGCGCGACCGGCTTGTCGCCGATCTCGTCGCGCCAGGCGGCGAGGTACCAGGCATTAGAGGGCCAACGCGTTTTGGCGCTTCCGTTCATCGCGCCCTCCGACTGTCGCTAAGAACTGCGATTTCCATGGATCTCGGGATCCTCGATTGCGGCGAACGCCCTCTACTTCATCAGGCCCGGCAGATAGAGCGCGATCGCGGGAAAAGCGATCAGGATCGCGAGCCGCACGCAATCGGCCACGAAGAACGGCAGGACGCCGCGGAAGATCGTGCGTGTCTCGACGTCGGGCAGCAGCGTCTTCAGCACGAACAGGTTCATGCCGACCGGCGGGCTGATGAGCCCGATCTCGACAATGACGACGACCAGAATGCCGAACCAGATCGGATCGAAGCCGAGATGCACGACGATCGGGAAGAAGATGGGCAGCGTGAGCAGGACCATCGAGAGCTCTTCCATCGCCGTCCCGAGCACGATGTAGATCGCGCAGATCGCGATGATGACCTGTATCGGGTGCAGCTCGAAGCGCGTGACGAAATCCTTGAGCTCCGCCGGCATGGTGGTGAGATTGACGAACTCGGCGAAGATGAGCGCGCCGATCAGGATCAGGAACAGCATGCTCGTCGTGCGCGCCGCCTCGACGAGCACTTCGAGCAGCGCGCGCCAGCCGAGCGCCCTGCGCGCGAGCGCGAAGACGAGCGCGCAGAACGCGCCGACGCCGGCGCCCTCGGTGGCCGTGAACACGCCGCCATAGATGCCGCCCATGACCAGCAGGAACAGCGCGATCACGCTCACGACGCCGCGGTAGACGAGGGCCAGCGCGACCACGGCGGCGACGCCGGCCACGCCCGCCACTTGGGGGGGAAGCCATCCGACCTGCGTTGCGACGACGAGCGCAAGCGCGGCGGCCACGAACCATCCCAGGCCTTCCATCGTCGCAAGACGCGCGCGCCAGCTCATCCGCTGGCCCGGCGGACCGGCGGCGGGATCGCGCCAGGTCGCGAACATGACGGCGCCGCACAGGAGCACCGTCGCGAGAAGCCCGGGCAGGATGCCGGCCGCGAACAGTTTGGCGATGCTCGTCTCGGTCATCAGGCCGTAGATGACCATCATGTTCGAGGGCGGGATGATGAGGCCGAGCGTGCCGCCGGCCGCGATCGAGCCGGTCGCCAGCGCGTCGGAATAGCCGAAGCGCTTCATCGACGGATAGGCGACCTTGGCCATCGTCGCCGCCGTGGCCACCGAGGAGCCGCAAATGGCGCCGAAGCCGGCGCACGCGACGATCGACGCCATCGCGAGGCCGCCGCGCAAGTGCCCGACGAAGGCATGCGCGGCGCGGAACAATTCGTGCGACATGCCCGCGCGCGTGACGAAGGCGCCCATCAGGATGAACAGCGGCACCACGGCAAGCGCGTAGTTGCGCCCGATTTCGTAGACTTTGGTCTGGACGATCGCGACGGCCGGCACCCAATTCCAGTCGCGCATGTAGGCGTAGCCGACGACGCCGACGATACCCATCGCGAGCGCCACCGGAATGCGCATCAGCGCGAGGAGCATCATCGCCGCGAGCCCGATCAGCGCCTCGGTCATGGGCCCGCCAGGCCGCCGGCGGCGCCGCGCGGCGCGGCGGCGCCCTTGATCATCGCGTTCCAGACATGGATCGCGCCCGCCGTCGCGATCATGATCGCCATGAAATAGACGAACGGCGCCAGCGGTATCCCGAGGCTTTGGCTCGTGTCGGCGTACGCGGCGATCTTGCCGGCCTTGAGCCACATCATCCACGCCAGCACGAGCATGATGCCGGCCGTGAACACGTGCACGATACGCACGACCAGCATTCGGGCCCGCGGCGGCAGCACGCGGTCGATGAAGTCCATCGTCACGTGCTCGTTGGCGCGCGAGACGAGCGGCAGGCCGGCGAAGATCAGCACCAGCAGGCCGAGCTCGGTCAGCTCGAACGCGCCCCGGATCGGCGCCGCGAAGAGGTAGCGCAGCACCACGTCGGCGACGGTGATCAGCATCATCGCGATAAGCGTCGCGGCCGATGCGATGCCCAGTACCGCATCGGCCCGCCGCTCCCACTTTGCCTCGGCGCCGGTCATGGTCCGCGCCGCCCGGCTACTTTTCGGCCGCGACCTTCGCAAGCTCCGCGCGGAAATCGGCCATCGCCTTGGCGCCGTCCACGCCTTTCGCGGCGACGGCCTTGATCCAATCCTGCTCGAGCGCCGCCGACTTCGACCGGAACTCGGCGACGAACTCCGGCTTGGCTTCGACGATGCTGATTCCGGCTTTGCGCGTCTGCTCGAGGCCGACGAGATCGGCGGCATCCCAAGCCCTGCCGGCGCGCTTGGCCAGGTGCTCGCCCGACACGGTGAGGATCGCGTCCTGATCCGCCTTCGGCAGCTTGGCCCACTTGTCTTCGTTCATGATCAGCGCAAACGCGACGCTGTACACGCCGCCCGGGAAGATCGTGACGTGCTTGACGACCGTCTCGAGCTTGAACGACGGAATCGATTCCATCGGAAAGAAGATACCGTCGGCCACGCCGGTCGAGAGCAGCTCGTAGCTTTCCGGCGCCGGCTTCACGAGCGACGAGATGCCGAGCGCCCGCGCCAGCTTCTCCGCCGCGCCGCCGCCCGTTCGCATCTTGAGGCCCTTCAAGTCGGCGAGCGAATTGATCGGCCGCTTGGTGTTGAAGATCTGGCCCGGCCCGTGCGTGAACAGGCCCATCAGGCGGACGCCCTTGAACTCGTTCGCCTTGGCGAGATGCCGCCAGTAGATGCGATTGAAGGCGACCGAATTGATGTACGACGTGGCGCCGCCGCCCGGCAGTTCACCCAGTTCCGTCACGATGTGGCGCGCTGGCGTGTAGTTCGGTCCGGTGAAGGTGACGTCGACGAGACCGTCGCGCACCGCGTCGAACGCGCCTGGGGGCGCCGAGGGATGCTTCGCGAGCATACGGAACTTCACCCGCCCTTGCGTCGCCTTCTCCACTTCCTCGGCCCAACCCTGAACCACCACCTTGCTCATCAGGTGATTGGGCGGCGCCCAGGTCGAGATCGTGAGCGTGGTTTCGGCGTGGCCGGAGGCGGCTCCCGATAGGCACGTCAGTGCGGCGAGCGCCGCCAGCGTGGTGCGTTTCATGCTCTTCCTCTCCCTCTCATGCGGCACGGCGCGCGGCGCGAAGCGATTCCATGAATTGCTTCAGCGCCGCGTTGAACGCGTTGATCTCTTCGATCTGAACCATGTGCGCACTGTCTTCGAGCGTGACGAGGCGCGCGTCCTTGATCTTCTCGGCCAGATAGACGGCGCCGGCGTAGCGCGACTTGCGGTCGTGCCGGCCTTGAACGACGAGCGCGGGGCAGCGGATTTGCGCGAGTCTCTGCCGGTGATCGACGGTACGGAGCGTCTTCGCGTAGGCGTTGATCACGAATTGCGGCCAGGTCAGACCCTGCTCGAGGCATGCCTGATGCACGGCCGGCGCTTGTGGCCGATGGAACAAGAATCGTTCCGACAACTCGCCGCAAACCTGGGCATAGGGAATGCCGCGCGCGTCGTGCATTCCGCTGCCGCGCGCAAGGAAATCGAGGAAGTCCGGCGCGAGGCCGCCCTCGACGCCCTCATGCGTGCCGCTGAACCACGGCGCGGCGCTCACCAGCACGAGGCCGCGGATGAGGTCTGGCCGCGCCGCGGCGGCGATGATGTTCGGATGATTGCCGATGCCGTGGCCGGCCAGCACCGCCGGCGCAAGCCCGAGCCGCTCGACCAAGGCGCAAACGTCGGAGGCCGCGGCCTCGACGGTGTAGCCGTCGCGCGGCCGGTCGGAGGCGCCGGTGCCGCGCCAATCGTAGGCCACCGTGCGAAAGTCACCGGCCAAGGCCGCGACCTGGCTTTCCCACATCTTGTGCGTGAGCTGGCCGGAGGGCGTGAAGACGATGGCCGGACCGTCGCCGAAATCCTCGTAGTAGAGCCGAACGCCGCTGGCCACTTCGCAGTAAGGCATGGTTCCCTCGCGCGGCGTCAGGCGGCCTGCCGGCGGCCGGCGCCGAGCGAGCGCACGAACGCGGCGATCTCGCGGTTGAACACCGTGACTTCCTCGACATTTGTCATCGTGGCGCTCTCCTCGAGCGTCTTGAGCTGCGCGCCGGGGATCATCCGCGCCATGTGGACGGCGCCCTCATAGCGCTGCTTGCGGTCGTGCCGGCCCTGAAGAATCAGCGTCGGAACCCGCAGCGTGCCGAGGCGCGCGCGGTGGTCGATCGCGCGCATGTTCTCGGCATACATGTTGAGCACGTGCTGCGGCCACGCCAGCGCCTGATCGAGCATCGCGAGATAGACGCCGGGGCTTTGCGGGCGGTGGAAGACCCACTGCGTGCCGAGCTCGTAGCAGATCTGCTGATAGGGCGCCCCGCTCTCCGCGGCATTGGCGCCGTAGCGCGAGATGATGAAGCGCAGGAATTCCTCGGAAACGCCGCCGGCCATGCCGTCGCGCTCGCCCGAGAACCACGGCGCCGCAGCCGTGAGCACGAGCCCCTTCACCTTCTGCGGCGCGGCATAGGCGGCCAGTAGCGCAAGGTGCGCGCCGAGGCCGTGCCCCACGAGCACCGCCGGCGCCACGTCGAGGCGGTCGATCAGCGCCAGCACATCTCCGGCTGCCGCCTCGCCGGTGTAGCCGCCGCGCGGCTTGTCGGAAGCGCCGGTGCCGCGCCAGTCGAAGCTGATAGTGCGAAATTCGCCGGCGAGCGCCGCAACTTGCGACTCCCAGCTCTTGTGCGTGAGGTTCGCGCCGCAGATGAGCACGATCGGCTGCCCTTCGCCGAAATCCTCGACATAGAGCCGCACACCGTCCGCCATTTGCACGAAGTTCATGGACGCCCCCTCCACGCAATCATCATCGCGCCGCGCACCGCTCAAGTCAATTACAATTGCAAATATTTTTATCAAGCTATTTCAATATATTAAATATACTCAAGCATCGGCGCTGCACAGGTCGGAGAGAAGCTTGGCGGACGCCGATCCCGATTCGCTTTTCTCCGCGGCGCGGCGCGTCTAGTGTGGCCGCGCATCCTCGAAGGTCGGAATTCGTGAACGCCAAACCCGCCAAGAAGCGGCCCCGCGCGCGCCGCCCGGTCGTCTCGGCCTATCCCCTTCCGCCGCCCGAAGCGGTGAGCCGCATGCAAGCGGCGCTGTTCTCCGGCCGCTTTGCCGACGAGCATCTATCCGCATTGCTCGGCCGCGCCAGCGCCGCGATCTCGGCGGAGTTCCACGAGGACGTGCGGCGCTTCC
Organism: uncultured Candidatus Odyssella sp.; assembly: GCA_964481045.1. Lineage (GTDB taxonomy): Bacteria > Pseudomonadota > Alphaproteobacteria > Bin65 > Bin65 > SBBV01. Next base: position 3,201 of record CAYZSG010000011.1, on the reverse strand, counting down.
GCATGCCGGTGCCGCAATGGCGCGTGCTCGCCTCGCTGTCCGACGGCGGCGGGCTTTCGCTGTCGGAACTTTCCGACCTCACGCTGCTCAACCAGCCGACGATCACGCGGCTCGTGCAGCGGCTGGAGGCCAAGGGCCTCTTGCGCAAGGTTCCGGACGCGCATGACAGGCGCATGCTGCGCGTTTCGCTGACGAGCCGCGGCCGCGCGCAGGTCGGCCACCTGATCGCGCTCGCCGAAGAGCGCCAGAAGCGCATCCTCCAAGGCCTCGACGCCGACGCGCTGAAGGCTTCGCTGCAGTACCTGATCGCATTCTGCGCGGCGAAGCGGCGCGTCTAGGCGCGGTTCCACTCACAAACCCGGCACGGGCGCATGTCGAGCGACGAACCCCGAACCGCCACCCGCATCGCGGCCGTCATCGGCGGCGGCCCGGCGGGCTTGATCGCGGCGGAAACGCTGGCCGCCGCGCGCGCGGGAATAGGGGTCGTGGTGTTCGACCGGATGCCGACACTCGGCCGCAAATTCCTGATGGCCGGGCGCGGCGGGCTCAATCTCACGCACAGCGAGCCGCTGGCCCCCTTTCTCGCGCGTTATCGCGAAGCGGCGCCGATCTTGTCTGCGGCGATCGAGGCGTTTCCCCCCGATGCGCTGCGCGCATGGTGTGAAGGCCTGGGACAGCCGACCTTCATCGGCACGAGCGGGCGCGTGTTCCCGAAAACGATGAAAGCCTCGCCGCTGCTGCGCGCGTGGCGCGCGCGACTCGTATCGCTCGGCGTGCGTTTCGCGCTGCGCCAGCGTTGGACCGGATGGGACGAGAGTGGCGCGCTTGGTTTCGAGGGCATCGGCAGAGCGATTACGACGGTGCGCCCGGCCGCGACGATCCTCGCGCTCGGCGGCGCGAGCTGGCCGCGCCTCGGCTCCGACGGCGGCTGGGCCGACATGCTGCGCGCGCGCGGCATTGCGGTCGCGCCGCTGCGGCCGGCGAATTGCGGCTTCGTCGTCGCGTGGACGGAGCATCTCCGCACGCGCTTCGCCGGCACGCCGCTGAAGCGTATCGCGCTCTCGTTCGCCGGCGAAACGGTGCGCGGCGAGGCGATGATCGCCGCGCGCGGCATCGAAGGCGGCGCTGTCTACGCGCTCGCGGCGCCGATCCGAGACGCGCTCGCGGAGGGAAGCGGCGCGATCGTGCACATCGATCTCCGGCCCGATCTTTCCCTGGCCGAAACGGCACGGCGGCTATCGGCGCCGCGCAAGAAGCAATCCCTGGCGAGCTTCCTGCGCAAGACGCTCGGCCTCGCGCCGGCCGCGATCGCGCTGCTGCACGAGACGAAAGGCGCGGGCCTTCCGGCCGAACCCGAGGCGCTGGCGAAGCGGATCAAGGCCGTGCCGCTGCCCCTCGCCGCGCCGTTTCCCATCGAGCGCGCGATCTCGAGCGCCGGCGGTATCGCGTTCGCCGAACTCGACGACAGTCTCATGCTCCGCAAAATGCCGGGCGTGTTCGCGGCCGGCGAGATGCTCGATTGGGAAGCGCCGACCGGCGGCTATCTCCTCCAGGCCTGCTTCGCCACCGGCATTCGCGCGGCGCATGGCGCGCGACGCTGGATTGAGGGTCATCCGGCGCCGTAGGGCGTGGCGCGCCCGTCCGCGTCAGAGGATATCGTCGTAGGCGCAGTACGCGCGGAGATGCGCAGCATCGGCGATCGCGACCCGGCGCCCGCGGCCCGAGACGCCCTCGCCGGCGAGCTGCGCGAAGGCGCGCGAAAGGCTTTCCGGCGTCATGCCGAGACGGCCGGCCATGAGGCGGCGTTCCTCGGGCAGCTCGACATTTCCGCCGCGCCCGCCCGAGAGATCGAGGAGATACGCCGCGAGCCGCTGCGGCGCGTTGCGCAGCTTCAGATCCTTGATCTGGCGGACCAGCAGCCGCCAGTGCCGCGCGAGCTCTTTCACCAGCGCGGCGTTGAGCGCCGGATCTCGCCCCAGCACGTCGCGGAAGTGCTCGGCGGGAATCATCAGGATGCGCGCATCCTGCAGCACGCGCGTGGACATGAGGTAGGGCAGATCGAGGATCACGGCCGGCGCGATGAAGATGTCGCCGCGCCGGAAGAATTCCACGACGGCCTCGTCGCTCTCGGCGCTCTTGCCGGTGAGGGCAACGCGGCCCGAGAGCAGGATATAGAGAAACTCGGGCCGATCGCCCTGCTGGAACAGCACGGCGCCTGCCGGGAGATTCTGGACGAAGGCCGTATAGGTGAGGCGGTCGATCGCGTTCGCGGGCAGATCCGCGAACAACGGCGTCGATTTCAGAAGCGCGCGATCCTCGGACCGCATTGTTCCCCCATGCTCCCCGCGCCGATTTGACTTTTATCAAGCGTGCGCATCGCTTCGATCAAGATGAACGCGAAAATAGCGACGAACAAGAACCCATAGTTGACCTAGATCAACATTCGCACGTGCCGCCTTCGACGAGATGCCGCGCAGGAAACGTCGGGAGTGGGGTGATGAACGGCATGGGTGGGGTTCCCAGCGCGGGCGAGCAAAACCGGGCGCTCTGGCTCAGCACGATCTCGTTCACGGTCTGCTTCGCGGTCTGGACGATCTTCTCGATCATCGGCATCCAGATCAAGAAGGACCTCGGCCTCAACGATACGCAGTTCGGCCTGCTCGTCGGCACGCCGATCCTCACCGGATCGCTGATCCGCCTCGTGCTCGGCATCTGGACCGACCAGCATGGCGGCCGCGTCGTCTTTTCCGGCGTGATGGCCTCGGGCGCGATCGCGACGGCGCTCCTCACCTTCGCCTACGACTATCCCACCTTCCTGCTCGCGGCGCTCGGAGTCGGCATCGCCGGCGGTTCGTTCGCTGTCGGCATCGCCTACGTCTCGCGCTGGTATCCCAAGGGCAAGCAGGGCACGGCGCTCGGCATCTTCGGCGTGGGCAATGTCGGCGCCGCGGTGACGAAGTTCCTGGCGCCGCTCGTGCTCGTCGCCTTCGGCTGGAAGACCGTGGCCCTCGTATGGGCCGGCGCGCTGATGCTGATGGCGGTGATCTTTTTCTTCTTCGCCAAGGACGACCCCGCGCTCGCCGAGCGGAAGCGCCTCGGCGTCAAGCCCGAGTCCTTCGCCTCGCAGATGGCGCCGCTCAAGAACCTCCAGGTCTGGCGCTTCTCGCTCTACTACTTCTTCGTCTTCGGCGCCTTCGTCGC
>CAYZSG010000010.1:0-48097 GCA_964481045.1 uncultured Candidatus Odyssella sp. | reverse complement strand
CCCTTCCTTGACACCCCGCCGCGCCGCACCCTACATATCGCGTCCCCGCCCGACGCGATGGGTGCGTAGCTCAGCGGAAGAGCACCGTGTTCACACCGCGGGGGTCGCAGGTTCGAACCCTGCCGCACCCACCATTCCTTTCCCATCGAGCGCAATCGTCCGGCCAATCGCTGCGCCGCCGGCCGCGGCCGACCCGTGGCTGAGCGCGCGATCGAAGTCAGGCCGGTTCGGGGCCGGCGCGACATCGAGCGTTTCATACGCGTGCCCTTTCGCGTCTACGCGGGCGATCCGAACTGGGTCCCGCTGATGTTCTTCTACGCGCGGCAATTGCTGAGCCGCCGGAAGAACGCGTTCTTCGATCACGGCGATGCCGAACTCTGGATCGCGTGGCGCGACGGCGAGCCGGTCGGCCGCATCAGCGCGCAGATCAACACGCTGCATCTCGACATCCACAAGGACGCGACCGGGAATTTCGGCTTCTTCGAGGCCATCGACGATCAGGCCGTGTTCGCGGCCTTGCTGGAGACGGCGGAGGCCTGGCTGCGCGCGCGCGGCATGAAGCGCGTGGTCGGCCCTTACAGCTTCTCGATCAACGAGGAAATCGGCGTCCTCGTCGAGGGCTTCGGCGACCCGCCGATGGTCGGCATGAGCCATTCGCCGCGCTACTACGCCGAGCGGCTCGAACGCGCCGGCTATCGCAAGGCCAAGGACGTGTTCGCGTTCCTGCTCGACAGGGAGGCGCTGATGGGCGGCAAGCTTGGCGAAATGCGCAAGCTGCTCGACCGCCCGCAGGACGACGCGCGCCTCGCCGTGCGCGAGATGAACATGCGCCGCTTCGCCGAGGAGATGCGCGAGGGCATCGACATCTACAACGACGCCTGGAACGACAATTGGGGCTTCGTGCCGGTGACGCGGCGCGAGGTCGAAAGCATGATCCGCTCGGTCCGCGCCATGGTGCGGCCGGAGTCCGCGCTGTTCGGGGAAGTGGATGGGCGGCGCGTGGCGATGCTGATGGCCGTGCCGAACCTCAACGAGCTCCTGCACGACGCCCGGGGCCGCCTGCTTCCCCTCGGCCTCTACCGGCTGGTGCGGGCCTATTTCACGAAGCAGTGCGGCTCCGCGCGCGTGGGAATCATGGGCGTGCGCCGCGAGTTCCGCGACAGCCGCATCGGAATGACGCTGATCGCGCGCATGATCGCCCGCTTCGCGGAAGTCGCGGCGAAGCGCGATCTCAAGCGCGGCGAGCTGTCCTGGGTGCTCGAGGACAACCGCGCCTCGATCGGCATCTGCCAGCTCGTCGGCGGGCGGCGCTACAAGACCTACCGCATCTTCCAGAAGGCGCTCTGAGCGCGGCGGCGCTATTGCGAGAGGCGGCGCCACTCCTCGGCTGTCGCCGCAACGGCCTCGCGGATCTGCTCCTCCGTGTGCTGCGCGGTGAGGAAGAAGCGAAGCCGCGCCGCGCGCTCCTCGATCGCGGGGTAGAGGATCGGCTGGACGTTGATGCCGCGCGCGAACACCGCGGCGGCGAGCTGCATCGCCGGAATCGTGCCGCCGGCGATGACCGGAACGACCGAGAGGCCGCGGCTGAGCCCCGTGTTCAGCCCAGCGCTCTTCGCCAGATCGAGGAAGAGCCGCCCGCGCTCGCGCAGCCGCTCGATGCGCTCGGGCTCCCGGATCATCATGTCGAGCGCGGCGGAGGCTGCGGCCGCGATCGGCGGCGGCATGCCGACGCTGTAGACGAAGCCGGGGGCCGTATAGCGCAGCATGTCGACGAGCGCGCGCGAGCCCGCGATGTAGCCGCCGCAGGCCGCCAGCGTCTTGCTCAGCGTGCCCATCCAGATGTCGACGTCGGACGGCGCGAGGCCGAAATGCTCGCCGATGCCGAAGCCGCGGCGGCCCAGTACGCCGATCGAATGCGCCTCATCGACCATGAGATAGGCCTTGTGCCGGCGCTTCGCCTCGACGAAGCGGGGCAGGTCGGGGAAATCGCCGTCCATGCTGTAGATGCCCTCGACGGCGATCAGAACGCGGTCGTGGTCGAGCCGGTCGCGCGCCAGGATCTCGTCGACGGACTGCCAATCGTTGTGCGGAAAGCTCACGCGCCGCGCGCCGGAGAGCAGCGCGCCCTGCACGATGCTGTTGTGGCTCAGCGCGTCGTGCAGGATGAGATCGCGCGGGCCGAACAGGCTGCCGATCGCGGTCACGTTCGTGGCGTGGCCGCTCACCATCGCGATCGCGGCCTCGACGCCGTGCATGCGCGCGAGCGCCGCCTCGAGCGCCTGATGCACGGGCCGCTCGCCGGAAACCATGCGGCTCGCGGACGACGACGTGCCGTAGCGGTCGATCGCGTCCTTGGCGGCGGCGTTGACCGCCGGGTGCCCCATGAGGCCGAGATAGTTGTAGCTCGAGAAGTTGAGCATCTCGCGGCCGTCGATGCGCGCGATCGGCCCGGCGGGCGATTGATGAACGCGAAAATAGGGCAGATCGAGCTTCAGCTTCTCGGTTGCGCGCTGCAGCGCCAGACCCTCGACGTAGCGGGGATCGCGCTCGAAGCGATAGAAGCTCTCGTCGACGGCGGGGAGCCGTCCGCCGTCGGTCACGCGCGGCGGCGACGGAGCGGCACCTTGCTCCGCCAGCAGGCGGCGCGCGAGCGCCCGGACTTCTTCCGGGCTCAGGTTCTTCAGCGAATCGCGGAGCGAGCTCAAGCCGTCTTGACCGGTTGCTTCGGCGGCTCCGGGGCTGCGTCGGCGAGCCGCGCCACCAGTTCATATACGTTTTCGTCGCTCATCGCATCGAGGCTTTCGAGGCCGTTTTCCTTGCCGTTCGCGCCCGCGTTGGCGGGGACGGTCGCGGCGCCGTTGGCCGGCGCGGCGGGCGCTCCCGCTGGCGGCGCGCCCGCGGCCGGGGCATCGGCGCCGAGAAGGCGGTCGGTCAGGCGCGCGGCGAGGGCCGCGATCGTCGGCTTGTCGATCAGCTCGGCGGTCGAAAGGCCGACGCCGAGGTTCTTCTCCACCGCCATCTGCATCTCGACGACCATCAGCGAATCCATGCCGAGCTCGAGCAGCGAGCGCTCGGCATCGAGCTTGCCGGGCGGAATGCGCAGCACCTGCGCGATCTGCCGCACGAGGCTCTGCTGGACGATGGCGACAGCCTCGGCGCGCGGCAGGTTGGCGATCAGGGCGCGCAGATCCTCGAGGCCGCCTTCGGCGTCCTCGGGTCCGCCGAGTTCCACTTCGGCCTTGAGGTCGGTGAAGCGGCGCAGCGCCGCGATGTGATCGGCGCGGAACAGGCGGCTCCAGTTCATCTCCGCCAGGATGATATAGGGATCGCCGTCCTGGATCGCGCGATCGAGCCGTTCCAGCGCTTTCGCGGCCGGCATCGCGTTGACGCCGAAGCGCTCGGCCAGCGCCTTGCGCACGATGGCGCGGTCGGCGAGGTATCCGACGTCGCCGATGGCGCCCCAAGCAACGGAGATTGCCGGCAGGCCGCGCGCGCGGCGATAGTGGGCCAGCCCGTCGAGGAACAGATTGGCCGCGCCGTAAGCCGACTGCCCCTCGTTGCCAATGACGGCGGCGGCCGACGAATAGACGACGAAGAAATCGAGCGGCCGATCCTTAGTGGCGAGGTGCAGGTTCCACGCGCCCACCATCTTGGGCGCCAGTACGTTGCGGATGCGCTCGCGCGTGAGGCCCGTCGCGATCGCGTCGTCGATGACCATCGCCGCATGGATCACGCCGCGCAGCGGCGGCATCTCTTCGTCGATGATGCGCATCATCCGCTCGACCTGGGCGAGGTCGGTGATGTCGGCCGACATCACGCGGATATCGGCGCCCCGTGCACGCAGCGCCTCCACGGCCGCCGCCGCCTCGGTGCGCGCCGAGCCGCTGCGGCCGACGAGCACGATGCTGCGCGCGCCGCGATCGACGAGCCAGCGCGCCGTCTCGAGCCCGAAGCCGCCGAGGCCTCCGGCGGTCGCGTAGGTCGCGTCCGGCCGCAGCGAAAGCGGTGCGGGCGCGGGCGGCTCGACGCGGCGATGGCCGCCCGCGATGTCGAGCACGATCTTGCCGACATGGCGCGACTGCTGCATGAGGCGGAACGCCTCGCTGGCGTCGGCGAGCGGATAAGTGCGATGCGGCAGCGGGCGGAACACGCCGGCGTCGATGAGGCCGTGGAACTCCTCGAACAGTCGCGCGGCCAGGTCGGGCCGGTCGACGAGGATCTGGTCGACGTCGACGCCGAAGAAGGAGACGTTGCGCCGGAACGGCCGCAAGCCGATGCGGCTGTCGGCGAAGAAGTCGCGCTTGCCGAGCTCGACGAAACGGCCATAGGGCTTGAGCAGGCCAAGGCCTTTCTGGATCGCCGCGCCGGCCAGCGAATTGAGGACGACATCCACCCCTTCGCCGTTCGTAACGGCGAGCACGTCGTCGGCGAAGGCGAGCGTGCGCGAATCGAAGACATGGCGGACGCCGAGCCGCTCGAGGATCGCGCGTTTTTCCGGCGTGCCGGCGGTCGCGATGATCTCGGCGCCGACATGCTGCGCATACTGGATCGCCGCGAGGCCCACGCCGCCGGCCGCGCCGTGGATCAGGACACGCTCGCCGCGCGCCAGCCGCGCGAGATAGCCGAGCCCGTAGATGACGGTGACGGCCACGGTGGGCAGAGTCGCCGCGTCGGCGAAACCGAACGAAGCGGGCTTCGGAAGCACGGCCTGGGCGGGCGCCGCGACGTGAGAGGAAAAGGCCCCGCGCGCGAAGCCGAACACGTCGTCGCCGATCTTGTAGTTCCGCACGCCTTCGCCGACGCCGACGATGCGTCCGGCGAATTCCATGCCCATGTTCGGCCCGGCGAAGCCGCGCTCGAAGGCCTCGTCCGGCAGCACGCCGAGCTTCATCAACACGTCGCGGAAATTCACCGCCGCGGCGCGCGTCTCGGCCACGATCTCGCCGGGCTTCGGCTGCGGAATCTCCGCCTTGCGCAGGGCGAGGCCTTCCAGCGTGCCTTTGCGGCGCGACTCGAGATGGAACGGCGCGCTTGCGACACCTGGGACGGCGACCTCCGCACTGCTCGCCGCCGGCGTGAGCCGCATGACGAAGCGGCTCGAGCCGCGCAACAGCACCTCGCTTTCGTCGCCCGGCGCCGATAGCTCGCGCAGCAGCGCGTCCGCGCGCGCCGCATCGTCGTCCTCGAGGCCCAGATCGACGAGGCGGACATCGAGATCGGCCCGCTCCGTCATCAGCGACCGCGCCGCTCCCCAAAGCGGGGCCTGCGACGGATCGACGAGATCGCCGGCCCTCAGCGGCAGCGCTCCGGCGGTGACGAACCAGATGCGCGGACGGGGCAGGCCGGCCTCGCCGGACAACGACGGGCTCATGAGGATCGCGCTCACGGACTTCGAATCCTGCCCGTCGAGCGAGATCGGCGTATCGTCCGGACTACGGTCCGGAACACTCCAGAGGTGAACGATATCGGTCGGCGCCGCACCCGCGCGCTTCGCGGCGCCCATGAGCGCGGCATAGTCGGCGGGGTTCGCGGGATCGATCGCCGGTGTGCTGGTCGCACCCGCGCCCGTTGCGGCCGCGGTTACGATCGTGGAAGCGCCCCCGGCGCGCGCGGCAGCCGCCTCGACCGCACGCGCCAGCGCGGCCTGGCGCTTCGAACCGCCGTCGAGATTCGCGAAGATCATCCAGCGCCGCTGCGGGTCGAATTGAGGCATGGCGGCCGCGACCGGCTCGGGCGCTCCGCGTTGACCGAGGATGATCGAAAGCGAGGCGGCTTTCGTGGCGCTCGAATTTCCGATCAAGCGCGTGTCGCGAAAGCCCGCTCCCTCCATGGCCGCCTGCCAGTCGGCCTCGCTCAGCAGCGGCGAGGTCGGCGTGCTGCGCCGGTCGGTGAAGGACTGCCACCCCTTGAGGCCGCCGAAAACGATCGTCAGCAGATCGTTCGGATGGGATTCGGCGAGAAGCAGCATGCCGCCCGGGCGGAGCGCCTCGTGCAGGTGCTGCAGCGACTTCGCGATGCCCGACGTGGCGTGCACGACATGGGCGCCGATCACGACATCGAAGCTTCCGGGCTCCAGGCCCTGTTCGGCCGGGGGCTTCTCGAGATCGAAGAGGGAATAGCGGACGAAGCGATAGGCGCTGAAACGCGCCTCCGAGCGGGCGAGCAGCGCGTCGGTAACGTCCGTGAAATGATACTCGGTGCGGTCGGCCGGAAGTTGCGGCAGCAGCAGTCGTGTGAGGCCGCCGGTGCCTGCGCCGACCTCGAGGATGCGCAGGGGCCTGTCCTGCGGCCACGCATCCACGATCGCCTGCACGATGCGCCGCGCATGCTCGTTCGAATGCTCGATGTGCGGCGAGGTGCCGTACAGCGTTTCGAGCAGCGTCGTGTCGCCGCCGGGAAACAGCACCTGCAGCGCATCGGCCTTGCCGCGCAGAATGTCGGCGGTCAACTCGCCGGTGCGTCCGAGCACCAGGAAGACGGCCGAGAAGGCCGGAAAATCCAGGCAAGCGCGGCGCCAGACCGCGGCCGCATCCGCCAGCGCCGCGGGAATCGCGAGCCGCCAGCCCTCGCTGTCTTCCGTGAGCAGCCGTTCCCGGACCAGCAGGGCCCAGAGCGCATCGAAGTGTTTCCGTTGCTCCGGCACGACGCCGGCCTCTTCGCCGGCACGGGCGGGATCGAGCGACCGTCCGTCGAGGCCGAGCCGGGCGAAGGCATGCGCGGCATAGGCACTGCAAACATCCTGCAGCCGGTCCGTGACGTGATGATAGAGCGGAAGCGGCGGGCCGTTGAGCGCAATCCCGGCAAGCTCGCCGGCGCTCCTCGCCGCAAGCGGAGAACGCAGCGCGCCGTCGCCGATGGGCTGCGGCGCGGCGCGCCAGCGATAGGCGCGGATCTCGTGGCTCGCCCGCTCGAGGCGGACGAGCCGGACGTCGTTCACCTGCGCGACGGCGGCGCCGTGCTCGTCGAGCAGCGTGTAATCCACCAGCAGCGAGCCCGGCGCCGTCGAGCGGATGCGCGCGTGGCACCAGCGCGCGCTGCCGGCCGAAGGCTCGAGCCGGAGCCGTCCGAAATGCGATGGAACGAAGGGGCTCGTGCCGCCGGCCGAGGACGGTATCGCGCCCAGCGCCGTTTGCAGTCCGCCATCCAACAGCGACGGATGCAGGATGTATCGCCCGAGATCGCCCGCGATTTCCGCCGGCGGCTCGAGCCGCGCCAGCGCCTCGCCCTTGCCGGGCCAAATTTCGGCGATCGGGCGGAACGCCGGGCCATAGCTCAACCCGAACGCTGCGAAGCGCTCATAGAGCGCGGCCGTCTCCGCGCGTTCGCCCAGCCTGCCTTTCAACGCTTCGAGATCGGCGGCCGCCGCGGCCGCACGCTCCGGCGCCAGGGCCACGCGCCCGCGGGCATGGATGGCCTGGGCGCCCGGCTCGCCGCTTCTGATCTCCGCGACGCCGTCCTCCGATGACAGATGCACCTCGACCTTCTGCAAGCCTTCGCCGAAGGTGAGCGCGCGGCGCAGTTCGAGATTCTCGATCTCGATCGGGCCCGCGCCGAACGCGTTGCGTGCTGCGGCGGCCAGCATCTCGACGAACGCCGCGCCGGGAAGCAACGCCGCGCCAGCGACGACGTGATCGCGGATCCAGGCCGGCTTGTCGGCCCAGAGCCTGTTCTCCCAAACGGGCTCGCCGGCTTTCAGCCGCTCGCCGAGCAGCGGATGCACGTGGCGGATCAGGGTCGGATCCTTGGCCGGCGTGTCGAACAGCTCGCGCTGCCACGGATAGGGCGGCAGCGCGATGTGCTGCGCCGGTCCCGGAAAGAGCCGCGCGAAGTCCAGGCGCGCGCCGGCGGTGTAAGCCTTGCCGAGCGCGAGCAGCAGTGCCGGAAGCTCCGGCTCCGCGCGCCGCCCGGTCGCGACGGCCGCGCCATTGCGGTCGGCGCCGCGCAGGCATTCGCGGAGATAGCCCTCCAGCACCGGGTGCGGACCGATCTCGACGAGAACCTCGGCGTCGTCGGCGAGAATCCGGTCGATGGCCGCGCGGAACTGAACGGGCTGGCGGATGTTGCGCCACCAATATTCGCCGTCGAGCATCGTGTCCGAGGCCAGCGCCCCGGTCACGGTCGAGATCAGCGGAATCGACGCCGTGCTCATTGCGAGCCCGGCGAGATCGCGACGGACTTCCGCCTCGATCGGGTCCATGTGGCAGCTGTGAAACGCGTAAGCGAGCGGCAGCGCGCGGAAGAAGACGCCTTCGCCGTTCAGCTTCTCTCCGAGGCGGGCAAGGGCGGCCTCGTCGCCCGAAACCGTCACCGAGTTTCCGCTGTTGACCGCGGCCACGGACAGGCTTCCGGCGAAGGCCGCGACCTCGTCGCGTGCCCGCTCGAAGGGCAGGCCGACGGCCGCCATCGCGCCGTTCCCGTGCGTGCGCTGTTGGGCGCGGCTGCGCACGAGAATGACGCGTACCGCCGCTTCCAGCGAAAGGCGCCCCGCGACGTGCGCGGCGGCAACCTCGCCGACGCTGTGCCCGGCCACGATGTCGGGCACGAGGCCGCGCGCCGCCAGGCTGCGGCACAGCCCGACCTGATAGGCGAACAGAACCGGCTGCGCATATTCGGTTTGATCGAGCCGCGCCGCCGCGCCTTCGCGCGCCATTTCCGCGCGCAGCGACCATCCGGCCATCGGCCCGAACACGTCGTCGATCGCGTCCACGGCCCGCGCGAATTCGCGATCCTGCGCCAGCAGGTCTTGGCCCATGCCGGGCCACTGCGAACCGTTGCCGGAAAATACGAATGCCACGCGCGAGGAGGGTTTCGCCGTCCGTCCGGCCGCGGCGAGGACGCCGGCTTCGCCCTCGGCGAACTTCAGCAGGCGATCCGCCATCTCCGGGGCGCTCCGGCCCACGATCGCGAGGCGATGCGCATGGTGGCTGCGGCGGCGCGCGGCCGTGCCGGCGACGAGATCGAGCGGCGGCGCATCGGCGGCGCGCAGATACTCGGCATAGCGGCGCGCCACGGCCGAAAGCGCCGCGGGGCTGCGCGCCGACAGCAGAAGCAGGCTATCGCCGGCGATGGCGGGCTGCCGGGCAGGCGCGCGGTCTGCCGCCGGTTCGCGATGCGCGCCAACGACAATGTGCGCGTTGGTTCCGCCGAATCCGAACGAATTGACGCCGATGATGCTGGGCGTGCGCTCATCGGCGAGCGGCGTCGCCTGCTGCACGACCGAGAGATTGAGGTCGCCGAACGGGATGTTCGGATTGAGCTCCGCGCTGTGCAGTGACGGCGGAATTTCCCGATGCCGCAGCGCGAGGATCGCCTTCATCAGTCCGGCCATGCCGGACGCCGATTCGAGGTGCCCGACGTTCGTCTTCACCGAACCGATGAGGCAGGGCCGCGTGCGGCCGGGCACCTTGCCGAGCGCGTTGCCGATGGCCGTGCATTCGATCGGGTCGCCCACCGGCGTGCCGGTTCCGTGCGCTTCGACATAGGTGACATCGGCGGGATCGATTCCGGCCGACGCATAAACGCGGCGTAGCAGGGCTTCCTGCGCCGCAGCGCTCGGCATGGCCATGCCGGCCGTCCGCCCGTCCTGGTTCACGCCGGCGCCCAGGATGACGGCTTGGATCGTATCGCCGTCGGCGAGCGCGTGCTCCAGCAGCTTCAGCACGACCACGCCGCCGCCTTCCGAGCGCACATAGCCATCGGCCTGCGCGCTGAACGCGCGGCAGCGGCCGGTCGGCGACAGCATCGAGGCGCGGCAGAAGGCGACGGTGGAGTGCGGCGACATCAGCGCGTTCACGCCGCCCGCGATGGCGATGCGCGACTCGCCACGCCCGAGCGCCGCGCAGGAATCGTGCAGCGCCACCAGCGCCGACGAGCACGCCGTGTCGATCGCCTGGCTCGGGCCGCGCAGATCGAAGACGTAGGAAATGCGGTTGGCCGCGATGCTGAGGCTGTTGCCGGTTGCGGAGTAGGGGCTCAGCGTGTCCGGATCGTTGAAGGCGGCCGAGCCATACTCGTGGCCGGAAATTCCGACATAGACGGCCGTGTCCGAGCCCGCGAGCGATTCGGCGGGAATGCCGGCCGCTTCGAGCGCCTCCCAGGTGAGCTCGAGCAGCAGGCGCTGCTGCGGATCCACCTGCGCCGCCTCGCGCGGTGAGATTCCGAAGAAGTCGGCGTCGAACTGCTTGTAGTCGGGCAGGAAGCCGCCCCAACGCGTGTAGATCTGGCCTTGTGCCTTGGTGTCGGGGTGGAAGTAGGCGTCCACGTCCCAGCGGTCGCGCGGGATCTCTGTGATCGCGTCGGTGCCCGACGTGATGATTTTCCAGAATTCGTCGGGCGAGCTGGCGCCGCCCGGAAATCGGCACGCCATTCCGATGACCGCGATCGGCCTGCGGCTCACCGCTGCGCCGTCCGAAGACGCGCGTCGATGCGCATCGTTGTCGAGTATGTCCAATGCGGCCCCTTGCCAGATAGCCGCGGAGAAGCCTCGCGACCGCTTCTTCTCACGGAAGATTCAACGCTGCGTCCCCCGAACGCGATGATGCAAAATACAGGGCAATGCTTGCAATGCAAAACGTCGCGGCAGCACGCGAACGCACGAACGCAAGAGGGCGGCGCGCCTAGCGCACGGGGGTGCGGCGCGGGGATTTCGCCCGGATCGCCGTGTGGAAAATCCAGTCCCAGAACGGTGCCGTGACCGCATAGTTGCCGGCGCCGGTAGCGTGGTGTCGCCAATGATGCCGCTGCAGATGACGGAACAGGCGGTTGCGGCTCCTCCGTTGGTGAAAGGTCCAATGGCCGAGATCGTAGGTAATATATCCCAACGCGCCGAAGCCGCCCACGAGCAGCCAATCCGCGCGGTCGATGAGTAGATCCGCCAGTACCGCCATCGCCGCCGCGTAGGGAACCGATGCCGACAGCGGCATCACGTTGCGCAGCGGATCGCGGGGATCGACATGGTGGCACCCATGTATGACGAACGCGAGGCGGCGGCCGACCGCGCCGGGCAGCTCGAGGTGGAAAAGGAAGCGGTGCATGACGTATTCGAACAGCGTCCAGCCCAGCAGTCCGCCGAATGCGAACAGCAGGACTTCCGGCAGAGAGCGCTCGCGGAGATGAAGGCTGGCGGCGATGGCCGCGATGGCGGCCGGAATCCAGAAGGCCGCCACCATCCAAGGCGTCGCCTTCGAAAGCGATTCGAGAATGGGATTTTCGAAGATCCTGACCCGCTCCCGCGGACCTGACGACGGCATGCGGCTGCTCCCGGGCCAAGCAAGAATCTAGCGCAAGTCTCCGGGAGAGTGTAGATGCACCCGCCGCTGCGCGCGAAAGCGATGCGATCGAGTCCTGGCCGATGCTGCAAGTTGACCCTCGAGTGGACGGCCGGGCGACGCGGAGCGTGCCGCGCCGGATCGCACTGTTCACGGGCAACTACGTCAATGTCGTGGATGGCGGCTCGCTCATCATCCACCGCTTGATCGGCGACCTGCAGGCGCACGGACACGAAGTGGTCGTCTTCGCGCCGGACGGCCGCTGCCAAGCGCTGCAACCCACGGCTGAGTTCGTCCGCCTCCCCGCGGTGCCCGCGCCGCTGCAGCCCGAATACCGTCTGGCCCTGCGGATCACGCGCGCGGCCCGAGACCGGCTGCGGTCTCTGAAGCCGGACCTCATCCATATCGCCACGCCCGATCTCGTCGGCCTCGCAGCGCAACGCTACGGCAGGGCGCGGGGTATTCCCGTCGTCACGTCGTTCCTCAGCAACATCGTCGCCTATCTCCAATACGTGCCGCTGGTCCGCTATCTCCAGCCGGTCGGCTGGGCATATTTCCGCTATTTCTATGGACGCTGCCGGCACATCTACGTACCCACGGCCTCGATGGCGGAGGAGTTGCGCGCGCACGGCATCGCGGCGGGCGTGCGGATCTGGGAGTGGGGCATCGATCTCGATCGTTTCACGCCCGCCAAGCGATCCCTCGCGTTTCGCCGTGCGCACGGCGTGGCCGATGACGAATGCCTGATCCTGTTCGTCGGGCGCCTGCGCTGGGAAAAAGGCCTCGCTTTGATGGCCGACGTGTTCTCGCGCCTCGAGAGCCGGAAGATTCGACATCGCACGATGATCGTCGGCGCCGGCGCCGGCGACGCCAGTCTGCGCAAGCGCCTGCCCAACACGATCTTCACCGGGCACCTCGAGGGCGAAACCCTGGCGAGCGCCTATGCCAGCGCGGATCTCTTCTTCTTTCCGAGTGCCGTGGAAACGTTCGGCTGCGTCACGCTCGAAGCGATGGCGAGCGGTCTGCCTTGCCTTTGCGCCAATGCGCCCGGCTCGCGCACGCTGGCCCTCGACGGCGAAGCGGCAATGTTGGCCAGACGCGACGACGCCGACGATTTTTTCACGAAGGCGGTCGCGCTCGTCGAGGATTCCGCCGCGCGACAGCGCCTCGGCGCGCGGGCATTGCAGCGGGCTCGGGATTTCTCGTGGTCGGCCGCCAACGACAGGCTGATGGCGTATCACGAAGACGCGATCGCCGGATTGCGCTAGCCGGACGCGTGCCATGAACCTCCTGCATCTCGCGCGCGGCGCGGCCATGTCGCTGGTTCGCATCCTCAGGTCGGTGCGACCCGAACCGGCGCCGGTGTTGCGAGTCGATCCAGCGGCGGCGCGGGTCTGCTGCCTGGTCCACGTTTACTACGACGATCTCTGGCCCGAACTGGCGGAACGTATCCGCCATTTTGGGCGTATCCGCATCGATATTCGCGTCAACGTCGCCGAGCGGCCCGGCGCGGAGGAGACGGCCGCGAAGGTGCGTGAGGATTTCCCCCACGCTTTGGTCCGGATTTCGCCGAACCGCGGCCGCGATATCGGGGGATTCTTCGCTCTAATGCGGGACCTCGACTTCGACCGGTACGATCTGATCTGTCTGCTGCACACCAAGAGGAGCCCGCATTTGCCGGACGCGGTGGGCCGCGGTTGGCGACTCGATCTGCTCGATGCGATCCTGGCCGATGACGCGACGGCCGCGATCAACGTCGGCCGCATGCTGCAGGATCAGACCATCGGCGTGGTGGCTTCGGCCAAGTGGCGGCGGACCGGGATTGGCCTCAATCACCGGCGATACCGCGACTATCTCGACCGGCTCGCGATCAGCAAAAAGAACCGCCGCTGCGAGTTCGTCGCCGGTACGATGATGTTCGTGCGGCCGCGCGTGCTGAAAACGCTGTATCTGGCGCTCGCCGACGTCGAGTTCGAAAAATACGAAGGCCGACCGCTGGAGACCCAACTCGACGGCGAAGCGATGCACGCGATCGAGCGCGTGCTCGGCAACGTCGTGCGCGAACTCGGCCTGCGTTTCGCGTGGGTGTGACACCCGGCGCCTCGGCGCCGTTGCACCGCCTCGGTCGGAGCCATCAGGCCAGAATTCGCGCGGCGTCGGCGATCGATGCGCGTCCGAGCGCCTGCGCCGCCGCCGAGAGTTCGCCGGCATCCGCTTTGTCCGGCTCGCTTCCCGCATCGAGCACGATCCTGGGCACGCGCGGCATCGTTCCAAGCGCGCCCAGCGCCTGCTGCAGCCAGTCGCGTCCCTCTTTGCCGACGGCGACGATTGCGCTGACGTACGGGAAATAGGCCGCCAGAAGCTCGAGGGCGGCATTGCCGTCCGCCGCTTCGGAGGGAAGGGCGGCCTGGCTCCAGAACGGCGGCGCGACAGCCGCGGCCGTGTCGCGGCTTGAAATCACCGAAACCCAGCCGCCCTGATCGCCGATGATGCGGGCAAGCTGGGACATCCGCCGCCTCGCGCCCATCGTGCCGTCGCCGACGACGAGAATCCACCTCTTGTTCGCGGTGCCCAGGCAGACTTTTGCGTAGTTCAGCCAGTTGGGCGCAATGCGCTTTTCCAGCGGCCCGCCGTGCCGCCGCTGAAACAGCACGCGTGTTCGCGCCAGTTGGCGAAATGGGGCGAAGATGCTCGTCTTGCTGCCATGCGCCAGATGGACGACACGGATCGCGGGATCGTAGACGATGCGAAGTCCAGCGCTTCGTAACCGGAAACTGTAGTCGGTGTCTTCGTGATACGCCGGCTTGAACGTTTCGTCGAAGCCGCCGTGCTCGATGAACAGCCGGCGCGGCGTCGCCAGGAATGCGCCGTTGGCGAAATCGGTCTCGCGCGGCAGCCGGAAGCGGACGAGATCCGGCGCGGCGTTCATGCCCCAGCCGATGACGAAGCCGTTCGCGAACACGATGGGCCCCGCTTCCTGCAGGCGGCCATGCGGAAAGACGATTCGGCCGCTCAGCGCCCCGATGCTGTCGTCCGCGTCGAGCCGGGCGGCGGCCCGCTGCAGTGCGTCGGGCATGGGAATCGCATCGTTGTTCAGGAACAGCAGGATCGGCGCGGACCCGCGGGCCGCGCCCTCGTTCGCCGCCCTGAGGAAGCCAACGTTGCCGGGGTTGCGGACGATCGTTGCGCCGGAAAGCCGCTCGAGCAGTGCGCTCGTCTGGTCCGTCGACGCATTGTCGACGATGACGGTTTCGAACGAGGCCTCGCGCTGTTGCAGCAGGCTCCGCAGGCAGCGGAGCGTCAGGTGTGCCTGGTTGTAGAGCACCACGACGACGGTGATGTCGGCGGCGTCCCGGCGCGGGGCGAGGCAGAGGCGCTCGCCACCCGCAAGGAAGGCGTCGAGCTCGGCCTTCGCGGTCTCCGCGAAAGCCTGGCGTGCGCGCAGCGCGCCGACGAAGCTCAAATGGCCGAGGAGGCTTTGCGCGCGTGGCGGCGGATCGAATAGCCCCGGCATGTTTTCCGCCGCGGCGGAACTCCCGTTGTCTCGGGCCATGCTATTGCGCGGGTGATCGGGACGCAATTGAGCCGGCTGCCGCCGCCGCGAAGAGCGCCCCGGATTGCTTTCAACCGGGCCGGTCACGGGCTATGGTTGAAGCGGGCGAGGGGACACGATGGGGCGGATCGATAGGCATTTGACGGCGTGCTTGGCATTGTATGCCGTTGGCATCCAACTGGCGCTGTCCCAGATGGTCCTGCTTCTCCACACGGTCGTCATCATGCGCCCGATCGTGGGCGGCGCGCTGCCCATGTCGGTGTTCTGGGACGCCTATGTCGGTGCCCTGCCGAACGTCTTCTATCTCACGCTGCCGTTGTCCGTCGCGTTCGCGCTGATCTTCGGCTACGCCCATTTCGCGCGCGAGCGAACCTTTGTCGCGCTCTTCTCGGCGGGTGTCTCGTTCTGGCGCATGGCGCGGCCGGGCCTGATCGTCGCCGCGAGCGCCGCCGCGGCGGGCGCGATCGTCGCCCATGTCTGGGCGCCGCTGGGGGCCAAGCGGCTCGAGGATGCGCGGCACTATGTGCTGGTCGAGCTGCCGCATCGCATGCTGCCGGAGAACCAGTTCGTCGATATCTTGCCCTCGCGCCTGACCATCTATCTCAAGAGCTGGGCGGAACCCGATCTCGCCGCCCGGATTTCCCTCTACGACCGGCGCGACGACCACGAGCACAAGATCATCGATGCCAAGCTGGGCAGGTTCGTGCGCCAAGGCGATGCGCTGACGATCGTGTTTCGGGACGGAATGCTGCACACGTTCGAGGTCGCGAGCGGCCGCACGCAGTCCGTCGCGTTCCGCGAGTTCGCCGTGAACTACGAATTGCGCGTGGATCCGGCGGCTCCCGCGCGCCGCGTGCCGCAGTTTTATGAGCAAGACACGCTCGCGCTCTATGCGCCCTCCGCCGGCGTGCGCGCCGATCCCGTGCAGTTTCGCCGCTCGCAGGCGGAGCTCCACAAGCGCATGGCGGCGCCGTTCTTCGTGCTTTGCTACGCGTCGCTGATCATCGCGGCGGCGTTCTTCCTCGATCGGACCGGGCGGCGCGCGTCGGTGTTTCTCGGCGTTCTGCCGTTGACGCTGTGCTGCGGCCACATCGCGCTCATCGTGCTGTTCGAAACCGGCGTGCGCGCCGGGCCGGGCGTCGTCTTCGCCGCCTACGCGCTGCTCGCCGGCTTCGTCGTCTTCGGGGCGGCGCTCATACACATGCACGATTCCGGCCGCCTGCCGAAGTTCGCTCCCGGTCTGCGCGCGCGGCTCGGGCGAGCAGCCGGAGCGTTGGCGCTCGCCGGCGGAGCGCCGCCGATACCGCTGCGGCCGGCCCTGTCTCGGCCGCGATGGGCTCGCGGGCGTGCGGCATCCGCCGAGCGCTCCCGGTAGACCGACGCCGTGCCGAACGGAACCGACGGACAGGAACGCGCCGCCACGCGCATCGCGGCACTGAAGCGGGAGCTGGCCTACTTCTATGCCCGATGCGCCGGCCTGCGCGGGCTGGTGGTCGAGCACCGGCGGCCCGCTTGGCTGCGCCGGCGTTGGACCGTGGCCATCCTCCGCGCGGCGGCTTGGCTGGTCACCGGGCCGCATGCGTCCTTCACGCATTGGGCCAGCCGGCGCGCCATGCGGCGGTCGGGACTGTTCGACGCGGCCTGGTATCTCGAGACCTATCCCGACGTGGCACGCTCGGGCGAAGACCCGCTGTTTCACTACGCGCAACATGGCGCGGCCGAAGGTCGGCAGCCGAACCGTTTCTTCGAAGTCGGCTGGTATCTGCTGCAATGTCCTCACGTCGCGGCCCTGCGGCTCAATCCGCTTACTCACTATCTCCGCAGTGGCGCCGCGCGCGGGCTGAGCCCGCATCCGGACGTGCTGCCCGCGGAGTTTCTGCTCCGCCATCCCGAAGCGCGCACCCATCCCACCGTTCTGCACTATCTCGCCGCCAACGGGCTGCCGGCGGCGGATCAGGCCGCTGCGCCGGCGTTCGCGCGCGCAGGCGCGTTCACCGCGGGCGCCGTCGTCGCGGGCGGCCAGCGCCGGGTCTGCGCCTTCAGCCATTTCGACGCCGGCGGCCGGATTCTCGGCTATGTGCGCCACTATCTCGCGGCGCTCGCGCACCACGGATTCGAAATCCACGTCATCAGCACGGCGCCGCGGCTGGACCCGGGCGATCGCGCCGCGCTGGAAGCCCGCGATGTCCGCATTCACATCCGCGAAAACCGCGGGCGCGATTTCGGATCATGGCAGTGGGGCTTGCGCGAGATCCCGGCGCTTGCAGACGCGGACACGCTGCTTCTCGCCAACGATTCGGTGTTCGGCCCGCTCTTCGATCCGGACGAGCTGTTCGCCGCGATGCGCGCCGCGCCGGCCGATGTGTGGGGCATCACCGACTCGCCCGAGATGCACTGGCACTTGCAGTCGTATTTCCTCTGCTTCTCGCGACGCGCCCGCGAGAGCCGCGCGTTCCGCGACGTCTTCGCGCAGGATTTCGCGTCGTTCCGCGACAAGCGCGAGATCATCGACCGTGGGGAGGTCGCGCTGACCCAGGCGCTCGTCGCGGAGGGCCTGACGGCGCGCGCCTATTGCCCGTACGAGCGCATCGCGCCGGCTCCAGGCCGGGACGAGCACTTCAACCCGACCTACCAGGCCTGGGCTTCGCTGATCCTCGACCAGCGCTGTCCGTTCCTGAAGCGCGAGCTGTTCCACGACTTCCCGAAGGGCGACGGCCGCCTCACGCATTGGCGCGCGATCGTCGAGATCTTCACGGATTACGACAGCACCCTGATCGACGAGTATTTGCAGCACGCCGCCACCCTGCCGGCGGATCAACCCGGCGGAAAATAGAAACGCGCGATGACCGCCCACGGGACGACGGCGAGCGTCACGAGGGGAGCGGCCGCAACAATGCAGGTCAATATGCCCCGCAGCGCAGGGCCGGAGCCGATCGCGGGCAGTCCCGCGCAGAGCAGCAGCGCAAGCGGCAGGAAATAGCGGCCCTGCGGTCCCTCGATGTAGTTCCAGCCGAGCGGCGTCCAGCTCACATAGAGCGCCAGCAGGATGCCAAAGACGCCCGCCGCGACGGCGCAGGCCATCACGATGTTGGCTCGCCAGCCGGCCGCCTTGCGCTCGAGGAACGCCGCAACCAAGGCGCATGCAAGGATACCGATCATGAACGCGTAATATCGCGGCGGCAGCAGCACCTCGAACCAGCCGAGTTCGCCGACGAAGTGGCGCGTGAGATTTTCGCCGCTGACGCGCCAAGTCTCGCCGACAAGCGTGAAGAAGTGAAGCGGCTGCTCCAGCAGCAGCGTCATCTGCTGCATCGGGTAAATGGGGATATTCAGGTGACCGTTCGCTGCACCGGCATGCTCAACGGCGTATCCCGTCCACGCTATGGCGATCAGCGAAACGGCCGCGGCCCAGAGGATGCCGTTGCGGAACCAGTTCCGCGCACCCGCCAGCCCGGGTATCAGCAGCAGCAGCACGGCGGCCAACATCGGCGGCCGTGCCATCGCGACAGCGGCGATCAGACCGGCGAACGCGATCAGTTCGCCGCGGCCGAGCGCGCGATTCTGGTGTATCGCGCGCGCGGCCATCGCGGCGATCAACGCGGACAGCGAGATCAGCATCGAGTCCTGCGACGCCGATGCGATCTGATGGACCGTCATCGGCAGCAAGAGCACCGTGAACATCGCGGCCCGCGCGAAGGGAAGCATCATCAGCGCGATCATGGCGATGGCGATGGCGATCGCGGCGTTGACGAGCCGCGTCAGGATCAAGGTCGCGTGGATCGAGAGCCCCAGCGCCTTGCCAGCGGCGACGGCTACGGCGGCGGGGAGATACAGGACCGGCCCGTATGGCGCGACTCCGTACAGATTCACGAACCTCTGTTCACCGCCCCACGCAACCGCTTCGGCCGCGCGAAGCTGCGCGGGCTCGATGCGGCCCGAGCGCGCACGAAAGGCCAAGGTGTCCCACCAGGACCGGTCGTTCATGATGCGATCGAGCTCGCCTATATTGCTGTCGCCGATGCAGCCACCGACCGCATCCTGCTTCCACGTCAGGAGTCGGCCGGATGAAATCTGTTCGGCCCGGGCGAAATGCAGATACTCGTCCGGCACACGCATTGCGGGAAGCACGCAGGCGAAGAACAGGGCCAGCGGTATCGCGTATGCCGCAAAGATCGCCGGCAGCATCCGCTCGACCGCGAACAGCCTCGAGACGGTCCGCCGCCAAGCATCGGCGACGATGCGCGCGACGAGGCGAACGCGCGCGGCCAGCGGCCCGACTGCACTCATTGCCGCGCGATCATGAGGAAACGACATGCCGGGTTGCCGTGCCGGGGTCTTGCGCTGGGGTTTCGTTCAACAGGCGCAGTGTGATCGCCCGCAGCGGCAAACCGACGAGCCCGCGTGCGACGGTGATCGCGTGGACGCGGAAGCGCAGCGCATCGTCGATCCAATGGTGCTGGACATGCTCTTCGTTGGTACCCTCCGCGAGGCCGATGTTGATCGTGTAGTCGCCAGAACGGAGGTAGGGCATCTCGAACGCGAACTCGGCCACGAATTGGCCCCCCGCCGGAACGCGCAGCGGCCGTTCGCGATAAAGGTAATAGGTGTTGTCGCCGAACAGCTCCTGTCCGAGCTTGTCCTTGAAATAGAATCCTACGATTGGGCGCTCGAGATTGACGGCGGCCTGGCATTCAACGCGTAAGACAACGTCTTCTCCGCCTTCGGCTTCGGTCAATGTGCGTCCGGCCGCGTCGAGCAGGCGGATATCGCGAACCGAGGCGCCGCGGTCGCCGAACCAGGGCGCGTTCGGATCGAAGTCGAAGATCTCGATCGATTTGGCCCGTGCCAGGGCCGGCGTGCTGAGATCGCGGCGCGGCCGCGCCGCCTCCGCGGCGCCGCCGGCCTTCGCGTCCGTCGCCGCGATTCCGTCGTTCTTCACGAATGCGCGGCCGCCAGTCCCGAACCGACTCGCGGTATCGCGCTCCTCGTAGAGCGAGGCGAGATAGTGATGAATGACCTCCTTGGGAACACCGCTGCGCCGCACGTGCCCGCCGTCGAGCCAGATCGCCTGCGTGCAGAGGTTCACCACCATGTTGGTGTCGTGCGAAACGAACAGCAGCGTGCCCCGCTGCATGAAGCCGCGGATGAAGCGCATGCATTTCTGCACGAACGCCGCGTCGCCGACCGCGAGGACTTCGTCGACGATGAGAATGTCGGCGTCGACATGCGCGCAGACGGCGAAAGCCAGCCGCGCATACATGCCGGTCGAATAGTGCTTGACCGGGCGGTCGATGAACCCGCCGATTCCGGCGAAGTCGGCGATGGCGTCGAAGCGCGCGCGGATCTCGGCCGTGGTCAGGCCCAGCACCGTGGCGGCGACATAGACGTTCTCGCGCCCCGACAGCTCCGGATCGAAGCCGGCGCCGAGCTCGAGCATCGCGGCGACGCGGCCGTTCACCTCGAGCGAGCCGGCGCTCGGGCGGATGATGCCGCACGCGATCTGCAGCAGCGTCGACTTGCCGGAGCCGTTGCGGCCGATGATGCCGAGGCATTCGCCGCGCCGCGCCTCGAATTTCACGTCGCGCAGCGCCCAGAACTCCTGAAAGTGCTTGCGGCGCCGGCCGCCCAGCGCCTGGCGCAGCCGGTCGATCGGACGCGCATAGATCTCGTAGGCCTTGCCGAGGCCGGAGGCGCGCAGGGCGACGTCAGACGACATCCGCGAACCTTGCGCGGTTGCGCGCAAAGAAGGCGAAGCCCAGCCAGAACAGCAGCGCGGGCACTGTGGCCAGCACGGCGAGCAGCGGCCAGGCCGGAAGCGTCCCCGCGAACAGCAGGCTCCGCGTTGCTTCGATGAAGACGGAGAGGACGTTCAGGTATGCGAACGGACGGACCGCCTCGGGCACGTCCGCCATCGAATAGAAGATTGGGCTCACGAACATCAGCACCGGCATCAGCGAGGCGAGCAGGTGCGAGAGGTCGCGCAGGAACACGCCGATCGCCGCGAGCAGCCAGACGATACCGAGCAGCATGATCGCGAACAGCACGAGCAACAGCGGCAGCAGAAGCGCGGCGGCCGGAGGAACGCCGCGGATGACGACGTAGAACGCGAACAGCAGCGCCAGCGAGACGCCGCCCGCGATCAGGCTCCGCGCCAGCGCGACCCAGGCCAGGATCTCGACCGGAAAGATCACTTTCTTGATGTAGCTCGTGTTCTCGAGCAGCAGATTGGGCGCGCGCAAAACCAGCTCCGCAAAGATCTGGAAGAGCACGAGGCCGGAGAAGATGAACAGCGGATAGGAGCCGGGATCGCCCTGTCCGGCCGGGGCTCCGATCTTGAGCACGTTCGTGAACACGAGCGTGTAGACGACGAGCATCACGAGCGGCGCCGCCGCCAGCCAGGCCCAGCCCAGGATCGAGCCCTTGAGCCGCGCGGCGAGCTCCTTACGCGCCAGGCGTAGAATCAGCCCGCGGTGCCGCCATGCCTGGGCGAAGGCCTGCTGCGGCATCGGGATCGGCTCGCGCTGCGATGCTTGATACAGCAACCGGAATCCCCGGGCGAAAACGAAGGAGCCGCCGGCCGCGCTCTCGCGGCGCGCCGGGATCGCGGCAATCTATCCCGACCCGGCCAATCCGCAAATGCCGCGCGGTCGCGCCGCCCTCAGAGGGAGTATCGCGGGAGCCCCACGAGATACTCGCCGTAGCCGCTTTTCATCAGCGGCGCGGCCAGGCGCAGGAGCTGATCGGTGTCGATATAGCCCATGCGCCACGCCACTTCCTCGACGCAGGCGATCTTGAGGCCCTGGCGGCTCTCGGTCGTGCGGACGAACTCCGCCGCCTCCAGCAGCGCGTCGTGCGTGCCAGTATCGAGCCAGGCATAGCCGCGGCCCAGCTTCTCCACGGCCAGCTCGCCGGCGGCGAGATAGGCGCGGTTGATGTCGGTGATCTCGATCTCGCCGCGCGCCGAAGGTGCGAGGTTCGCGGCGATCGCCGGCACGCGATTGTCGTAGAAGTAGAGGCCCGTCACCGCCCAGTTCGATTTCGGCTCCTTCGGCTTCTCGACGATGTCGAGCGCGCGGCCGGCCGAGTCGAACGTGGCGACGCCGTAGCGCTCGGGGTCGCGTACCCAATAGCAGAACACGGTGGCGGGATGCGTGCTTCGCGCCGCGCGCTGCAGCGTCTCGACGAGGCCGTGGCCGAAGAAGATGTTGTCGCCGAGGATCAGCGCGCAGCGGCTGTCGCCGATGAAATCGCGGCCGATGATGAACGCCTCGGCGATTCCGCGCGGCGCGGCCTGCGTGGCATAGGAGAGGCGAATTCCCCATTGCGATCCGTCGCCGAGCAGGGCGCGGAAGCGCGCAACCTCGTCGGGCGTCGTGATGACGAGAATCTCGCGGATCCCGGCGAGCATCAGCGTCGTCAGCGGGTAGAAGATCATCGGTTTGTCGTAAACAGGCAGCAATTGCTTGCTCACGACCAGCGTCAGCGGATAGAGGCGGGTGCCGGAGCCGCCGGCGAGGATGATGCCCTTCATGCCGGCCTCCCGGCGCGCGCGCGATGATCCTTGGCCGCGAGATAGCGCGCCAGCGCGTCGCGCCAATCCGGCATCGTGCCGGCAACGGCCGATAGCTTCCCGTTATCGAGCACGCTATAGGCGGGCCGCTCGGCCGTCTGCGCAAGCTCCGCCGCGCGAAGCGCAACCACCGGCGTATCGATGCCGGCCTGGCGCAGGATTTCCGCCGTGAAGCCGCGCCAGGTGACGGCGCCTGAATTGACGAGGTGATAGATGCCCGGCGGCGCGCCGGCGCGAATCAGGCGCACGAGCGCCGCGGCCGCATCCGCGGTGGCCGTCGGCGACATCGTCTGATCGTCGACGACACGGAGTTCAGGGCGCTCGCGCGCGAGGCGCAGCATCGTCTCGACGAAATTCCCGCCCTTGCCGGACGCGCCCGCGATGCCGAAGAGTGAGGCGACGCGCAGCACCGTCGCGTCCGGATTCTCGCCCATCAGCAGCGTCTCGCCGAGCGCCTTCGACATTCCGTAGACGTTGAGCGGCGCGGGCGCATCGGATTCTCGGTAGGGCGTGCGCCGCGCGCGGTCGCCGCCGAAGACGTAATCGGTGCTGAGGTGAAAGAGGCGCGCGCCGGCGCCGGCGCAGGCGCGCCCGAGCTCCTTCACCGCGTGCGCGTTGACGCGCACCGCGAGGCTCGCGTTGCCCTCGGCTTCGTCGGTGCGGTGGTAGCCGGTGCAGTTCACCCAAATATCGCCGCGCAGCGCGCCCACGGCTTCGGCCACGACGCCCGGTTTGGCGAGATCGAGCCTGTCGCGGCCGAGCGGCACGAGGTCCGCCTGGGGCCAGGCCGCGCGCGCCGCCCGCACGAAATCCGAGCCGAATTGCCCGTTTGGGCCGAGAACCACGATCCTCATATGTTGAGGATGCCTCCATGCAGCTCGACCTCGCGCACAATGCGGTGCCAGTCCTCGAGCGCCTTGTACCACTCGAGCGTGATCGTCTTCGGCGTCTTGTCGATCAGGCCCTTGTCGAGCGCCGCGCAGATTTCGGCCACGCCGTCCTCCGCGCCCATCTCGGCGCGCCAGCCGAGCGCCTCGACGCGATCGAACGCGACGCGGTAGGAGCGGTGGTCGGGATCGCCGTACCACTCGATCTCGACCGGGCGCGGAACATGCGTTGCCACCAGCTCGCCGAGCGGGCCGATCTGGTAGACGTTGCGCGCCGAGCCGACGTTGAAGATGCGCCCGTTCACCTTCGCGGCATCGGCTTCGAGCATGAACATCTGCGCGCGCGCGGTGTCGCGCACATGCACCATCGGCCGCCACTGGCTGCCGTCGCGCATCAGCGGCAGGCGTCCGGTCTTCCAGGCGCCGTAGGTCATGCCATTGATCGCGAGATCGAAGCGCATGCGCGGCGCGTAGCCGTAAACGGTGGCCTGGCGCAGCACGACGACGCAGAAATCCTCGGCGGCGAGCGCGAGCACGCCCTGCTCGGCCTTTTCGTTCGCCTTGGCGTAGGTGGTGAGCGGGTTGGTGGCGGTGCTCTCGTCCGCGATCACCTCGGGCGGCAGGAATCCGTAGATGCTGCAAGACGAGGGCAGGACATAGCGCTGGACGCGCGAGGCGCGCGCGAGGCGCGCCGTGCGCATGCGCGATTCCATGTTGATGGCCCAGGTCGCGTCCTGGAAAGCCTCGCCGCTTGGGTCGTTCGAGATCGCGACGAGGTCGATCACCGCGTGGATGCCGCCGAAATGGCTCTGATCGAGGTGCCGCGCGTCTTCGCGAATCACCTCGAGGCGCTCGTCGGTCGGCAGCAGATCGCGGCCGAAGAAGAAGCGATCGACCGCGCGAACTTGATAGCCGGACTTCAGCAGCAGCGGAACCAGCGCGGTGCCGATGTAGCCGCCCGCTCCGGTCACCAGGATGCGCCGCATTCTTTCCCCAACCCCAGACAAGCGGTTGAACCCGGCCCGCGCTAGAACGGAGTCTCGATATCACGGAGCGGCGGCAAAAGTCGATCTTTCGCCGACAATGTCGCGCCGTCCGCGCTCACGGGCCACGCGATTCCGAGCGCTGGATCGTTCCAGAGAATGCCGCGATCGTGCGGTGCCGAGTAGTAGTTCGTAACCTTGTAGATCACCTCGGTGTCGGGCTCGAGCGTGCAGAAGCCGTGCGCGAATCCGATCGGCACGAGGAGTTGGCGCGGGTCGCTCGCGCGCAGCGTCACCGCCACGTGCCGGCCATAGCTCGGCGATCCGCGACGCAGATCGACCGCCACGTCGAGGATCGCGCCGCGCACGACGCGCACGAGCTTGTCCTGCGCGAACGGCGCAAGCTGGAAATGCAGCCCGCGGATCGTGCCGGCCGGCCGTGACAGCGAGTGATTGTCCTGCACGAAGTCCAGCGCGATGCCCGCCGCCGCGAAAGCGCGCTTGTTGTAGGTCTCGCTGAAATAGCCGCGCTCGTCGCCGTGGCGCACGGGCTCCACGATCCTGACGTCCGCTATTTCGGTCGGGCTGGTTTTCATTCGGCGCTCCGGCATCCTGCCCGCCCGCTCTAACACGGGGCGCACGCGGGAAAGAAGGCGCATTCGCCGGGATTCCGGCGGCGCTGCCCGCAGCGAAGTGGACGTGCACTGCGGCCTCGTGTAGAGACCGCCCGGACCCTCAAAAGCGGAAGGACGCCGCCGCAAGCATGCGCAAGACGATCCTGGTCAACGTGGCGATCACGATCGCGCTGTTGGCCCTGATGGAGCTGGGCTCGTGGGCCGTGTTGTCGATTCACGAGGGCAATATCGCATCGCGCAACGAAGCGATGCTCGATGGACCGGCCAAGGCGGCCGTGCCGGCGCCGGATACGGCGGCCTACAGCGACCCCGAAATCAGGCGCGATCTCGATCGCGCGAAAGAAGCCGGATACCGGCACGAGCCGTATCTCGTCTACCTGCCGAACGCGTTCACGTCGAAGCACGTGAACATCGCGGCGGCGGGTTTCCGTCTCAACGGCGCACAGCGCTATCCGGAGACGATCCATCACAAGGTCTGGGTGTTCGGATCGTCGGCGCTCTATGGCGTCAGCAATGCGGACAGCGAGACGATCCCGGCCTATATCGAGCGCCTGCTCGCCGAGAAGTATCCGCGACGCGCATTTCAGGTCCGGAACTTCGGCATCGTCGGCTACAGCTCGCTTCAGGACCTCATCCAGCTCAAATATCGGCTGCTCACCGACAAGCCCGATCTCGTGATCGTCTTCAACGGCGTCAACGACCACTACAACGCCTGGCTCGCGCCCACGGTCGAGGATGCGATGCTGGCCACCAACGTGATGCCGCGCGAGACGCTCGCCTATTACGCCGAACTTCACCGGAACGAGGGCCTGGTGAATTGGCGCCTGGCGGGCGGGAAGCTGCGCGCCCTGTTCGGCAACACCGTCACGCTGGCGGAAAAAATCACCAAATACTTCCGGCTGCGCGCGGCCAATGGCGACGTTGCGGCCTGGAAGGCCGGATACCGCGCGCGCGCCGAGGCCGATGCCGCGCGTGCGCGCAAGGTCGTGCCGCACATGCGGCGCCTATACGCCGACAATCTTCGCGAGATCGCCGCTCTCGCGCGCGGTCACGGAGCCAAGGTGATGATGGTGCACCAGCCGCTGCTGTTCGCGTCGTCGAAGCCGCTCGTCGGGCCGGAGCCGGCGGAAAGTCTGCATCCGCGGCTCAGCTTCTTCGCGCTGCCGGCGATAGAGTTCGATGCGCTGAAGGAAGTACCGTCCTACCGGCTCGTGCAGACGGCGTACTGGAACTTCGATCTCTTCCTCGAGACCTATCGGGAACAGGCCGCGGTGCTGAAATCGGTGGCCGATGAGATGGGCGCCGGTTACGTCGATGCGCAGGCGGTGGTTGACAAAGCGGGCCCCGTCGCCGTGTTCACGAGCCCCTATCACTTCACGTTTCGCGGTGCGCGCCTGCTGGCGCTCCCCATCGTTGCCGAAGCAGAGCGTCAACTCGGCCTGAAGCCGAATGACTAGGCGCGGCGCGAGCCGCTACCAGCGCCGGACGACGCCGGACACGCAGCACGGGTGCGACGTCCGCTCGCCGATGTATCGGTGCAAGTGGCAAACCGGCACGCCGCGGCTATTGTACTCGACGCGCTGATAGGTCCAGGCACGGCAATTCGGATCGGCGCCGCAGGCGGCCTGGCATTCGCCCGAGCTCTGTCCGGGAATGTCGAAATAGCGGTAGTTGCCGGTGCCGAACGTCACGCCGTCGTGCAGCGTTGATTGCCAGCGCTGGCCGGGGTAGGGGCCGGGACCCGGCCCGGGTCCGGGTCCGGGATAGCCCTGATCGCGATAGCGCATCACGCCCGAAATGCAGCATGCATGCGCGCTGCGTTCGTAAACGGCGCGATGGAGGTGGCAGAGGTTGCGCCCGGCGCTGTCGAATTGCGCGCGCTGGAATGTCCAGGCGCGGCAGCGCGGGTTCTGCTGGCATGCGGCGATGCAGTCCTGGGGCGACGATGCCTGGAAGATGCTGAGCTGCCCGACGCCGAAGGTGACGCCGTCCTGATAGGAGCTTCCTTGGGCGTGCGCCGGCGCCTGGGCGGCGAAAAACGCCGCCGCCAGCGCCAACGTGGCGAGCAGCTTGTTCAGGCGATTCCGGAACATCGATGACACTCCCCGCGAGCGGACCCCGAACAATCATTCTCCGCTCGGCGCGCAGCGTCAAGACGCGGCCTCCCGGGCCGCGCCGGGACGAGCGCCGCGGCCACCCGGCGTGTTCGCGGCGTGAACACAAGTCTTGACTTCCGTGTTCATCTCGTGAACGTTGCGCCCGCCGAACGGGAGCGCCGGTATGATCCGGGCGCCAAAACCCGCGGCGCCAGCGCGTGCCGGGGGAGAACGAATCACCCGGCCTGCGGTAGCTTTGGAGCGGCCGATCTCTCGGGCCGCCTCGCGCGAACTCTCCCCATGTCCGATCCACGCATACCGCTCGCGGTGCCCGATCTCGGCGGCAGTGAAAGCGCCTGGCTGCAGCGCTGCGTCGCCGACGGCTGGGTGTCGTCCGCCGGACCCTTCGTGACCGATTTTGAGCGCGCGGTCGCATCGCTGGCGGGAGTCGGGCACGGCGTCGCGATCGTCAACGGCACCGCCGCGCTGCATCTCGCGCTGGTCGTCGCCGGCGTGCGCAAGGGCGACCACGTCGTCGTCCCGGACTGGACCTTCGCCGCCACGGCGAACGCCATTCTGATGGCGGGCGCGGTTCCGGTCTTCGTCGACGTCGAGGAGTCGAGCTGGGCGCTTGATGCTGAGCTGCTCGAGCGGGCGATCGACCAATACAGGCCGGCGGCGGCCTTCGCCGTGCACGTGCTCGGCCATCCCGCGGACATGGACCCGATCATGGCGGCCGCGCGCCCGCGCGGCGTCCCGGTGATCGAGGATGCGGCCGGCGCCATCGGTGCGCTCTACAAGGGCCGGCCGGTGGGCGGGCTCGGCGACGCCGCGACGTTCAGTTTCAACGGCAACAAGACCGTGACCACGGGTGGCGGCGGCGCGATCGTGACGGGCCGCGCGGATTGGGCGAAGCGGGCGCGGGCGCTCTCGGCGCAATCGCGGCCGGGCACCGCCTATCGCTACGATGAAGCCGGTTTCAATTACCGCATGCCCAACGTCAATGCCGCGCTCGGCCTCGCGCAACTGGAGCGGCTCGACGCGATGCTCGCCGCCAAGCGCGCGATCGCCGCGCGCTACGATGCGGCGCTTGCGGGGCGCGCGGATCTCTCGCCGATGCCGCGCGCGCCGTGGGCAAACAGCGGCTGCTGGCTCTATTCGGTGCGTTGCGCATCGCGCGCGGATGCGGCGGCACTGGTCGCGCATCTCGATGCCGCGGGCGTTACCGCGCGCACATTCTGGGAGGCGCTTTCGCAGCAGGCGCCGTATCGCGCATTTCCCGCCGTGCGCACGGGCGTCGCCGAGGCGCTCTCGGGTACCGTCGTCTCGGTGCCGTGCTCGAGCCACCTCACTACGGCCGAGCAGGCGCGCGTGATCGATGCGCTGGCCGCGTGGCGCGGCGGCGCGCTGCGGGAGGCGGCGTAGGAGCCTTGGGCCTGGTGTTGGTCGGAGCCGGCGGACATGCGCGCGCGCTGGTCGAAGCGCTTGCCGCGCGCGGCGTTGGAATTTCGGCCTATGTGGATCGCGCTGCCTGCGCCTGGCTGGAGGGCGTGCGGCGCTTCGAGAGCGACGATGCATCGGAAGGCCATCGCGCGGAGGGCTTCGTGCTCGGCATCGGCGCCGTGAATCCGGATGGCCTGGCGCGGCGCCTCGATCTGTTCCGCCGCTATGCGGCGCGTGGCTGGAGCGCGCCCGCCGTCGCGCATCCGGCGTCGGTCGTCAGCGGGAGCGCCGTGCTGGGCGAGGGCAGCCACATCCTGGCCGCCGCCATCGTGCAGCCCGGGGCCGTGATCGGCGCGGCTGCAATCGTCAACACCGGTGCCATCGTCGAGCACGACAGCGCGGTCGGCGAGGGTTCGCATGTGGCGCCCGGCGCCATCGTGCTGGGCGGCGTCCGCATCGGCGCCTGTGCGATGATCGGCGCCGGCGCCGTCGTTTTGCAGGGAGCCTCGGTGCCCGACCGCGCGTTGGTGCCTGCCAACACCCGTTATCCGGCATGAGCCTCACCGTCATCGCCGAGGCCGGCGTCAACCACAACGGCGATCTCGCCCGCGCGTGCGCGATGGTGCGCGCCGCCGCCGAGGCGGGCGCCGACTACGTGAAGTTCCAGGCGTTCTCGGCGGAAGGCCTCGTCGCGCGCGGTGCGCGCACGGCCGCCTACCAGGCCGCCAATACCGGCGAAGCGGATCAACGCGCGCTGCTGCGCGGGCTCGAGATCGGGCTCGAAGGCTTCGCCGTCCTCGCCGAAGAGTGCCGCGCGCACCGCATCGGCTTCATGGCGACCGCGTTCGACGTCGAAATGGTCGAGGCGCTGATCGCGCTCGGCATGGACCGCATCAAGGTCGCCTCGGGCGAGTTGACCAACGCGCCCGCCCTCGTGCGTTTCGCGCGCCTCGGCAAGCCGGTACTGCTCTCGACCGGCATGGCGACGCTTGACGAAGTCGGCCGTGCGGTCGAATTGCTGCGCGCGAACGGCGCCGTCGGCATCACGCTGCTGCAATGCACGTCGCTCTATCCCGCGCCGCCCGTCGCGCTGAATCTTCGCGCAATGCAGACGATGGCCGAGCGCTTTGGCCTGCCGGTGGGCTTCTCCGACCACAGCCTCGGCGATCATGCGGCGGTGGCGGCGGCGGCGCTCGGCGCCAGCGTGATCGAGAAGCACTTCACACTCGACCGCAACCTGCCGGGCCCCGACCACGCGGCCTCGCTCGAGCCGCGCGAGCTCGCCGCGATGATCGGCAAGCTGCGCGAGATCGGCGCGATGCTTGGCGACGGCCGCAAGGTGCCGACACGCGATGAATTGGCGACGGCGGCGCTCGTGCGCCGCTCGTGGCACGCGGCACGCGATCTTGCGGCGGGAGCGTTTCTCGGCCACGGCGACGCGGTGCTGAAACGTCCTGCCGATGGGCTCGCGCCCTTCGAGTCTCCGTTCGGGCGCACCTTGATCCGCGCGGTCGCGGCCGATGCGCCGCTGACGGCGGCCGATCTCGCCGATCCGCGCATCGACAAGGCGGCGGTGTGACGCGCGTGGTCTCCGTCTCCTCGAGCCGCGCCGATGTGGGCGTCCTTGCGCCGGTCTGGGCCGCGCTGGCGCCGCGCGCGGAGCTGCATGTGTTTCTGACCGGGATGCACCAGGACAGCGCCGCGCCGGCGGTCGAGGGCGTGCCGGCCGGCGTGAAGGTGCATCGCGGCGGGGCCGACCTCGGCGGCGCCGGCGGCGAGAAGGCCGCGGCGGCGATGGCCACGATCGCCGAAGCGGCCGGGGCGCTCTATGCGCGCGTGGCGCCCGATGCCGTGCTCGTCATCGGCGACCGGCTCGACATGCTGCCGGCGGCGACGGCCACGCTCCCATTCAACATACCGCTCGTCCATCTGCATGGCGGCGAGGTGACCGAGGGTGCGGTCGACGATCGTATTCGTCATGCGATCTCGAAGCTCGCGCACATGCACTGCGTCTCGTCCGAGGGCGCGCGCCGGCGCCTTCTGGCGATGGGCGAGGAGGCGGGGCGCATCGTCGTCACCGGCGCGCCGGGCCTCGACACGCTGAACGCCGCGCCCGCGCTCTCGGCCGTGGACTTCGCGCGCGAAGCTGGTCTAGCCGGGGTGGAGGGCGATCTGCGTGGGCTTCGCCTCGTCACCGTACACCCCGAGACCAATGCGGCCGATGCGCTGGCGACGCTCGACGCTGTGCTGGCGGCGCTCGACACGCGGCCGGCGCCCACGCTGTTCACGGCGCCCAACAGCGATCCCGGTGGCAAAGAGGCGCGGCGGCGCATCGAGGCGTTCGTCGCCGCGCGCGGCTGGGCGCGCTTCCGGGCCAGTCTCGGCTCGCGGCTCTATCCCAACGCGTTGCGCCACGCCGCGCTGATGCTCGGCAATTCATCGAGCGGCATCATCGAAGCCGGGCTGTTCGGCCTGCCGGTGATCGATGTGGGCGCGCGGCAGGGCGGCCGCGAGCGCGGCGCCAATGTTATCGGCGTCCCGAATCGGGCCGATGCCGTCGTGGCGGCGCTCGATCGCCTCGGCCCGGTTCCGGCGCGCTGCCCGCCCGGCACGCCCTATGGCGCGGGCGGCGCGGGCGCGAAGATCGCCGACGTCGTCCTTTCGCTGCCGCCGCGGGCCGCCTTGCTGGCGAAGTCCGCGCCGCGCGAGGCCGCTCATGCTTGAGCGCAACGCCGCCGTGTTCCTGGTCGCGCACTCGCAGTATCGCGGCGTGTATGTCGGCGTGGCCGAGCGGCTCAAGAGCGAGCTCGGCGCCGCGATCCACCTCTACACGGCGACGCCGCAGGAATCGGCGCATTACGAGCGCAATCATCCCGGCCTGTTCGCCTCGATCACCGTCGCGAGCGCGCTCTACGCCGCCTGCCGCGAGCCGGTGGCCGACGCGGCGGCGGTGATCGCCGAATCGCAACGCCACGAAGCCGCGCTCGGCGTCACGATCAACCAGCTTTCGCTCAGCGACCGGCATCTGGGGCGCGGCTTCGCGCTCGCCGGCTTCAAGCACCCGCGCTCGCGCATCTCCGAGGACACGAGCTACGTCCAGATGCTCAACGGCTTCAATCGCGTGATCGCGTTCTGGCGCGGCGAGTTCGAGGCGAAGCGGCCGGCCCTCGTGCTCAACGGCGGCAAGGTCGCATCGGTGATCGCGCGCAGCCGTGGCGTGCCGACGCGCGTGCTCGCCGGTTCGCGCCACAAGAACCTGCACCAGTGGGCGCACAACGAGTATTTCGAGAATCCCGCCGTCGCCGATGCCTTCTATGCGATCGACGTCGCGCCCGATGCCGAGCTGAAGGCGCCGTATGATTCGCACATGGCGCTGCGCAAGCGCTTCGTGAAGGACGTTGCGCTCGCCGGCGTCGCTCGCCGCTGCGGCACGATCCTGCTGCGCCACGCCTATTGGCGCCTGCGCGGCTACGAAAAGGCGAAGGGCTACTATCCGCTCGAGGAAGTCGGCTACATCCGCCGCCGCCGCCGCGACATGCTGCGCTTGAAAGCGCTCTCGCAGCCCCTGTCGGCGCTCGAAGGCCAGCGCTTCATCTACTACCCGCTCCATACCGAACCGGAGACGGCGCTGCACACGCTTTCGCCGGAATACTTCTACCAGCTCTCGTCGATCGCGGCGCTGGCGCGCGACCTGCCGGCCGGCGTGAAGCTCGCGGTCAAGGAAACCTACGAGGCGATCGGCCGCAGGCCGACCGATTTCTATCGCCAAATCGCCGAATTCAAGAACGTCGTGATCCTCGACATGCTGGAGCTCGGCCTCGAAGTCGCGCGCAAGGCCGATGCCGTCGTCACGATCACCGGCACCGGCGGGTTCGAGGGCGCCGTGCTCGGCAAGCCGGTCATCACCTTCGGCCGGCATAACCAGTACAACATCCTCGATCACGTCTTCACCGTCGCCGACGAGACGCGGCTCAAGGATTTTCTGCGCCATGCGCTCGATCCGGCGTTCGACCGCGCGAAGGCCCGCCGAGATGGCGCGCGCTACCTTGAGGCGACGAAAACGATCTCGTTCGATCTCGCGAACTTCCATCACGCGGCCGTCGACAAAGTCGAGGCAGGCGCGCTCGATATCGCCTATCGCGCGCTGCTCGACGGGCTCGGCGGCGCGGGCGAGCAGTCTCCACACAAGAAAGTGGCCTCGCTCTGACCATGATCGAACTCGGCATCGCGCAAAGCCACTCGTCGGCCGCCTGCCTCATGCGCGACGGCGCCATTGTCGGCATGATCCAGGAAGAGCGCCTCACGAAGCGCAAGAACCAGGTGGCGTTCCCGCGCCTCGCGATCGCCGAGATGATCGCGCAGCACCTGGGCGGCGACGCCGCGCGCATCGGCCGGGTCGTGTTCGCCGAGAACAGCATCGATCCCTACGGCATCGCGCTCGACCGCTATTCCGATTTCTCGGTGGCGAATCACGTCGAGGAGCAGCATCGCCTCTGGCGCCCGCGCTTCTACGGCAAGGATGTCGATGTCGGCGCCTATTGGCGCGACGAGTATCTCTCCGGCCGGTTCCGCAATCTCGACCACAGCCACGATCTCGGCTTCATCGAGCGGATGAGCTGGGAGGAGGCTTCGGCCTATTTCAGCGACGTCGAGCGCCCGGCGGCGATGAAGCGGCATTTCGGCTGGGAAGGCGAGACCGCGACCGTCGATCACCACACCTGCCACGCCTATTACGCCTACTACGGCTCGACGCTCTCCGAAGCGCGGCGGCGCGAAGCCCTGGTGCTGACGGCCGACGCCTGGGGAGAAGGGCGCAACTGGTCGGCCTGGCTGCCGCGTGACGACGGCTCGCTCGAGAATATCGGCGGCGGCAAGGAGCACGCGGTTGCGCGGCTCTACAAGTTCGTGACGCTGATCCTCGGCATGAAGCCGAACGAGCACGAATACAAGGTGATGGGCCTGGCGCCATACAGCCGCTCGCGTCGCCACATCGAGGCGACCGAGCGCGTGTTCTTCGAGGCGCTCGATTTCCGCGGCGGGCAGTTCGTAAGCGACAAGCCGCTCAAGGAATCCTATTTCGATCTGAAAGATCGCCTCGAGGGCCATCGCTTCGACAACATCGCGGCGGCCCTGCAGAACTGGACGACGCGGGTGACCGGCGCCTGGGCCGCGCACTGGCTCGCCAAGACCGGCAGGCGCGGCGTGTGCTTCTCGGGCGGCCTCTCGATGAACATCCGCGCCAACGGCGAGATGCTCGACCGGCCCGAGATCGGATGGCTCAGCGTGCCGGCCTCGGGCGGCGACGAATCGCTCTGCGCCGGCGCCTGCTTCGCCGACCGTGCGCGGCGGGGCGAAGCCGCGAAGCCGATCCGCCACGTCTATCTCGGCGGCACGCCCAAGGCCGAGGAATGGGCCGGCCGCCTCGGTGAGACGAAATTGTCGTCGCGCGATTTCGGCGTGCTGGAGCGCGTGAGCACGCGCGAGATCGCCGAGATGCTGGCGGCGGACTTCATCATCGCGCGCTGCGCGGGCCCGGCCGAATTCGGCGCGCGCTCGCTCGGCAACCGCTCGATTCTCGCCAATCCGGCCAATCCCGAGAACGTCAAGAAGATCAACGACGCGATCAAGAACCGCGATTTCTGGATGCCGTTCACGCCGTCGATCCTCAAAGAATTTGCCGGCGAACTGCTCGAGAACCCGAAAGCGGTCGACTCACCGTTCATGACGATCGGCTACCGCTCGAGGCCGGCGGCCCGCACGAAGATTCCGGGCGCGTTGCATTTCGCCGATCACAGCGCGCGGCCGCAATTCGTGGATCGCGAGACCAATCCCGAATACTGGGCGCTGATCGATGCGTTCCGCGAACGTACCGGCATTCCGGCGCTGCTCAACACGTCGCTCAATCTGCATGGCGAGCCGATGAACTACTCGGTGGCGGATGCGGCGCGGACGGTGGCGCTGTCCGATCTCGATTTCCTCGTGCTGCCGGACAATGCGCTGCTCTACAAGCGCAGCGCGTTCGAGCGGCTGAAGTCGGTGATCGGGCGCGTGGCCGAGGCGGCATGATGACAGGCGCCGAAACCGCCCCGCCGCCGCGGCTCATCGCGCGGCTCGATATCAAGGGGCCGAACGTCATCAAGGGCATCCATCTGGAGGGCCTGCGCATCGTCGGCCAGCCGGGACCGATGGCGCGGCGTTACTACGAAGAGGGCATCGACGAGATCGTGTACATGGACACCGTCGCGTCGCTCTATGGCCGCAACAACATCCTGCCGGTCGTGGAAGAGGCGGCGCGCGATATCTTCGTGGCGCTCACGGTCGGCGGCGGCATCCGCACGGTGGACGACATCGTGGCCGCGCTGCGCTCGGGCGCTGACAAGGTGGCGATCAACACGGCGGCGATCGCGCGGCCGCAGTTCATCGGCGAGGCCGCGAAGGCGCTCGGCAGCCAGTGCATCGTGATTTCGATCGAAGCAAAGCGCCGGGGCGAAGGCCGTTGGGAGGCGCTGACCGACAATGGCCGCGAGCGCACCGGCGTCGACGTGCTCGAATGGGTGCGGAAGGCCGAAGACCTCGGCGCGGGCGAGATCCTGATCACCTCGGTGGATCAGGAAGGCACGCGGCGCGGCTTCGACCACGCGCTCTTTCAGGCCGTGCGCAAGCGCGTGTCGATCCCGGTGATCGGCTGCGGCGGCGCGGGCACGGCCGCGCATGTCGTGGATGCGATCAAGCGCGACGGGCTCGATGCGATCGCCTGCGCGAGCCTCTTCCATTACGGCCATGCTCCGGTGCCGCAGTTGAAGGCCGCGCTCGCCGCCGCCGGCGTCGCCGTGCGCCCGCTCGCGGAGGCCGCGTGATCGTCGTCGTCGACTATGGCCGCGGCAATCTCTTCAGCCTCGGCCAGGCGCTGCGTCATCTCGGCGCCGCACACACGGTTTCGAGCGATCCGGCCGAGGTGGTCGCGGCCGAGCGCATCGTGCTGCCCGGCGTCGGCGCGTTCGGTGACGCGATGAAGGGGCTCGCCGAGCGCGGCCTCGTCGAGCCGCTGAAGCACGTGGCGACGCGGGGCACGCCGTTTCTCGGCATCTGCGTCGGCTGCCAGGTGCTGCTGAGCGCCGGTGAGGAATTCGGCCGGCATGACGGGCTCGGCATCATTCCCGGCATCGTCGCGCGCCTGCCGGCGCCGCGCGAGGGCGATCCGGCGGCGATCCGGATCCCCAATGTCGGCTGGCGGCACCTCGACGTGCGGCCGGGCGCGCCGGTGCTGGGCGCGCTCAACGGCGCGGATCTCGTCTACTTCGTCCATTCCTACGCCCCGATGGCCGCCGATCCGGCCAACGTCGCGGCCACGATCCGCGTGAACGGCGCCGACATTCCCGTGGCCGTGCACCGCCGCAACGTCGTCGGCGTGCAGTTCCATCCCGAAAAAAGCGGCGTCGCGGGCCTCAAGCTGCTGCGCCGCTTCCTCGAAACCGATTTCGCGCGATGAACGATCTCCCCGCAGGCAGAACCTACGAGAAGGACGGACGCACCTTCGTCGATCACGCGGCCGAAGGTCCGCTCGAAGTGAAGTACGGCCTTCCCGCCGAGGTGCGCTTCTGCAAGCGCTGCGTGATCTCGAACCAGCGGCCGTCCTCGTCGGTCGAGTTCAAGCACACGAAGGATTCGAAGAAGGTCACGATCCACTTCGACGCGGAGGGCATCTGCGACGCCTGCCGCTACGCCGAGAAGAAGAACAGCGCCGTCGATTGGGCGGAGCGCCGCGCGCGCTTGAAGGCGCTGTGCGACAAGTGGCGTTCGCGCAATGGCTCTTACGACTGCCTCGTGCCGGGCTCGGGCGGCAAGGATTCGGTCTACGCGGCGATGGTGCTGAAGCGCGAGTTCGGCATGCATCCGCTCACCGTCACCTGGGCGCCGCATCTCTACACCGATGTCGGCTGGCGCAATCACCAGGCCTGGGTGCACGAGGGCGGCTTCGACAATTACCTCTTCACGCCCAACGGCCGCGTGCACCGCACGCTCACGCAACTCGCCTATCGCAACCTGCTGCACCCGTTTCAGCCTTTCATCTTCGGGCAGAAGAACTACGCGCCGAAGATGGCGCTCAAGATGGGCGTGCCGCTCGTCTTCTACGGCGAAAACGAAGCCGAGTATGGCAACCCGGTGAAAGAGAACGAGAGCGCGAAGCGCGATACGGCCTATTTCGCCAACGCGGCTTCCGGCGAGCGGCTCTATTTCGGCGGTGTGCCGCTCGACGAGCTTCCGCGCCACGGCATCGAGCCCGGCGAAATGGATCCCTACATGCCGGCCGATCCCGCGGCGCTCGAGCGCGCCGGAGTCGAGGTGCACTACACCGGCTACTATCTCAAATGGGTGCCGCAGGAGTGCTATTACTACGCGGCCGAGCACGTGGGCTTCGAGGCCAACGAAGACCGCACCGAGGGCACCTACTCGAAGTACAACTCGATCGACGACAAGACCGATCCCTATCACTACTGGACGACCTTGGTGAAATTCGGGATCGGCCGCGCCACCTACGACGCGAGCCAGGAGATCCGCAACCAGCACATCACGCGCGAAGAGGGCGTGGCGCTCGTCCGCCGCTACGACCAGGAGTTTCCGCGCAAGCATTTCCCGGATTTCCTCCGCTATCTCGACATGGACGAGGCGGAGTTCTTCGAGATCGCCGACCGCTTCCGCTCGCCGCATCTCTGGCGCAAGACGAACGAGGGCTGGCAGCTGCGTCACCGGGTCGAGAACACCTGAATGGACGGCACGCCGCCCGCCAAGCGCCGCAACGGCCTCTTCCTCGTGATCGACGCGCTGCGCTACGACACGCTCGCGGACGAGGCCGCGCGCCGCTTCCTGTTCCCG
This sequence comes from uncultured Candidatus Odyssella sp., assembly GCA_964481045.1. Lineage (GTDB taxonomy): Bacteria > Pseudomonadota > Alphaproteobacteria > Bin65 > Bin65 > SBBV01. The sequence goes on along the minus strand of CAYZSG010000010.1, from coordinate 10,789 downwards.
ACGCTCGCGCGCCTCGCCGCGGGCGGCCATGTCGCGAAGCTCACGACGAACGCGCAGGCGACGCAATTCGTGATGCCGGCGCTGTTCAGCCAGACCTATCCGCTCGATTACGGCGGCTACAATCGCGGAATCAAGGATCGGCCGGCGAGCTACGTGGAAGCGCTGCGCGAGGCCGGCTATGCGACGGGGCTTTATTCCGCCTGCAATCAGCTCGGCGTCGGCATGGGCTACGAACGCGGCTTCGACGTGCGCTGCGCGGCGATCGATTACCGGCTGCTGATCGAACACCGCATCACGCGCTTCCTCGGTTACTACATCGAGGCGATGCAGCGCGGCGAGCGCACGGAAGCAGAGGTGCTGGCGCTGGTGCGCGAGGAATTCGCCGAGCTGCTGCGGCAAATCCTGCTCAATTTCGAGCGCGAGGATAAGTCCGCCTGGCCCGCGGTGCTGTGGAAGGTGAACCGGCGCGTCGTGGCCGGCGTCGAGGGCGAACTCGCGCTCATCGCGTCCGAGCCGCGCGCGGTGCTGGCCAAGCTGATGCGCATACCGGCCGGCAATTACTGGCACTTCCTCGGCCGCCGCGCGATCGGCCCGGTGCGCCTGTTCCTCACCCGCGCGATCGACAGCGTGCGCTGGCGCAGCCGGCGCTGGCTCAACAAGCGGCGCTTCCCGCCGTTCATCCTGCTCTCGCACATCGAAGCGGTGGCGCCGGAGATCCTCAGACCCGTCGTCGAGCGCGTCGCGCGTGGCGCCACGGCACCGTGGCACCTGCACATTCATCTGATGGACGTGCATGATTCGCGCGCGATCAACCGCTTCGCCAATTTCCTTGCGCGCGCCCGCTATCTGCCACGTTGGCTCCGAGGCCGGATGCGGGGCCTCACGCGCCGCCATTGGATCTACGACACGGCGCTGATGTACGTCGACGCGCAGTTGGCGCCCCTCATCGATGCGCTCGAGAAGAGTGGGCAGCTCGACGACACCTGCATCGCGATCACCGGCGACCACGGCAATAATTTTGCCCTTAGTCCGCGCAAGAAGGGGAACGTCTCCGCGCGTACGTTCCGCGAGGACATCGAGGTGCCGCTCCTCGTGCGCGCACCCTGGATGTCCGCGCCGTCACAGGAAGGCCTGTTCGACAGCATGGCGGCCTCGGCGACGATGCTGCACGCCCTCGGCGTGGCGCAGCACCCGGCCTTCGAGGGCCGCAGCGTGTTCGCACGCGGCAAGGACATCGTCGTCAGCGAAAGCTGCGGCTCGGGCAATGCTGATGTCGCGGTGCGCGACCTTCACTTCACGGTCACGGGCGCGCGCCACAAGATGATGGCCAAGCTTTCGGGCGCGCGGCTGGAGCTCGTGCAGCTCTTCGATATTGCGGAAGATCCCGACGAGCTGAACGACGTGGCGAACCGTGCCGAGAGCAAGCCGGTCGTGGATGGACTCGTGACGGCGCTGTTGCGTGAGCGTGCGCGTCTCTTTGCGCTGCGCGGCGTCGAGGCGGCCGGCTGGCAGGCGCCGGCGGCGAGGGCGGCCTGATGGTCATCTGGCTCACCGGGCTTTCGGGCGCGGGCAAGACCGCGCTCTCCGACGCGCTGATCGCCGCCGTGAAGCCGCGCCTGCCCACGCTCGTGCGCCTCGACGGCGACGTGATCCGCGCGATCTTCGGCGCCGGCCTCGGCTATTCCGAGCCCGAGCGTGTCGTCCAGATCAAGCGTATCCAGGCGCTCGCCAAGGAACTCGATCATCAGGGCTTCGTCGTGCTCGTCGCGGCGCTCTATGCCCACCCCGAGCTGCTCGCCTGGAACCGTGCCAACTTCTCGGACTATTTCGAGGTTTACCTGAATACGTCTCTCGACGAGGTCCGGCGCCGCGATTCGAAGGGACTTTACAGACGCGCCAAGGCCGGCGAGCAGCGCGACGTGGTCGGGATCGACATTCCCTGGCACGCGCCCAAGAACGCCGATCTCGTGCTCGACGGCGCCGCCGATACGCCCGGCGGCCTTGCCGGCCGCTTGATCGAGGCCGTGCCAGCGCTCGCCCGCGCGATGGGCATCGATCAGAAGCGCCGCGCCTGATGAGCGAGCTGCATCTCAACCTCACGCAGTATCTCGAGTTCGAGAAGCTCGCGCTCGGTGCGTTCGCGCCCGTTTCGGGCTTCATGAACGAAGATGAGTTTCGCGCCGTGACGGCGACGATGCGTCTTCCCGGCGGCGCGCCGTTTCCGCTGCCGATCGTGCTCGACATCGACGGGGAGGCGGCAGCGCGCATCAAGGGCCGTCCGGCGGTCGCGCTCGTCTTCCAGGGCGAGCAGGTCGGCGAACTGCGGCCGGAAAGCATCTTCGACTGCGACAAGGACGAGACGTGCGAGGCGCTGTTCGGCACGCGCTCGCCCGAGCACCCCGGCGCGCGCTTCTTCAAATCGGGCGGCGACCGCTTCGTGGGCGGCCCGGTGACGCTGACGCGCCGCGCCGCCACCGATCTCACGCCGCACGAGTTGACGCCGCAGGAAACGCGCGCGCTGTTCGCGAAGCGCGGCTGGAAGACCGTCACCGGCTTCCAGACGCGCAACGTGCCGCACCGCGCGCATGAGTATCTCCAGCGCGTGGCGCTCGAGGTCACAGACGGGCTCTTCATCCAGCCGCTCGTCGGCCGCCGCAAGATCGGCGATTACGCGCCCGAGGCGATCCTCGCCGGCTACCGCGCGCTCATCGAAGGCTTCTTCCCGAAGGACCGTGTCGTTCTCGGCATCCTCACCACGGCGATGCGCTATGCCGGCCCGCGCGAGGCGGTGTTTCACGCGATCATCCGGCGCAACTACGGCTGCACGCATTTCGTCGTCGGCCGCGACCATGCCGGCGTCGGCGATTTCTACGGCAAATACGACGCCCACCGCATGATCGAGCGCTTCGACGGCGAACTTGGCATCCAGATCCTGCGCCTTGCGGGCCCGTTCTATTGCCGCGCCTGCGACGGCATCGCGACCGAGCGGAGCTGCAGCCACGAGGGCACCGATTCAAAATCCGTCGTGCACATCGCCGGCACCGACATGCGCGCGATGCTGCTGGGCGGCATGGAGCCGGACCGGCATTTGATGCGCCCTGAGATCATCGCCGCGGCGCGGCGCGTGCCGCTGTTCGTCGAGCGCGAGGACGCATGAGCCGCAGTGGCATCGTCTGCACGATCGGCCCGGCGACATGCAGCGCCGGGTCGATCAAGGCCATGCGCGCGGCCGGAATGACGATGGCGCGGCTCAACGGCTCGCACAGCGATCTCGACTGGCACGCGGCCGCGATCGCGCTGCTGCGGCAGTCGGTGCCCGACGTGCCGATCCTGCTCGATATTCCCGGCCGCAAGATCCGCACCGGCGCGCTCGCGGTCGAGCCCGCTTTCGCCGCCGGCGACCGTATCGTGCTCACCACCGACCCGTCGCACGACGGCTCGCGCGAAGTGCCGGTGAACTATGCGAACCTGCACGAGGACCTCAGCCCCGGAAACGTGATCCTCGCCGACGACGGCACGCTTCGCTTCACGGTGGAGGAGATCCGCGGACGCAGCATCGTCTGCCGCGCCGATTGCGCCGGGCGCCTCAAGAGCCGCAAGGGCATCAACGTGCCGTTCGTGAAATTGCGCACGGCGATGGTGACCGACCGCGACCGCAGGATGGTCGATTTCGCGAAGCAGCACGGTGTCGACTACATCGGCATCAGCTTCGTCGAGTCGGGCGAGCACGTGGAGCGCATTCGCGAGTTGATCGGCGGCACTTGGCCGCGCATCGTCTCGAAGGTCGAGAACCAGGGCGGCCTCGACAACGTCGAGGCGGTCGTCGCCGCCACCGATGCGATAATGATCGACCGCGGCGATCTTTCGGTCGAAACCCAGCTCGAGACGATCGCGCTCGACCAGAAGCGCGTGCTCGAAGTGGCACGGCGGCACGGCAAGCCGGTCATCGTGGCGACCGAGATGCTGCACACGATGATCGAGAATCCGTTCCCCACCAAGGCCGAGGTCAGCGACATCACCAACGCCGTGCTCGATGGCTGCGCGGCGACGATGCTTTCGGGCGAAACCGCGATCGGCGCGCACTATCTGAAAGCGGTCGAGACGATGCGCAGCGTCGCCGACCGCGCCGCCGCGTATCTGAAGCAGGCTGACCAGCCGCACGGTGAAGCGCGCAGCGTGCCGCAGGCAATGGAAGACGCGGTGGCGCTCATCTGCCGCGAATTGCCGATCACGAAAATCGTCGCGGTCACGATCTCGGGCTATGCCGCGCGCATGATCGCCGCGCGCCGCCCCCGCCAGCCGATCCTCGCGGTCAGCAACGACCCGATGACCGCGCGCGCAATGAACTTGTACTACGGGACGACAGGCTATCGTCTCGACATCCCGTTCTCGCGCACCTCGCTCGATCACGTCGCGCACTGCCTCGAGTTCCTCTGGCGGCAGCGTGCGCTGACGGACGACGACCTGATCCTCGTCACCAGCGTCGGCTACCCGCGTTCGGGGAACCGCATGAACCTGATCCAGACCCACGCCGTCGCCGATCTCGCCGGCACGCTGGGGTGGACGCGCTAGGCATGGCCGCGACGATGCAGGGCGAGCGGACGGCCGGCGCCGGCGAAGCGGCCGACGTATTGTGCGCGTGCAAGGGCCTTACGCGCAGGGTGGCGGATGAGCGGCTGGCCGCGCAGCCCGGGCAGTCGTTCGAGCAGTTCCTCGCGCGCACCGGCGCCGGCCAGGCTTGCACGGCCTGCATGCTCGATCTCGAATACTTTTTCGTCGAGACGCCGCGCAGCGCCGCGCCCGTCACGCGCGCGGACGCCGATGCGCCGCGGGCCGGACAGGGCCTCAAGCAGCGGATCTACGCATTTCTCGACCGGCTCCCGCCGAAACTCGCGTTCAATCGCAGCAATTGGATGCCGGTACTCGCGGGGAGGGGCGTGCAGCAGTTCCTGTGGATGGCGAATTATCCGCTGCTGTTTGGCGAACGCCGCGACATGGCGCCGTTCGACGTGCGCTTCGTCGTGCGCGACGGCGCCGGCGCGGTCGTGCACCGCGGACGCGAGCGCCTGCCGGAAAACGGCGTGCTGCGCCACGATCTCACGCAATACCTTCCCGCGCCGGCGGGCGAGGCCTTCGCGATCGGCAGCGTGCAGGTGGATCGTTACGCGCTCCGCCCGGCCGCGCGCGGCACGACACGGCCGCAGACCGAGATCGTGATGAACGACAGCGCGTCGTCGCTCCACTTCCAGGCCGCCACGCCGCGATACGACGAGCATCTCAGCATCCCAGCCGGCCGGGACGACGAAAAGCATTTCCTTTCCGTGCTGAACTGCGCGGCTCGTCCGTTCCGCCTCGAGATCGAGCGCGCTGGCGGCGCGGGGGCGCCGATTGCCGTCGATCTCGGCCCGCACCAAGTGCGTCTCGTCGACGTCTCGCAGCCGCGGGTTCCGGGCGGCGGCGATCTCGCGACCCTGCGTTTTCGCAGCCGGGGCGTCGGCAAGCTGCATCTCGTCATCGTCAATCACCGGCTCGGCCGCGTCTCGTTCGATCATCTCTGACCGTGCAGAGCTCGTTTCTCATCCCGATCATCACCTGGCTGCCGCCCGGCTACGACTGCGCGATCGTCATGCCCAGCGCGGCGCTCGCGCCGCAGGTGCGCGCCGAGGGCGGCCGCGCCGAGCGCTACTGGAAAGCGATGGTGGGCGGGCAGATCGTCGCCGAGGGCAGCGACGCGATCGAGTTCCGCGGCGGCAAGGTCGTATCGGGCCCGGACGAGAATGTCGTCTGGCGCGCGCGCCAGGATTGGCCCGCCGCGGGCGGCCTGCTCGAGTTCGGCATCCGCGCGATGGACGACGCGCCGCTGTTCACCGCGCGCCGCCTGCCGAGCTTCTACAACGTCTACAGCGGGCCGGGCCGCAAGAGCTTCCTGCTCTGCCACGCCTGGAAGTTCGGCTCGCCGCAAGTGATCAGCCAGATCGCGCGCTTTGGGCAATATGTCGACGCCTATCCGGTCATTCACATCGACCGCGCGCGCGATCTCGGCGACAGCCTCGTGCTGATCAATCCGTATCGCAAGGCGATCCTCGCCCGTATCCTCACGCAGGATCGCGCCGACCTGCCGCGCCTCCGCATCGATCCGATGTCGGTGGTGACTGTGAGCCTCGCCGACCTGATCGCGCCGACCGGCGGCGAATGGCTGGGCCAGATCCAGCTCACGGCCAACAACCGCCTCGTCACCTACATCGTGAAACATTCGCTGGCCGACCCTGCGGCGATCAGCACGGTCGAGCACCTCGATCCGTTCCGCGCCGATCCCACGCATTTCCCGTGGTTCCGCTCGCTCAGGCTCTGGTGGGGCGACAGACGTGAGAGGAGGCGCGCGGCATGAGCGACCTCCTGATCGTCGTGCCGGCGCGCGGCGGCTCGAAGCGTCTGCCGCAGAAGAATTTGCGTGCGCTCGGCGGCAAGTCGCTGCTCGCGCACACGGCCGAGGCGATCGCGGCCTCGGGCATCGCCGCGCCGGTGCTGCTCTCGACCGACGACGACGCGATCGCGGCGGAAGGGCGGCAGCTCGGCTGGCGCGTGCCGTTCCGCCGTCCGGCGGAACTTTCGACCGACGCGGCGGCGACGGTCTCCGCCGTGCTCCACGCGCTCGACTGGTACCGTGACGAGAACGGGAGCGATCCCGCCGCCGTGATGATCCTGCAGCCGACCTCGCCGTTCCGCGGCGGAGCCTGTCTAAGGGCCGCCGTGTCCGCGCTCGCGCGCCGGACGGAAATTGACAGCGTGATCGCGATGACGGCGCTGCACCTGCCGCCGGCGCGCCTCTTCGCCGCCGGTGACAACGGCATCGCGCATCCGCTCGGCGCCGACGATGGCCGGAAGCCGGTCTATGCCCCGAACGGCGCGCTCTATCTCGTGCGTACGAAGGCGCTGCGGCGCGCGGGCACCGTCTATGCCGGCGCGATCCTGCCGCTGGTGCTCGAAGGCACGCGCGCGATCGACATCGACACCGCCGAGGATTGGCGCCTTGCCGAAGCCGCGCTGGCAGCAGGGCTGCCTGCCGAACCGCAAATGTTCGACCCCGCGCCTTCGATCGCCGCTTCCGTCGCATGAAGACGATCCATGATTTCGGGGCTTATCGCTGCGGCCCGCAGGCGACGATCCGCGAGGTACTGGCGCGCATCGACGCCTCGCCGCATCTCTTCCAGATCGTCGTCGACGAGGCGGGGCGCTTGCTCGGCACCGTCACCGACGGCGATATCCGCCGCGCGATGCTGCAGGGCGCGGGCCTCGACGCCCCGGCCAGCCGCTGCATGCAGCGCGAACCCACGATCGGCCATGTCGGCGAAGCGGTCGAGAACCAGGCGCGGCTCGCCAATCTCGGCAGCAGCCGTCCATTCCTGCCGGTCGTCGACGAGAATCGCGTCGTGCGCCACATCCTTGTCGGCGGAGACGGCACCGGCATCCTCACCGCCGTCGTCATGGCGGGCGGGCCGGGCACGCGGCTCGGCGAGCGCACGCGCAACACACCGAAGCCGCTGCTACCGGTCGGCGGCCGGCCGATCCTCGATCACATCCTCTCGTCGCTCGAAACCAGCGGCATCCGCCGCGTGATGATCTCGGTGCACTATCTCGCCGAACAGATCGAGCGCTTCGTCGCCGAGCGGCCCAGCATGGCGGAGATCGAGCTCGTCCGCGAGCCGAGCCGCCTCGGCACGGCCGGAATCCTCGGCATGCTCGGCGACCGCGCCCCGCGCGAGCCGTTCCTGGTGATGAACGGCGACGTGCTGACCAAGGCCGATCTCACCGCATTGCACGAATTCCACAACCGGCACCGCCTTGATGGCACGGTCGTCGTCGCGCGCTACGAGGTCGACGTGCCGTTCGGCGTGGTGCGTTACGGGGCCGACGGCCTGTTCGCCGGCATCGAGGAGAAGCCGCGCATCTCGAACTACGTCGCCGCCGGCGTCTATCTGCTGTCGCCCGAGTTCTTGGGCCTCGTCCGCCGTGGGCGGCCGCTCGACATGCCGGAGCTGCTCAATCTCGGCCGCGACATCGGCCTTCGCATCGGCCTGTTTCCGATCCACGAATATTGGACAGATATAGGCCGGCCCGACGATCTCGCGGCGGCCGACATCGTGCACAGCGCGCCGGGGCGCGGGCAGGGCGGCGAATGATCGGCACGCTGCTCCGCGATGCCGCGCGCCTCAAGCTCGGCCGGCGCGTGCTGCTCATCCTGCTCGCCTTCCAGCTCGCCGGCACGGTCATGGAGCTATCGAGCCTCGTGCTGCTGGTTCCCGTGTTCCAATACATCCAGGCCGCGGGCGATGTTCCGGCACTCGTGAAGCAGTACCCGCATTGGGGGTGGCTTCTGTGGGGCTATGGCCTCGTGGGTCTTGCGCCCACGCTCGGTATCCTGCTGGTCAACAGCTTCCTGTTCCTGGTCGCGCGCCAGCTCGTCACCTTCGCCCGCCAGCGCTACCAGGCGCGCATCAAGGAGGGGCTCATCGCCCGCGTGCGCGCGCAGGCGTTCGAAAAGTTCCTCTACGCCGACAGCGACTATCAGGACCGCGCCGAGGCCGGCGGCATCGTCAACGACCTCACCACCGACCTGCAGCGCGCCGCCGACTACATCTTCGGCTCGCTCGCCGTGATCGGCATGACCTTGGTGTTCTCGATCTACATTGCCGGCCTGTTCGCGCTGTCCGTGCCGATGACGCTCACCGCGCTCGCCGTCTTCGGACTCGCGCTCGCGGCGCTGCGCTCGCAAATGAAGAAATCCGAAACGACGGGGCGCGAAGTGGTGCTGGCGAACCAGCGCATGTCCACGTTCCTCGTCGAGCGCCTGCGCCTCGTGCGCCTCGTGCGGCTCGCGGGCACGGAGCGCGCCGAGACGCGCGAGATGAACGCACTCACCGACCGCCAGCGCGGCCGCCTCGTGCGCATGTTCACGCTCATGGCGCGAATCGACGCGATCATCGAGCCGCTGGTGATCGGCGCGGCGTTTGCGTTCATCTTCGTCTCGGTCACCTATTTCGGGATGCGCATCGAGGAGATCGGCCTCTTCCTCGTGATGATCCTGCGCCTGCTGCCGGTGACGAAGGAGCTGGCGCGCGCGCGCCAGGCCAACCGCGGCAGCAAGCCCGCGCACGAACTGATCACGGCGCGGCTCGACGAGATGAGTGCGGCACGCGAAGACCGCGGCGGCGGCGCGCGCTTCGAGGGCGTGCGCTCCGGCATCGTGTTCGACAATGTGACGTTCGCCTATGCCGCGCGGCCGAACGTGGCGGCGCTCGACCGCGTTTCGCTGACGATCGCGCCGCGGCGGCTCACCGCCTTCGTCGGCCCGTCGGGCGCCGGCAAGTCGACGCTGTTCGACATGATTCCGCGTTTGCGCCGGCCGCAATCGGGCCGCATCCGCATCGACGGTACGAGCATCGAGGAGTTCGAGCTGGACAGCCTGCGCGCCGGCATCGCCTACGCGCCGCAGTCGCCGCAGGTGTTCAACGTGCCGCTCGTCGACCACATCCGCTACGGCAAGCCCGAGGCGACGCTCGAGGAAGTGCGCCGCGCGGCCGAGCTCGCCAACGCCGCGGCCTTCATCGAGGCGCTGCCGAAGGGCTACGACACGCATGCGGGCGAGGGCGGCACGGCGCTGTCCGGCGGCCAGCGTCAGAGGCTCGATCTCGCGCGCGCTCTCGTTCGCCGGGCGCCGATCCTGCTGCTCGACGAGCCCACCAGCAACCTCGACGCCGATTCCGAGGCGCTCTTCCGCGACGCGCTGATGCGCATCCGCGCGGAAACCGAGATCACGATCCTCGTCATCGCGCATCGCCTTTCCACCGTGACGATGGCGGACCGCATCGTCGTCATGCAGGCGGGCCGCATCGCGGCCGAGGGATCGCACGCCGACCTCGTCGCCGCCGGCGGCTGGTATGCGGGCGCCTTCGTGAAGCAGGGGGGCGATCTGCGCCCGGAACTGGCCGTTGCCGCGCAATGAACAGCACAAAACGAAAGAACAGCGAGAGCCGATGAGGGATTTCCGTTCGCCCGCGCCCGATCTCGACGGCGCCAGCATTCTCGTCACCGGCGGCACCGGCTCGTTCGGCAACGCGTTCGTCGCCGCCGTCGCCGATCGTTTCAAGCCCAGGAAGCTCATCGTCTACTCGCGCGATGAGATGAAACAGTACGAGATGGCGGAGCGCTTTACGCAGGCGCGCTATCCGTCGCTCCGCTACTTCATCGGCGACGTGCGCGACCGCGACCGGCTCGAAATGGCGATGCGCGACGTGGACGTCGTCATCCACGCGGCCGCGCTGAAGCACGTTCCGGCCGCCGAGTACAATCCGTTCGAGTGCATCCACACCAACGTGATGGGTGCCGAGAACGTGGTGCGTGCCGCGCTCCGCGCCGGCGTTCGGCGCGTCGTGGCGCTTTCCACCGACAAGGCCGCGAACCCGGTCAATCTCTACGGCGCGAGCAAGCTCGCCTCGGACAAGATCTTCGTCGCCGCCAACAGCCTCGCGGGCGGCGACGGCACGCGCTTCGCCGTCGTGCGCTACGGCAATGTCGTGGGCTCGCGCGGCAGCGTGCTGCCGTTCTTCCGTCGGCTGCTCGCGAACGGCGCCAAGAGCCTGCCGATCACCGATCCGCGCATGACGCGCTTCTGGATCACGCTCGGGCAGGGCGTCGATTTCGTGCTGTCGTCGCTGCAGCTGATGAAGGGCGGCGAGATCTTCGTGCCGAAGATCCCGAGCATGAAGATGACCGATCTCGCCGCGGCGAT
>CAYZSG010000009.1:0-49554 GCA_964481045.1 uncultured Candidatus Odyssella sp. | reverse complement strand
CTGCAAAGGCCTCCTGCAAACTGACCGACGAAGCGGTTCTTCCGATCACATAATCCAACAGCAATCGTGTTGGGCGCCCCGAATGGAGCGTGGCGAGATCCTCGCAAGCGCGAATATAGATTACAGCGTTGAATAGAGTCGAAAGTGTAGCGCTATCGAGCGCCAATCCAAAGTCAGCTTTCAAGGCGCGACGCCACCTTGAGAGATTCCGAATTATAGCTTCATCGCATTGTAAGATAGTTGGTCGAATTTGATTTGCTTCGGCGGCCTTTCTAAACTCGAGGGCAGATAGGTCATCAATGTTTGATGAGGTTATTCGGATTTGCCATTCGTGGCTGGGCGCGGTCAGGACCTGAAAAACCCGCACGTCACTCTCGGAAATCAGGATGTGCCAGGGCACTAAGTTATTGTACGAAATCTGAAGTAAGCTCCTGACATCTGCCGTTTCGAGGTCCGTTGAGCGCGCAGGGGATTGTATGAACGACATCACGGCCGAGTACTCAATTCCATACTCAACGACTAGATGTTGAACAATATTTCTAACACCAAAAGTACTGTGGACTTCGTACGTGGGTGCCCACCCAAGTTCTTGGGATAAGCCCCTGAAAGCCATCGCTCGCTGCTGAAGTTCCGGCCCGGCGGCTAGCGCTCGCCGGAATTGTTCAATTACCGTTTGCATTTTCGATATTTGTGTTTGCTTTTAGGCGGCCTTGCGCACGCGGCCGATGAGGCTCAGCACTTCGCGCGCGGCTTCGAGGATGTTCGTGCCGGGGCCGTAGATCGCGGCGACGCCGGCTTTCTTCATCGCGTCGTAGTCCTGCGGCGGCACGACGCCGCCGAGGATCACGAGGATGTCGCCGGCGTTCTGCTTGCGCAGCGCGTCCACGAGCTGCGGCACGAGCGTCTTGTGGCCGGCGGCCTGCGAGGAGATGCCGATCACGTGCACGTCGTTCTCGACCGCCTGGCGCGCCGCCTCCTCGGGAGTCGAGAACAGCGGGCCGATGTCGACGTCGAAGCCCAGATCGGCGAAGGCCGTGGCGATCACCTTGGAGCCTCGGTCGTGGCCGTCTTGGCCGAGCTTGGCCACGAGAAGCCGCGGGCGGCGGCCTTCGAGCCGCGCGAATTCCTCGACCTCGCGCTGCACCTTCTCGAACGCCGCATCGCCTTCGTGGCCGGCGGCATAGACGCCCGAGATCGCGCGGATCTCGGCGCGGTGACGGCCGAACGCCTTCTCCATCGCATCCGAGATTTCGCCGACCGTGGCGCGCGCGCGTGCGGCCTCGATGCAGGCGGCGAGCAGGTTCTCGTTGCCGCCGCCGGCGGTGCGCGTGACGGCCTCGAGCGACGCCTTCACCTTCGCGGCGTCGCGCTTCGCGCGCACCGACTTGAGGCGCTCGACCTGCTGCTGGCGCACCTTGGTGTTGTCGATGTCGAGGATCTCGACGCGCTCGCCGGTCTCGGGGCGGTATTTGTTGACGCCGACGATGACGTCCTCGCCGCGGTCGATGCGCGCCTGCCGGCGCGCGGCCGATTCCTCGATGCGCATCTTCGGCAGGCCGGCGGCGACGGCTTTCGTCATGCCGCCCATCGCCTCGACTTCCTCGATGAGCTTCCAGGCTTCGCCGGCGACGCTCGCGGTGAGCGCCTCGACGTAGTACGAGCCGCCCAGCGGATCGACGACGTGCGTGACGCCGGTTTCTTCCGCGATGATGAGCTGGGTGTTGCGCGCGATGCGCGCCGAGAACGGCGTCGGCAGCGCCAGCGCCTCGTCGAAGCTGTTGGTGTGCAGCGATTGCGTGCCGCCGAGCACGCCGGCCAGCGCCTCGATCGTCGTGCGGATGATGTTGTTGTAGGGATCCTGCTCGGTGAGCGAGACGCCCGAGGTCTGGCAATGCGTGCGGAGGGCCAGCGAGCGCTCGTCCTTGGGATCGAACGTCTTCACGATGCGCGACCACAGCAGGCGCCCCGCGCGCAGCTTGGCGATCTCCATGAAGAAGTTCATGCCGAGGCACCAGAAGAACGAGAGCCGCCCGGCGAACTCGTCGATCCTGAGGCCCTTCGACATCGCGGCGCGCACGTAGTCCCACCCGTCGGCGAGCGTGTAGGCGAGCTCCTGCACGCAGGTCGCCCCGGCCTCCTGCATGTGATAGCCGCTGATCGAGATCGAATTGAACTTCGGCATGTGCCGCGCCGTGTGCTCGATGATGTCGGCCACGATGCGCATCGAGGGTTCGGGCGGGTAGATGTAGGTGTTGCGGACCATGAACTCCTTGAGGATGTCGTTCTGGATGGTTCCGCTCAGCTTGCTTTGCGCGACGCCCTGTTCCTCGCCGGCGACGATGAACATCGCCAGCACCGGCAGCACCGCGCCGTTCATCGTCATCGAGACCGACATGCGGTCGAGCGGGATCCCGTCGAACAGGATCTTCATGTCCTCGACCGAATCGATCGCCACGCCGGCCTTGCCGACGTCGCCGACCACGCGCGGGTGGTCGGAATCGTAGCCGCGGTGGGTCGCGAGATCGAACGCCACCGAGAGGCCGGCCTGGCCGGCCTTGAGCGCCTGGCGATAAAACGCGTTGGAATCCTCGGCGGTCGAGAAGCCGGCGTATTGGCGGATCGTCCAGGGGCGCACGGCATACATCGTGGCACGGGGCCCGCGCACGAACGGCGCGAGGCCGGGGAGCGTGCCCACATGCTCGATCGCCTCGAGGTCGGCGGCCGTGTAGAGCGCCTTGACCGGGATGCCTTCGGGCGTCTGCCACACGAGCTTATCGAGCGGCTCGCCGCCCAGATCCTTGCGCGCCGCCGCTTCCCAGTCCTTCAACGTCTTCCTGCCGAATTCGCTCATGAAACGCCGCCCAACGACATTCGCCATATACGCATCATCATATTGCACCTGCGAAATGACGATGAAAAGCCTGACACGAGGCCGGGCGAGATCGGTCCGCCCGGCGGCCAGGCAACAAGCAGCGCCCCGCCTCGCAATAGCGCCGTGCGGGCGGCATACTGGATTTCGGGCAGGCACCTGAACCTGAGGACGCCATGAACTACGTGGACCGTCTGTTTCGCTTCCTGTCGGTGACGGCGCTTTGGCTCGTCGCCGCCATGATCTATGTCGCCTTCTTCCACGAGGGCGGGCAGTGGAAACCCGTGGCGCAGACCGCGGCGCCGCCGCCGGTCTCGTTCCCGGCCAAGCTCGCCGTCGTCAACGCCGATGGCGCGCCGCTGAAGATCGTGGGCGAGGTCACGCTGGCACAGCCGGCGAAGCCGTCTCCGGCGCCGAAGGTGCGCTTGACCTGCAAGTTCTCGGGCACCATGACCACGGCGCAGCCGTCGCTGCGCCTGTTCAGCGATGCCTGGAAGCCTGATCGCGAATGGCCGATCAACGCCAAGCTCGAATGTGAAACCGTGGAGCCCGTGCAATGAAATTCTACGACTGCAAGCCGGCCCCGAGCCCGCGCCGCGTGCGCGTGTTCATGGCGGAGAAGGGGATCGAGATCCCGACCGTCCAGGTCGACTTGAGGAACGGCGAGCATTTGAAGCCCGAATTCCGCATGATCAACCCGCATTGCACGGTGCCGGTGCTGGTTCTCGACGACGGCGCGCGCCTCATCTCCACGGCGGCGATCTGGCGCTACCTCGAGGAGACGCATCCGGAGCCGCCGCTGATGGGCACCTCGGCCAAGGAGAAGGCGATCATCGCCGATACGCAGTGGCGCATCGAGTCCGAGGGCCTGCAGGCTCTGTCCGAGGCGTTGCGCAACTCGTCGCCGGGCATGAAGGACCGCGCCGTGACCGGGCCTGTTTCCCACGCGCAGATCCCCGAGCTCGCCGAGCGCGGCAAGAAGCGCGCGCAGCAATTCCTCGAGCTGCTCGACTTCATGGTCGGGCCGAAGCCGTTCCTGTGCGGCGACCGCTACAGCGTCGCGGATATCGATGCGATGATCTGCGTCGATTTCGCGAAGTGGATCAAGCTCGAGCTGCCGCCGGGCGCATCGAACGCGCGCCGCTGGTATGAGAGCGTCTCGAGCCGGCCCAGCGCCAAGGCTTAGAGGCGGAGGGCCCCCGATTGCCTCGCCTTGGGGCGGGGCCTATTGTTCCTACCGAATTGCACCTTCACGAGGGAAATCCCCATGCATCGTCTCGTCTCCCTGGCGCTCGGCGTCGGGTTGATCGCTGCCCTTTCCGCTTGCTCCGGCACCGAGAAGCCGAGTTTCCCCGGCTCGCCGGCGCAGTCGGTGCCGGTGCGAGGCCAGCCGCTCGCCGCCGCCGGGCCCGGCCCGGCCGCACGGCCGGTCGATCCCGCCTCGCTCTATGCCCGGCTCGGCCAGCGCCCCGCCATCGAAGCGGTGATGACCGATTTCGTCGTCCGGGCTGCCAAGGACCGCCGTATCGCCAAGCGCTTCGAGAAGACCGACGCCAAGGCTCTGATCGCCAAGCTCACCGATCAAGTGTGCGAGGCCAGCGGCGGCCCGTGCAAATACACCGGCAAGGACATGAAGACGGCCCATGCCGGCATGAAGATCTCGAATCGCGAATGGAACATCACCGGCGCCCACATGATGGCCGCGATGCGCGCCAAGAAGGTGCCGCGCAAGGAGCAGGGCGAAGTGATGCGCATGCTCGGCACGATGAAGGGCGACATCGTCGGCCAATAGCGCCTTCTCGGCCATACCGGGGCGGGGTTCCACGGGAGCCCCGCCCTTTTTCGTGACGCCGTCCGGAAAGGAGCGCGCCCGATGCCGCCCAAAGCCAATCCGCTGAAGCTCAACGCGCTCCAGCTCCGCACGCTCACGATCCTTCAGGAGCTGGCGAAAGACCCCTCGCACGCGCTGCCGCCCGAGCCCTCGGGCGCCGTCGCGATCACGAATCTGCCGCATCCGCACGGCGATCATTTCCACGTCGGCCATTTCGTCGTGTCGAGCCGCGACGCCAGCGGGCTCTATAACGAGGCGGTGTGGAAGGTGCTGGAGCGGAAGGGCCTCGCGCGCGCGGCGTTTCCGCAGGTGATCGCGCTCACCCCCGAAGGTCTCGCCTACGATACCGGCGTGCGCGGCGAGATCCTGCACGCGGCCGGCCACTGAGCCGCCGCCCGGAAACGGGCCGGTAAGCATAGGCCTTCACGATTTCTCGCCCGATCCCGCGCTGAAATCACCGCGGTTGGGGGGCGAACATGACCGCATTGGCTGCAACGGACGTATTGGAACGCGCCAGAGGAACGCGCGCGCGCATCAGGCTGATCGGGCGCGCGATGTCGGAATATTTCGGGCTGTTGGCGCAGGCGCAACGCACCTGGCTTTTCGGCACGGCCGCCGGGGTCGGCGCGGCCTGGCTCAACATCCTGCCCGGCGTGACCGTGCCCGGCTGGGCGGTGGCGGCGATCATGCTGGTCACGATCGTCGTGGGGCAGTTCCAGGCGTTCCTGCACGTGCGTGACGAGCGCAATCTGTGCCTCCAGGCCCATGCGATGGGCGCGGTCATCGACGAGATCGCGATGCTGCGCACCCGGGAGACCGAGCTGCGCAATCGCGCCGTGCGCGATCCCGCCGCCTACGAGGCGTGGAAGGCCGAGTTCGTCGCGCTGCGCGCCGAGATCCACGACAAGATCGCCAAGGGCATTTCGCGCGCCGAGGCGGAGACGTTCCACACGATCGGAAACCTGAAGCATGCCGGCAAGGGCGGCCTCACCGAGGAGCACAATCTCCTGCTCGCGGTGGCGACGCGCGATCTCGATCACCTGGCCGATCTGATCCACGGCCACACGCGCTTCAACGACTGAGCGCGCGCCGGCCCTACCAGCGGAATGCGGCGATCGCCGCCGTTGGGTAATGGCCCTCGGCCGCGCACATGCGCGCCAGCGTGGCGGGGTCGGGGTCTTCGAACGGCGCGATCCCCATATCCTTCGCCATGATGCCGGTGCTGGTGATCAGCACCGAATCCATGCCCGCTGCGGTGGCGCCGGCAACGTCGGTGCGCAGCGCGTCGCCCACGCCGAGCACGCGGCGCGGATCGGTGAGGCCCAGGCGCTTCAGGCTCTCGGCATAGATCGGGGCGTGCGGCTTGCCGTGATAAAAGACCTCGCCGCCGATCTCCTCGTAGCGCAGCGCGAGCGCGCCGGCGCACAGCTCGCGGTCGTCGCCGCGCAGCACGACGTAATCGGGATTGCAGCAGATCATCGGCAGCCTGCGGCCGGCGGCGTCGGCGAGGAATGCTTCGTACTGCTCCATGCCGTCGAGGCGCCGGCGCGTGCCGACATTGACGATGTAGTCGGCCTCGGCCAGCGATTCCACGCGCTCGTCCGAAACGTCTTCAAGCACGCTGTCGTCCTTGGGCGGGCCGAGCAGGTGGCAGCGGCGGCCGAGCTTCGCGTGCCAGGGGTCGCGGCGCGCCACGAGCGCGTTCTGCGCGGCCTCGCCCGAGGTGAGCACGTCGCCATAGTGGTCGCGCGGCACGCCCATCTCGCCGAGGCGCTGGATCGCGAGATAGGAGCGGCGCGGCGCGTTCGACAGCAGCAGCACGCGCTTGCCGCGGCGCTTCAGCTCCGCGAGGCACTCCACGGCGCCGGCCCAGGGCCGGAGGCCATCGTGGATCGTGCCCCAGAGATCGAGGATGAAGCCGTCATAGCGGTCGGCCAGCGCGGCCAGGCCGGGCAGGATCGGCACGCTTTTCGGGGTTGCGGGCGACTGCATGAGCGGGAACGGCCATATGCGCCAAAACCGCCCTCTGCCAGGCAGGGGCGGCGGCGCGCACGCTTTCGTGATCGGGAGCCCGGAAGGGCCGGGGCTCAGAAGCCTTCGCGTTCCATCCGCTTGCGCGCCAGCTTGCGCGCCCTGCGGACCGCCTCCGCCTTCTCCCGAGCCTTGCGCTCGGAGGGCTTCTCGTAGCTGCGGCGGAGCTTCATTTCGCGGAACAGGCCCTCGCGCTGCATCTTCTTCTTGAGCGCTTTCAGGGCTTGGTCGACATTGTTGTCGCGGACGATGACCTGGACGATGGGTCGTACTCCTCTATGGGCCCGCTTGCGTTGCGGCGCCTGCGCAGGCCGGGTTGATGCAAAAAGAGAGACGGCGCGAAACATGTCCCGCGCCGTTCAAGAAGCTGTTAATATCACAGTTCCCGACCCCTTGTGAAGCCGCGAGGGGCCGCCGTTCGTCCCTTTTCTGTCACAGGGTGGGGCACGCCCGGGTGACCGAGGAGCCGCCCATGGATACGGCAAGCTGGAACAAGGCGCGCGAGGCCGTGGTGGCCGCGGCGCTGCCGCATGTCCCGTTCGACGGCTGGACCGAGCGCGCGCTCGTAGCCGGGGCGCGCGCGGCCGGCATGGAGCCGTCCGAAGCCGCCCGCCTGTTCCCGCGCGGTCCGGTCGAGGCGATCGAGGTCTATAGCGGGATGGCCGACCGCGCCATGGCCGAGGCCGTGGCCGCACTCCCGGCCGAAACCAAGATGCGCGAGCGAATCGCGGCCGGCGTCCGCGCCCGGCTCGATTTCGTGGCGCCCCACAAGGAGGCGGCCCGCCGCGCCACGAACACCCTGGCCCTTCCGCACAACGCGCCGGTGGGCCTGCGCCAGCTCTACCGAACCGTGGATGCGCTCTGGTATGCCGCCGGCGACAAGGCGACGGATTTCAATTTCTACACCAAGCGCGCGATCCTGGCGGCGATCTGTTCGGCGACGTTCCTCTACTGGTTCAACGACCGCTCGATCGATCACGCGGCGACGCTGAACTTCCTCGATCGCCGGCTCGACGAGCACGCGCGCGTGCACGGTGCGATAGAGCGCCTCAAGCAGCGCGTCGAGAAATTCCCGAACCCGTTCCTGTTCGCCGAACGCTTCCGCCCCGACCGCCGCCGCGGCCGGCGAGGGGCGCTGTAGGTCTCTGCACACGACCGTCATGCTGAGCGGCCCGCTTGGTCCGCGAAGCATCTCTATGCAGTGGCCGTGCTTTCACCGGCGACGAAGCCGTGCCACGCCGTCGAGAGATACCTCGCTGCCGCGCAAGGGGCGCCGCGCTCAGTGCAGCGTCGGAGCAACCATGTCTTCGAGCTCGATCCCGGGCGCGGGTTCGGCGCAATAGGCGAAGCGCAGCGGGAGTTCGCGCGCGCCGCGCCGCAGCGCCCCCGCGAACAGATCCGCCGTGGCGAGCAGCATTTTCATTCCATCGGGGCGCACGAAATTCGCGGCGACGAGATGCGCAAGCGCTGACTGTTCGCGCTGTACGGCCGTTACCAGGGTCAGCAGCCCCACCTCGTCGGGCCCGATGCAGGGGCAGCACGGGTGGTGGTAGGCGATGTTGCGGTGCGCATGCGCGGTGAGCACCTGGATCATCGCCTCGAGGCCGCCGAGCGCCGCGCGCGCATCGGATGCCGGCAGCTCGTGCGTGAGCTGGCGCCACAGCATTTCGTGCTGCGCGCCGCCGGCCAGCCAGCGGCGGAAACAGTGGAGCACGAGCCGCTCGGACTCGGTGAGGTCGCCCACGCGGTCGGAAGGCGGCGGCAATTCGGGGATCGCGGTCATCATGCCTTGGCTTTCTCCCAGGCCCGAAACGAACGGGAACGTTGACAGTCCCGAGAGTATTGCAATTGAGAATGAGTTGCAATAGCAGCATTCAGGCGTACGGACTTGTGCCCCAACAGTCTCAGCGCGCGAGACGGTAAGGCGCGTCGATCGCGATTGGGCCTTCGACCCGGACAACGCCGCGCTCGGCGAGATCGATCACATGCGCGAAGACCGAGCGCGCGGCCGCGGGGTAGAGCCCGGCCGGGATCGTGTTGCCGTAGATGCGTGGCACCATATCGCGGATGCGGGCGATGCCGTCCGCGAGGCAGGCGATGATCGCCGCTTCGCGCTCGCGGCGGTGCGCGATGAACGCGGCCACGAACGACCTTGTGTCGCGGATCGGCCCGCCATGCGTCGGCCAATACACCGCGTCGTCGCGCCGCTGGAGCAGAGCGAGGCTGGCCATGTAGGCGCGCATGTCGCCGTCGGGCGGCGAGATCACCGAGGTGGACCAGCCCATCACGTGATCGCCCGAGAACAGCGCCTTCTCTTCGCGCAGCGCAAAACAGAGGTGGTTGGACGTGTGGCCGGGCGTATGCACCGCCTCCATCGTCCAGCCGGCGCCCGCGACGACGTCGCCATGAGAAAGCTGCCGATCCGGCGCGAAGTCCTGATCGCCGCCTTCCTCCACCTTGGCGCCCTGCTCGTGCTTGCCGCTGCCGTGCGGCCCGCAGCCCCACACCGGCGCGCCGGTGGCCCGCTGTAGCGGCCGCGCGAGCGGCGAATGGTCGATGTGCGTGTGCGTGACGAGGATGTGGCTCACGCTCTCGCCGCGGAGCGCGTCGAGGATCGCTTGGAGATGGCTTTCGATCATCGGACCGGGGTCGATGACAGCGACCTTGCCGCGCCCGACGATGTAGGTGCCCGTGCCCTGGAACGTGAACGCGCTCGGGTTCGGCGCCACGATGCGCCGGATCAGCGGCGATACTTCGCGTGCTTCGCCGGGAGGGAAATCGGGCGTGCGGTTGAACGGAATCTCGACGGGCATGGGTTGCTCACGAAGCCGCAGTGCGCGGTCCGAACAGGATGATCGCGGCGCCGGCAAGCGCCACGGCGCCGCCGATGATATCCCAGCGGTCCGGCCGCGCGCCTTCGACGGCCCAGAGCCAGATCAGCGACGCAAGCAGATACACGCCGGCATAGGCCGCGTAGGCGCGGCCGGCGAACTCCGCCTCGATCCGCGTCAACAGATACGCGAAGGCGGCGAGCGAGAGCGCGCCCGGGATCAGCCAGAGCGGCGAGTGGCCGAGCCTCAGCCACGCCCAGAACGCATAGCAGCCGGCGATCTCGGCGAAGCCGGCGAGGAGATAGATCCCGAAGGCGCCGGCCGAGGGCATCGCTCAATCGAGCCGAGCGACGATCTTGCCGAACACGTCGCGGCTCCTGAGGCGCCCGATCGCCGTCGGGAACTCCTCGAGCTTGATCACCGTGTCGATCACGGGCTTCAGGCCCGCCGCCATCTTCTGCAGCGAGTCCTTGCAGTTCTGCACGGTCGAGCCGAACGAGCCGATGATGCGGAGCTGCTGCTGGAAGATCGTGTAGAGGTTCGTCTCGGCGCTGATGCCGCTGGTCGAGCCGCAGGTGACCAGCCGCCCGCCACGCTTCAGCGAGAGCAGCGAACCCGCCCAGGTATCCGGGCCCACATGCTCGAACACCACGTCGACGCCCTTCTTGCCGGTGATCTTGCGCACCGCGCCCTCGAAGCGCTCCTCGCGATAGTTGATGACGTGGTCGGCGCCGAGCGCCTTGGCTTTCGCGATCTTGTCGGCGCTGCCGACGGTCGTGATGACGGTCGCGCCGACCATCTTCGCCATCTTGATCGCGGCGGTGCCGATGCCGCTGCCGCCGGCATGGACGAGGATCGTCTCGCCGCGCTGGAGCTTCGCGTTGTCGAACAGCATGTGCTGCACGGTGCCGAAGGTGACGGTCGTGCAGGCGGCGTCGATCGGGTTCACGAGCGTCGGCACGTGGATCAGACGGTTCGCCGGCACGACCATGCGCTCGCGCGCCATGCCGTCGATGTGGAAGCCCATGATGCCCGAGATGCTCTCGCAGAGATTCTCGCGCCCCGCCTTGCAGGCCGGGCAGGTGCCGCAGAAGAGACCGGGATAGACGACGACGGTCTCGCCTTCGCGGAAGCCCGAAACCGCGCCGCCGAGCTTCTCGACCGTGGCCGAGCATTCGACTCCCACGACGAGCGGCAATTTGCGCTTCGCGAAGGCCATGCCGCGCAGGCCGAACAGGTCGATGTGGTTGAGCGACACCGCGCGCACGCGCACGAGAACTTCCTGCGCGCCCGGCGCCGGCGGATCGGGCATCTCGCCGAATTCGAGCTGTTCTTCCTTGATGAGGCGGAGGGCGCGCATGGGCTACCGAATGTGAGGCAAAATTTCTTCGGCTAGAAATCCTTGGCTTCGCTCAGGATGACGGCTTCATCGCGCGTCGTGCTGAGCGACGAACAGTTGTTCGTTCGCGCGAAGCATCTCTCGACGAATCGCACTATGCCGCCGCGAAGACGAGGCTTACGTTCTGGCCGCCGAAGCCGAATGAATTCGAGAGCGCGAACTCCACCTTCTGCTTGCGCGCCTGGTTCGGCACGACGTCGAGCTGAATGGCGGGGTCGGGGATCTCGTAGTTGATCGTCGGCGGAAGGATGCCGTCGCGAAGCGTCAGGATCGTGAAGGCGGCTTCCACCGCGCCGGCGGCGGTGAGGCAGTGGCCGACCATCGACTTGTTGGAGCTGACGGCGACCTTCTTCGCGCCCTCGGCGCCGAACACGTTGACGATGCCGAAATGCTCCATCTTGTCGTTCTCGGGCGTGCCGGTGCCGTGCGCGTTGATGTAGCCGACGTCGGCGGGCGCGAGGCCCGCGTCGTCGATGGCGCCCTGCATGCTGCGGATGATCGCCTGGCCGTTCGGATGGCTGCGTGTGCGGTGAAACGTGTCCGCCGCCTCGCCGACGCCGCGCACATAGCCGAGGATCGTGGCGCCGCGCGCCTTGGCGTGCTCGGGGTCTTCCAACACCAGCGCCGCGGCGCCCTCGGCCATCACGAAGCCGTCGCGGTTCTTCGAGAACGGCCGCGAGGCCTTCGTCGGCTCTTCGTTTTTCGAGGAGAGCGCCGAAAGCAGCGAGAAGCGGATCAGCGTCTCCTCGCTGATCGAGCCGTCGGTGCCGACCGCGAGCGCGGCAGGCGCATCGCCGCGCCGGATCGCCTCGACGCCCAGCTGGATCGTCGTGGCGCCCGAGGCGCAGGCGGTGGTGAGCGTGATCGGCGAGCCGCAGACGCGGTATTTTTCGGCGAGGCGCTCGGCGAGCGTGCCGTTCAGGAAGTCCTCGTAATAGCGCGCCAGATCGGGCGAGGGCGTTTCGAGCGCGCGGCCCGGGCTGTAAGGGCTCTTCTCGCCGCAGCCCAGGCGCGCCGAGAGCGCGCGCCGCGTGCCCCAATCGTGCTCGATCGGCGGCGCGGCCAGCACGAGCTCGCCGGGAAAATCCTGCCCGGCCAGGCCGGCCATGGCCAGCGCTTCCGCGACCACGGGGTCGGCCATCACATAGCTGTGCGAAGGGATCGTGATCGGGTCGTCGTGCATGAAGTCGACCGAGCCGGCGATCGTCGTGCGCAACCCCTCGATCGGGAAGCGCGAGATGCGGTGGATGCCCGAGTCGCCGGCGGTGAGCCGGCGCCAGTTTTCGGCTACGCCCACGCCCAGCGACGTGATCATGCCGATGCCGGTCACGGCGATGGGTTTGCCCGCGGTCCTAGCCATCGATCGCCTCCACCAGCACCATGCCTTCACCCTTTGCGTGGCCCCAGCTCGTCACCAGAACCTGGCGCAGATTTCCGTCGAACTCGGCCTCGATCGGCTCGTCGGGCTCGAGCGGCGGGAACAGCGCGCGGCGCTCCAGCGCGGCCACGGCCAGCGCCACGTTCTGCAGCGGCGCGCTCTCCATCGCATGGCCGAACGCCGCGGCCGTGCCGCGCACCGGAAGCCCCGTGTCGCCTGCGATCGCGGCGAGGAACGCGCGCTCCTCGTGGGTGATGGTGCCCCGGCCCGAGGCGCCGCTCAAGACCGCGAGTTCGCCGGGCTTCGCCTGCGGCAGGATGCGCGCGAACGAGCCCTCGGCGATCTGCGCGGCTGCGCCCGGCTTGCGCGCCGTGCGCTCCGATTCCACCGCGAGCAGGCGCGCGCGCGGCTTGGCGCCGCGTGCCACGGCGCGCTCCTTCGATTCCAGCACGACGAACGCGCCCGACGAGCCAAGGCAAAGGCCCGCTTCCGGCCGGTGCCAGAGCGGCTGCCAGCCGCCGATGAGCATGACTCCGCCGGCATGATATTGCTGATGCAGATCGGGCCGCGCCGCGTTGAACGCGGCGCCGACGAGGAAGATGTCGCCCTGGCCGGCCGCGCAGCGCCGGAATGCGACGCGCAGCGCATCGAGGCCAGCGGCCTCCTCGCCCATGAAGGTGCGGCTCGAGCCGGAGACGCCGTGGATGAGCGAGATGTTGCCCGCGAACAGATTGGGGAGCTGCGCGAGGAACAGGGTCGGGCGCAATCCGTCGGAAAGCTGCTGGTTGAGGAAAGCGCCGCGGTCGTTGGCGGCGTCGAGCTTGGCGAGGATCTGCCTGTCGAGCTCCCAGTCGCGCTCGCCGCCGCCCGACGCGGCCACGAGGTGCGTCTCCTGCAGCAGCGCGGCGTCGCCCTTGATGCCGGCCATCTCGAGTGCGAGGCCGGCCGCGTAGGCGCCGTACTGCATCAGCGGGCCCATCGCGCGCTGATCGCCGGGCTTCGGCACCTGCTTCTCGAGCGCGTAGGCGCCGATCGCGTGGATCGGAAACGGCGCATAGGTGTCGGCATCCACGCGCGCCCGCCAGCGCGCCGGCTCCGCGAGCGCTTCGAACCACGCGTCGGGCGACTCGCCGAGCGGAGAGAGCAGGCCGTAGCCGGTGATCCAGACTTCGCGCGCCATTCTCAACCTTGATCGCCAAGCGCGCTGGGCGCGCGCCCGCGGCGGCGTCAAATCAGCCCGGTCTCCTGGGCGAATTTGCGCGCCTCGCCGCGCAAGAACTCCGAGGGAAACGGGAGCATGCCGAGCCGGATCTCGGCCTCGGCGACCCTCTTTCCCTCGAGGGTGAGGTGGCCTTCGGCGGCCACGTAGCCCGCGCCTTCTTGCACGAGCCGGCCCTCGGCGGCAAGCGAGGCGCCGGGCTTAACCATGCCGCGGACGCGCGCCTTGTCGACGCCGATCAGCACCGGCATGCGGCGGAAATCGTGCATCGCCAGCACGAGCAAGCCGCTGGCCTGCGCGATGGCTTCGATCATCAACGTGCCCGGAAACAGCGGATGGCCGGGAAAGTGGCCGTCGAAAATGCCGGCTTCCATCGGCACCAGGCAGCGGCAGGCAATGGATTTCCCATCGCGGTCGACGCGCTCGACGGTGTCGATGAGCTGGAAACGTTCGAGCCGCATGGCGCGGCGCCGGCGATGGTGATCAGGCCGTCGCCTTCTGCGCCACGAGCTCCTCGATGCGCCGGACGAGGTTGCGCATCACGAAGAATTCCTCGGCCTTGGCGCGGCCTTCGTTCACGTCTTCCATCCACTTCTCGACCGGCATCTTGATGCCGAATTTCTTGTCGATCGCGAAGGTGACGTCGAGAAAGTCGAGGCTGTCGATGCCGAGATCGTTGATGGCGTGCGAGTCGGGCGCGATGGTGGCGCGGTCGATGGAGCTCACCTCGGCGATGATGTCTGCCACCGTGTCGTACGTCGCCTGATTGTAATCCGCCATCGTATCTATCTCCTTGCCAAGGTACGGCCCTGCGCCCCCGAGCGTGGCCGTCGGCCGGTCTCAATTTGTATGCTGAGACGCGGGTTTTGCGGCATGGGCGGGGCCGGTGTCAACCGGCGGAGCAGCGCGGCGCGGCTCACCGCTTCACCGCGCACATCGTCCGCAGGGCCTGCCATTCGGCGGCGCTCATCGCGTCGCCGCGGCCGATCGCGCGACCTTCGATTTCGGCGGCGCGCTCGCCGGTCGGCGGGTGCGTGCCGAGGTAGCGCGTAATTCCCTTGCCGTCGTCGCCGGTCTCCTTGCCGATGCGCCGGAAGAAGCCGACGAGGCCGGCGCCGCGGATGTCGGCCCGGTTGAGCATGTCGACGCCAACGCTGTCGGCCTCGCGCTCGGCGGCGCGGCCGTAGGAGAGCACGGCGAGCTGCGAGCCGATGTCGGCCGCGGTCGAGCCGATGCCCGAGGCATCTCCCAGCATCGCACCGAAAATGGCGCTCATGCCGAGCTGGCGGATCAGCGCCTCGGTGCCGTGGCGCTCGATCACGTGGCCCATTTCGTGCGCGAGCACGCCGGCCACTTCCTCGGCCGACGACGCCTTCTCGATGAGGCCGCGGAAGACGACGATGTATCCGGCGGGCGCCGCGAACGCGTTGACGATGGCGCTGTCGATGACGACGACGTTGAACGTGTAGCGGGTCTCGACGGTGGCGGCGAGGCGCTTCACCAGCCCTTCCACGGCGGCCTTGCCTTGCGGTCCCACACATTCCCGGGAATTGCGCCCGAAGATCGCGAGCGCCTGGCCGCGCACGCTCTGCCCCATGCGCTCTTCCCACGAGAGCGGCATCACGGCGGCGATCGGCTCGGCCAGCACGGGCAGGCCGAAATAGAGCCCGATCAGCGTCGCGACCGTGGCCGCACCCCATCCGAGAATGCGCGGCAGCGCGCGCGTCCGCTGCATGTTGTTGCTGTGCAGGTGGCGCGAATGGCGGCTCACGGCGTCGAGGAAGGCGGGGTCGCGCACGATCAGGCGCGCGTCGCCCGCGCTCTTCGCGCGCAGGCGCACCGGCTGGCCGGCGTAAACCTCCTCGAGCAGGCGGAGTTCGCGATAGGGCCATTCGGCCAGCGCCTCACCGCGCTCGCCGCGCACCGCGAGCGCGGCCCCACCGAGGCGCACGATCGCCGGGCGCATCTCGGCCGTGCGCCCGTCGGAGAAGAAGCCGCGGAATTCTTCCATCGCCCCGATCCGCTCAGATCACGCCCATGCCGAAGAATTCGGCGATACCCTCGCCATAGCGCGGGCCCCGGTCCTCGCTCTGGCGCACCTGCGCGTAATCGATATCGCCCTCGACCCTAAGATACTCGGCGACGAAGCGCGCGTAGCGCAGGATCACCAGCGGCAGCAGCAGGCCGAGGCTGATCAGCACGAGGAAGAAGTTCGAGACGTTGAACCACAGCAGCCGCCAGCCGCCGACCGGGAACGCGAAGGCGAGGCCGGAGAGCCGGCTGGTCGCCGCAGTCTGCCGGATCAGCGCGGCGCGGTAGAAGTTGATCGTCGCGAGCCACACGATCGGAATCAGCAGGTAGAGCAGCACCATGATGATCAGGAACGTCATCGTCGGCGCCTCGGTCCGTCCGGTCCGCAGATCGGTGAGACTGATGAACATCGAGACGATGCCGCCGACCGCGGCGACGGTCGCGACCATCGTGATGATCCACGCCAGCGCGAACGACGGGTAAAGTTTCCCAGCCTCGATCGTGCAGGCGAGCGGCGCCGATCCGATCGTCGTCTGATTCAGCCGATACTTCAGCAGCACGGTGTCGGCCCAAGGCTTCGTCCAGCCCATCGAGAGGCCGTTCAGCATCGAGAGGCCGAAACCCAGGAAGCCGTAGGTCCAGGCGCTGCCGCCGACCGAGCCGCGAATGCCGCGCCACTGCGTGCGGCTCAGCCGGTAGCGATAGGCCGCGAACGTGGCCACGTGCATGAAGTAAAACGTGACGACGATGAGGCCGACGGCGACCGCATAAATCTCCATCAGGCGCTCCAGATGCGCGGGGTTCATCGGATCCGGGTTCTGCGGCGGCGGATCGAAATAGATCCACGCATAGAAGCCGAAGAATGGCGGGCCGAAGATCAGCAGCGCGAACAGGAAGCCGATGAACAGCTCCATGCCGGTGCCCGAATACTCGAAGCGCTCGCCGCGGAAGCTGGCGCGGCTCCAGATGTATTTCCGGATGCGCGTCTTGCCCCAGAAGCGATAGATGCCAAGCGTGATGATGCCGAGCAGAACATTTATAATGAATAGTACGAATAATTCACCGAACCGGCCATCCTCGACCAGCCGTTCGCGGGGAGCGCCAGCGGAATAGCTCTCGACAGGGGAACGGGGGCCGCCCGGCGGAGACCGCGGTGGCTCGGTGGAATCGTCTTCGCGCGCGGAATAGGGCCGGTTCGGACGCGGCGACGCGACCGGCACCGATTGGCGCGGATCGCCGGGCCGGCGGCGCACGATCGGCTCGTGCCCGGCTGGAAACCGCGTCCGCTCATCGCCGCCCATCGTCACCGCTCCGTCATCGTGCCGGCGCCCGCATGGTATCGCGCGTGCATTGCAAAAGAAACATTACCTGCCGCAAGCGCGGCGGCGTGCCCGGTTGCCTCGCGCGCCCGGTTGCTGCGAGAGTGAAGCGGCGGGAGGCGCAGCAAGGCCGGCGGCGCGCGGCGCGCAGGCCAATTCGCAGCAATGGGTGGAACATGGGTCGAGTGGCACTGGTAACGGGCGGGACGCGCGGCATCGGCGAGGCAATCTCCGTCGGCCTCAAGAAGGCGGGCTACACGGTCGTCGCCAATTACGGCGGCAATGACGAGGCGGCGCGGAAATTCAACGCGGCGACGGGCATTCGGGTCGAGAAATTCGATGTCGGCAACTACGACGCGGTGAAGGCCGCGGTCGAGAAGATCGAGAAGGAAGTGGGGCCGATCGATATCGTCGTGAACAACGCCGGCATCACCCGCGACGGGACTCTGCACCGCATGAGCTGGGAGAACTGGGACGCCGTCATCCGCACCAACCTCTCCTCGTGCTTCAATCTCTGCCGCGCCGTCATCGACGGCATGCGCGCGCGCAAGTTCGGGCGCATCGTCAACATCGGCTCGATCAACGGCCAGGCCGGGCAATACGGCCAAGTGAATTACGCGGCGGCGAAATCCGGCATCCACGGATTCACCAAAGCACTGGCGCAGGAGGGCGCCTCGGCCGGCATCACCGTCAACGCGATCGCGCCCGGCTATGTCGATACCGACATGGTGCGCGCGGTGCCGAAAGACGTGCTCGAGAAGATCGTGGCCAAGATCCCGATGCGCCGCCTCGGCAAGGCGGAAGACATCGCGCGCGGCGTTCTGTTCCTCGTCGCCGACGACGCCGACTTCATCACCGGCTCCACGCTGTCGATCAACGGCGGGCAGCACATGTACTAGGCGGCGCCGGCTTGCGCGCGGGGCCGCACCGCGTGTAAGCGGGCGCGCCATGTCGCCAGTCGCCGCCGTTGCCGCTCCAGCATCCGAAGCCGTCCGCCGCGCCACATTCGTCGGCAGCGGCGCGATCGGGCTGTGGTCGACCTTGGCGCTGGCGACCACGCTCACCGGCGCGGTGCCGCCGTTCCTGATGGTGGGCCTCACCTTCACCGTCGCCGCGCTGCTGATGGCGGCGAAGTGGATCGCCTCGGGTGAGTCGATCCTCGCGAAGCTCGTCTGGCCGGCCCGCGTCTGGGCGCTCGGCATCTACGGCCTCTTCGGCTACCACGCGCTCTATTTCCTCGCGCTCAAGACGGCGCCGGCGGTCGAGGCCAATCTCGTCAACTATCTCTGGCCGTTGCTGATCGTGCTGTTCTCGACGCTATTGCCGGGCGAGCGGCTCCGCTGGTTCCACGTCGCGGGCGCGGCGCTAGGCTTGGCAGGGGCGGCCATCCTGACGCTCGGCGGCGGCAAGCTCGTGCTCTCCTGGGAGTTCGCCCTCGGCTACGGCGCGGCGCTCGGCTGCGCGCTGGTGTGGTCGAGCTACTCGGTGCTCTCGCGCCGCTTCGGCGAGGTGCCGTCCGACAGCGTCGGCGGCTTCTGCGCGGCGACGGCGATGCTGGGCTTCGCCGCCCATGCCGCGTTCGAAACGACTCTGTGGCCGCAGGGCTGGCAGTGGGCGGCGGTGCTCGGCCTGGGTCTTGGGCCGGTCGGCCTCGCATTCTATCTCTGGGATCACGGCATGAAGCGTGGCGACATCCGCGCGCTCGGTGCACTTTCCTATGCGACGCCGCTGCTCTCGACCGTGCTGTTGATCCTGTTCGGCGGCGGCGCCCTCAATTGGCAGGTGGCGGCGGCGGCCGCATTGATTGTGGGCGGCGCGATCCTCGCCGCCGGAGACCTCTGGCGCGGGCGCAAGGCCTGAGCCTCGCGCCCGCGCCGCGAGTTTCAGGCCTGTGTCGTCCGGATGTTGCGGAACTGGAAGAAGGTGAGCCCCGCCAGCACGATCGCGAGGCCGAGCACGATGCCGTTGCCGAAGCCCGAGAGCAGCTCGTGCGCGAACACGACGAGGATGGCGCTGCCGATCACCCACGCCTCGTTCAGCAACACGACGCTCCAGAGCGTCCTGCGGCTGGCGTCGAGCCAGGTGAAGGCGAGCGTGGCGGCGGCGGCGATCAGCAGCCCGGCGCCGACGATGTGCAGAACCGTCGCCGTCGGCATGCGGAGCACGGTCGGGATGCCGGGCGCCAGCCACGCGGCCATGAAATCGCCGGCGACGAGGAGGTCGAGGCCGAGCAGCAGGTCGGCGGCCGCGCCGATCACGAAGGGCAGGTGGCGCGGGCTGGCGAAGCCGAGCTCGGCGACGTCGGAAGCGTTGTTCATGTTCGGTCTCCATTGCTCGATTGTCGATGCGCGCGAAAATGCGGATCGGGCGATGGCTCCGCAATTACGCGCGGGGTAATTGCCGCCGCCGCGCGCAATCGGCACATCGAACGCATGAGAACCGAATTGACCAGCACCCTCGCCAAGTCCTCGCCGTTCGGCCGCCTGCTCAAGGAGTGGCGCCAGGTGCGCGGGTCGAGCCAGCTCGACTTCGCACTCGCCTCGGGCATCTCGCAGCGGCATCTGAGCTTCCTCGAATCGGGCCGCTCGCGCCCCTCGCGCGGCATGGTGCTTCATTTGGCTTCGGCCCTGGCGGTGCCCTTGCGACAGCAGAACGCGATGCTCCTCGCCGCCGGTTTCGCGCCGGCCTATGCCGAGCGCAAGCTCGACGCGCCCGAGCTTGGGCAGGTCAGCGCCGCGCTCGATCGCGCGCTCCAGCAGCAGGAGCCGTTTCCCGCCGTCGTCGTCGACCGCATCTACAATCTCGTACGAGCGAACCAGGCGGCATTGACGCTGCTCGGCACCTTGCTCGATCCGGCGGCGCTGGCCCCGCCGCCCTCGGGCGCGCCGCACAATCTCATGCGCCTCGTCGTGCGCCCGGACGGCCTCAGGCCGCACATGGAAAATTGGGAGGAAGCGGTAGTCTGGCTGCTGCGCCGCCTGCGCGCCGAGGCGATCGCCGAGGGTGCCAAGGCGCACGACGCGTTCCTCGACGAGTTGATGGCGTTTCCCGACGTCGCCAAAGTGGCGAAGGCGCCGCGCGAGGAGGGCGATTATCCGCCGGCGCTCACCGTGCGCTTCCGCCATGGCGAGACGCGGCTGGCGCTGTTCTCGATGATCGCCACGGTCGGCACGCCGCTCGACGTGGCACTGCAGGATCTGCGCCTCGAATTCTTCTTTCCCGCCGATGCGGCCACCGAAAATTGGTTCCGCGCGCGCGCGAAACGGGCATCATCGCCGCCGCACGGAAACGCTTAGGAGTACGTCATGGATGCGCTCGCGCTGCTCAACGAGAAGATGATGCCGCTGGCGAAGCTGCTCGGCATCGAATTCATTTCGGCCGCCCCCGACAAGGTCGTGGCGAAGCTCAAGGTGCGAGACGATCTCTGCACGATCCCGGCCGTGCTGCACGGCGGCGCGGTGATGGCGTTTGCCGATTCGCTCGGCGGCTGCGCCACGGTGCTGAACCTCAAGGAAGGCGCCTGGACGACGACGATCGAAAGCAAGACGAATTTCCTGGCCCCGGCCCCGGTCGGAACGGTCGTCACCGGCGAGTGCACGCCGGTGCACCGCGGCAAGCGCACGATGGTCTGGCAGACTCGCATCACCACGGCCGAGGGCAAGCTGGTGGCCCTGGTGACGCAGACGCAGATGGTCATATAGCGCCTTCGGGCGCGGCGTCGGCGTGCTTCCCCCTCTTGGCGGCATGGGCTAAAACCCCAAATTCCCCAGAGCGAATGGACAGGGAGCAGGCACGATGGACCGTATCCGCATTGTCGGCGGCCGGCCTCTCAAGGGCACTATTCCAATATCGGGCGCCAAGAACGCGGCGCTGCCGCTAATGGCTGCCTGTCTTCTGACCGATAAGCCATTGACTTTGACCAATTTGCCGGCGCTGGCCGACATCAAGACGCTGACCAGCCTCTTGGAGCAGCACGGCGCCAAGATCACGCAGGGCGACCACACGATCACGATGCACGCGGCCGAGATCCCGAACACGGTGGCGCCCTACGACATCGTGCGCCGCATGCGCGCTTCGGTGCTGGTGCTGGGACCGCTGCTGGCCCGGTTCGGCAATGCCGTCGTCTCGATGCCGGGCGGCTGCGCCATCGGCACGCGCCCGATCGATCTCCATCTGGGCGCGCTCGAGAAGATGGGAGCGAAAATCCACATCGGCCGCGGTTACATCCATGCCGAGGCTCCCAAGGGCCTGAAGGGCGCGCACATCAAGTTCGACAAGGTTTCGGTCGGCGCCACCGAGAACGTGCTGATGGCCGCGGCGCTCGCCAAGGGCGAGACCGTGATGGAAAACGCCGCGCGCGAGCCCGAGGTGAGCGATCTCGCCAAGTGCCTCGTCGCGATGGGGGCCAAGATCGAGGGCATCGGCACCGACAGGCTGGTGGTGAAGGGCGTGCCGCGGCTCGAGGGTGCCACGCACAAGGTCGTCGCCGACCGTATCGAGGCCGGCACCTATGCGATGGCCGCCGCCATGACGCATGGCGACATCACACTCGAGGGCGCCGATGCCGGGCATCTCGCCTCGCTGTCCGAGGTGCTGCGCAAGACGGGTTCCGAGGTCGAGGAGACTGCGGCGGGCCTCCGCATCAAGGCCAACGGCGCGATCAGCGGCGCCGACGTGATGACCGAGCCATTTCCGGGTTTCCCGACCGACCTCCAGGCGCAATACATGGCGCTGATGTCGGTGTCCGACGGCGCCGCGATGATCACCGAGACGATCTTCGAGAACCGCTACATGCACGTGCCCGAATTGGCGCGCATGGGCGCCAATATCACGATCCACGGCTCGTCGGCGCTCGTGCGCGGCGTCGAAAAGCTGTTCGGCGCCGAGGTGATGGCGACCGATCTGCGCGCCTCGTCGTCGCTGGTCCTGGCCGGCCTCGTCGCCGAGGGTGAGACGATCATCAACCGCATCTATCACCTCGACCGCGGCTACGAGAATCTCGAGAAGAAGCTCGCCGCCTGCGGCGCGGAGATCGAACGGCTCGGCGGCGGGAAGTGATGGGCGAGAGGCTGAAGCTTCGCTGCGAGGACGAAGAGGACGTCGTCGTCCTCTCGAGCCTGCTGCAGGACGCGCTCGTGCCGATGGCCGAGCTCGCCTGGCTGCCGGCCGAGAACTGTTTCGTCTTCGTCGCGAGCCGCTTCATTTGGTCGGAGTGCATCGACGTCACGCTGCCGGTCGGCGAGGCCGGCATCGAGTGCTATTCGCGCCAGAATTTCGGCGTGACGCTCGAGGGCGTCACGGCGGTGAAGAGCCGCGGCATCGACATCGACGACAAGAACCGCATCCTCGAATTGCTCGCCATTACCGCGAAGGCGGAAAGCGGCGCGGCGGCCATCGAGCTCGTGTTCGCCGGCGGCGCCGGCATCCGCGTCGATTGCGAGCGCATCGCCGTGCACGGGCAGGACGTGGGCGAACCGTGGCCGACGCTGCACCGGCCGCGCCATCCCGACATCGAAGCCGCCTAGACGCGACCGAAAGCCATGCCGCGCACCAAACCGCTTCCCGGCGAACGGGCCAACGATCCCATCGTGCTGGCGCTGCCCAAGGGCCGCATCCTCAAGGAAGTGATGCCGCTGCTGCGCCATGCCGGCATCGAGCCCGAGCCCGCCTTCGCCGACGAGGAATCGCGCCAGCTCCAGTTCGCCACCAACCGGCCGGACCTCTCGATCATCCGCGTGCGCAGCTTCGACGTGGCGACGTTCGTCGCGTTCGGCGCCGCGCAGCTGGGCGTCGCCGGCAACGACGTGATCATGGAGTTCCAGTATTCCGAGCTCTACGCGCCGCTCGATCTCAAGGTCGGGCGCTGCCGCATCTCGGTGGCCGAATCGGCCGAGCTCGCCGGCAAGGACGATCCCTCGCGCTGGAGCCACGTGCGCGTCGCCACGAAATACCCCGAGATCACGCGGCGCCATTTCGCGGCGCGCGGCGTACAGGCCGAGTGCATCAAGCTCAACGGCGCGCTCGAACTGGCGCCGAAGCTCGGTCTTTGCCGCCGCATCGTCGATCTCGTCTCCACCGGCCGCACGCTCAAGGAAAACGGCCTCGTCGAGGTCGAGAAGATCGCCGACGTCACCTCGCGCCTGATCGTCAACCGCGCCGCGATGAAGACGCGACCGGTCGAGATCAACGACTGGGTCGCGAAGTTCGGCGCCGCGGTGGAGGCTTACGCCCGTGCCGCTTAGGCTCGATGCCGCGCAGCCGGACTTCGCGCGCGCGTTCGAGCGCCTCGTCGCCGGCAAGCGGGCGGCGGAGGAGAATGTCGATGCCGCCGCCGGCGCCATCGTCGCCGACGTGAAGGCGCGCGGCGACGCGGCATTGCTCGAATACACAGCGCGCTTCGATCGGCTCAATCTCGCGGCGTCCGGCCTGCGCCTGCCGGCCGAGCGCATCGATCAGGCGATGCGGCAGGCGCCCGACAAGGCCGTGGCCGCGCTGCGCATGGCCGCGCAGCGCATCGCCGACTATCACAAGCGCCAGATTCCCGAAGGCTTCGACTACACGGACGCTCAGGGCATCCGCCTCGGCGCGCGCTGGACGCCGCTCGACATCGTGGGACTCTACGTGCCGGGCGGCACGGCGGCCTATCCGAGCTCGGTGCTGATGAACGCGGTGCCGGCCAAGGTGGCGGGCGTCGCGCGTCTCGTGATGGTCGTGCCGACGCCGGACGGCAAGATCAACGATCTCGTGCTCGCCGCCGCGCGCATCGCCGGAGTCGACGAGATCTATCGCGTCGGCGGCGCGCAGGCCGTGGCGGCGCTGGCCTACGGCACGGCCACGATCCCCAAGGTCGACAAGATCGTGGGGCCCGGAAATGCCTACGTTGCAGCCGCGAAGAAGATGGTGTTCGGCGCGGTGGGCATCGATCTCATCGCCGGCCCTTCCGAGATCCTCGTCGTCGCCGACAAGGACAATGATCCGGCCTGGATCGCGGCCGACCTGCTCTCGCAGGCCGAGCACGACGAAGCGGCGCAGTCGATCCTGATCACCGACGATGCCGGCTTCGCGAGCAAGGTGGCCGCGGCGGTGGAGGCGGCGTTCGCGAAGCTGCCGCGCGCCGCGATCGCGCGCGCGAGTTGGGAGAAGCACGGCGCCATCGTCGTCGTGAAGGGCCTCGCCGACGTGCCGGCGCTCGTCGATCGGCTCGCGCCCGAGCATCTGGAACTCGCGGTGGACGAGCCCGACGCGCTGGCGAAGCGCATCCGCCACGCGGGCGCGATCTTCCTCGGCCGCCACGCGCCCGAAGCGATCGGGGACTACGTCGCCGGGCCGAATCACGTGTTGCCGACCTCGCAGAGCGCACGCTTCTCCTCGGGCCTGGGCGTACTCGACTTCATGAAGCGCACTTCGCTGATCGGCTGCGATGCGACGGGGCTCGCCGCGATCGGCCCGGCCGCCGTGGCGCTGGCGGAGGCCGAGGGCCTCGACGCGCACGCACTGTCGGTGTCCATCCGCCTGGGCCGCGGCTGAGGGTGCCATGGCGGACGAGGCAGAGCGCCAGCCCCGCCTCATCGATGTTCAGCTCATCGAGAAGACGACGGTGCGCCGCCGCGCCGAGGCCGAGCACGAGAGGAAGGTCGCGCTGTTCGACCTGATCGAGGCGAACTACTTCGCGCCCGCCGTCGAGCATCCCGGTCCCTACAGGCTCTATCTTTCGGCCGAGGAAACGCGGCTCATCTTCGACATCCGCGCGCCCGACGACTCGGAGCTCGCGCGCGTGCCGCTGGCGCTGCAGCCGTTCCGCGGCGTCGTGAAAGACTACTTCAAGGTTTGCGAGAGCTATTACCACGCGATCAAGACGGCGACGCCCTCGCGCATCGAAGCGATCGACATGGGACGGCGCGGGCTGCACGACGAAGGCTCGCGGCTGCTCAAGAGCGAGCTTGCCGGTCGCATCGACATCGACCACGAAACGGCGCGGCGCCTGTTCACGCTGCTCTGTGTCCTGCACATCCGCGGCTGACGGGCGCGCTTTCCTTGCCCGGTCCCCACAGCGTGCTGTTCGCCTGCACCTTGAACGCGGTGCGCTCGCCGATGGCCGAGGCGATCCTGAAGCATCTGCGCGGCAAGAGCATCTATGTCGATTCGGTCGGCCTGAAGTCGTCGGAGACCGATGGATTCGCGATCGCGGTCATGGACGAGCTCGGCTTCGACATCAGCAAGCACAAGCCCAAGACATTCGATCAGCTCGAGGATTCGAGCTTCGATCTCATCATCACGCTCTCGCCCGAGGCGCACCACAAGGCGCTCGAGTGGTCGCGCCACATGGCGGCGGAGGTGGAGTACTGGCCCACCTTCGACGCCACCGCGATCGAGGGCGACCGCGAACGCAGGCTCGAAGCCTATCGCGAAGTGCGCGATCTGCTGATCAAGCGAATCCGCGAGCGGTTTCCGGCGGGTCCGAAGGCGGAATAGCCGCGCATCACCACAGCCGCGCGGCTCTCGCGGCCATCGCGATCTCGGCGCGTGTCGCCTGTCGGGCGCCGAGGGCGATCGCGCGGCTGCGCTCGAAGCCGGTGATGTCGTAATGCGGCGTGCTGCTCTTGGGCGGACCTTGATAAGACGAGCGGTGGAGGCCGAGCCGGCTCGCGAAGAAGTGCAGCTCTTCGGGCGTGTCGGCGAGGAGATGGCACCAGCGGCGCCCCTGCCACGGCCAGATCGCGTCGTCGACATACACCATGAGGGACTCAGAGCAGCCCGCGCGCGGCGAGGTTCTTCATCAGCGCGCCGAGTCCGAATTCCCACGGCGGCAGCGCATCGCAATAGTCGACGCGGTTGACGAGCGCGCCGAGCTTGGGCGAGGCGATCGTCACGACGTCGCCCACCTTGTGCGTGAAGCCGCTGCCGGGGCCGGCGCGGTCCTGAGTCGGCGCGAACATCGTGCCGGTGAACAGCACGAATCCGTCGGGGTACTGGTGGTGCTTGCCGATCGTCTGCGCGACGAGGTCGGTCACGTCGCGGCTGATTCGGCCGAGATCGCTCACCGCCTCAAGCCGGAAATTGTCCTTGCCCGCGACCGTCACGCTCACCTCGGCGCGGCGCAGGTCGTCGAGCGTGAACGTGGAATCGAACAGGCGGATGAAAGGGCCGATCGCCGTCGAGGCGTTGTTGTCTTTCGACTTGCCGAGCAGCAGCGCGCTGCGGCCCTCGAAATCGCGGAGGTTCACGTCGTTGCCGAGCGAAGCGCCCCGGATCGTGCCGGCCGGATCGACGACGAGCACGATTTCGGGCTCGGGATTGTTCCACGACGAATCGCGGCGGATGCCGATCGCGGCGCCGGTGCCGACTGCCGACATCGGCGGCGCCTTCGTGAATACTTCGGCGTCGGGCCCGATGCCGACTTCGAGATACTGTGACCACAGCCCTTCGCGCTGCAGCAACGCTTTCGCCTTATCGGCCTCGGCCGAGCCCGGCTTGATCGCGCCGAGATCGATCCCGATGCGCTCGGCGAGTTCGCGGCGCACCGCGTCGGCGCGGGCGGGATCGCCCTTCGTGCGCTCTTCGATCACGCGTTCGATCAGGCTCGCCGCGAAGGTGACACCGGCGGCCTTGATGCACTGCAAATCGATCGGCGCCAGCAGGTAGGGGCGGGCGGGATCGGGCCGCGCCGCGAAGCTGTTCTCGAGGATCGGCGCGAGTTCGCCGACGAAAGCGCCCGGCGTGCGGGCGAGCGCCGCCGGATCGGGCGATGCGATCAGCTGGGCCATCGTGGGCGCCGCGCGGGAGAGATCGAACGCGCCCTCCGCGCGGAACGCCGCCACCGCGGGCCCGCCCGGCGCGCCCGGCCGCCAGACGCGGCCCACCAGCGTGCCGGCGAAGCCGTCGCGCGGAATGAAGC
Organism: uncultured Candidatus Odyssella sp.; assembly: GCA_964481045.1. Lineage (GTDB taxonomy): Bacteria > Pseudomonadota > Alphaproteobacteria > Bin65 > Bin65 > SBBV01. The sequence goes on along the minus strand of CAYZSG010000009.1, from coordinate 22,751 downwards.
CTTGCAGCAATGCGTTCATGGAGATTCCCCTCGCGTGCCGACGTCAGTTTCCGTCATGGCAACGCTGCCGTGCAAGCGCAGCACCCGATTTTGCCTTGACCTAAACCCCTGCCACCGCTCATTTTCGCAACCGGCACAGCCGCCTGAGAGTGTCTATGTCGAAGGAAGACCTGATCCAATTTTCGGGCACGGTCACGGAAATCCTGCCCAACGCGATGTTTCGAGTGAAATTGGACAACGAACATTCCATTCTGGCCCACACCTCGGGGAAGATGCGCAAAAACCGGATACGCGTTCTCGCCGGCGACAGGGTCAATGTCGAGATGACGCCCTACGATTTGACGAAGGGCCGCATCACATTCCGCTACAAGTAAGCGCGATGAGCGGCGCCACTCCCGCGCAGCGGGACGGCGCCCAGCACGCGCTCATCCTCGCTTCCGCTTCGCCGCGCCGGCGCGATCTTCTCGCCCAGATCGGCATCGTTCCCGATCGCATCGTTCCGGCCGATCTCGACGAGTCGCGGCTCAAGGACGAAGTGCCCGAGCACCACGCGAAGCGCCTCGCGGTCGAGAAAGCGCGCGCGGTCGCCGCCGCCAACCCGGGCTGCTTCGTGCTCGGCGCCGATACGGTGGTGGCGCTCGGCCGCCGCATCCTGCCCAAGGCCGAGGATGAAGCCACGGCGCGCCGCTGCCTCGAAGCGCTCTCCGGCCGGCGCCATCGCGTGATCGGCGGCGTGTGCCTGATCGCGCCCGACGGTGTGCAGCGCACGCGGCTCGTCACCAGCGTCGTCGCGTTCAATCGGCTGACCGACTCCGACATGCGCGGCTACATCGCCAGCGGCGAATGGCGCGGCAAGGCCGGCGGCTACGCGATCCAGGGGCGCGCCGCGGCCTTCATCCGCTTCGTCTCGGGGTCTTACAGCAACGTCGTCGGCCTGCCGCTGTTCGAGACGTTCAATCTCCTCACCGGCGCGGGCTATCGCCGCCCGGCAGCGGCATGAAGATCGAGATCCTGCTCGCGCGCGACGGCGGCGCAAGCCGTGGCGCCGTGCTGACCGACGGCGTTCTCACGGACTATCGTGCGCAGCGCGCCGGCGCACCGGGCCGCGCGGGCGGCGTCTATCGCGCGCGCGTCAAGAAGATCGTGCCGGGGCTCGCGGGCGCCGTCGTCGAAATTCCGGGCGGCGAGGCGTGGCTCGATCTCGCGCGCACGCGCGGCGCGAAGCCGCGCGAAGGCGCGATCGTCACGATCCAGATCGTGCAAGACGCGCAGGGCGGCAAGCTCGCGCGCGCCGCCGCCGATCCGATGCTCGCGGGCCGCTTCCTCGTGTTCCAGCCTCATGCGGCGAAGCCCGCGCTCTCGCACCGCATCGCCGACAATGACGCGCGCGCACGGCTGGGCGCTTTGCTCGCGAAGTTCGGCAAACACGGCGCGTTCCTCGCGCTGCACACGGCGCCGGGTGCGAACGATGCGGCGCTTGCGGCGGAGGCCGAGCATCTTCGCACGGCGTGGAAGCGCGCGGGGTCGGTGCTCGAAGCGAATGTTCCCGCCGAAGCTATCGCGCCCGCCGATCCCGCGCTCGATCTGCTGCGCCTGTTCGTCGGATCGGCCGCCGCGCGCATCGCTGTCGACAGCGAATCGCTAGCGGCGTCCGTTCGCGAGTGGCTCGCCGCGCACGCGCCGGAATGGAAGGGCAAGGTGGAGCGCGAGCCGGTCGGGCGCACGACTCTCGAAAGCGAATATGTCCAAACGGAGCTCGCGGCCGCGCTCGAGCGCGAGGTTCCGCTGCCCGGCGGCGGCGCGCTGACAATAGAAGGCGCCGGCGGCATGACGGTCGTCGATGTCGATACCGAAGGCGCCGCGTCAGCTTCGGCCAAGGCGACGTTCGCCGCCGTCAACCGCGCCGCCGCGCGCGAGATCGCGCGGCAGATCCGGCTGCGCAATCTCGGCGGCCGCATCGTCGTGGATTTCGCGGGCCTCGGCGAGGCGCGCGGTTTGCCGGCGGCGCTCGGCATCCTGCGCGCCGGTGCCGCGGCCGATCCGATGGCCGTCCAGATCGCGCCGCCGAGCGAGTTCGGTCTCGTCGAGATCATGCGCCGGCGCGAGCGGCCGACCCTCGCCGAAATGCTCGGCAGCGCCTAAATAGGGCGACATGGCACCCTACGATCACGAACATTCCGGCGAAGGCGTCGGGCCGTCCAAAGGCCCGCGCTGCCCGATCTGCGGAAAGCCCGCCGCCGCGGCAAACAAGCCCTTCTGCTCGAAGCGCTGCGCCGACGTCGATCTGCACCGCTGGCTCTCCGGCGTGTATGCGGTGCCGACGAACGAGCCGCCCGAGGACGAGGGCGAAAAAGAAAAGTAGTCAGGCCAGCGCCACGAGCGCCGCCGCTTCGCCCGCCAGGATCGCCGCGCCGAGCACGTCGCCGGTGACGCCGCCGATGTGGCGCAGCGCGAGCATCGTCACGAACAGCACCGCGAAGAACGCCGCGGTCACCGCATAGCCGAGCGCGCGCCAGGGGAGATCGTAGCCCGCGGCGGCCAAGGTCGCGGCGGCAACCGCGAGGATCAGCGCGAGATACGCGGGAAATCCGGGCGCGCGGCCGGCGGCGCGGCCGAGCCCGTCGGCGCGCGCCGGCGGCAGCAGGCTCATCGGCAGCGCCGCGAAGCCGCGCCCGAGCGATGCCGCTGCGATCAGCGCCGCGAAGCCGATCGGCCCGCTCATCGCGGCGAGCGCGCCGATGCGCAACAGGCTCACGATCACGAGCGCGAGCACACCATACGCGCCGATGCGGCTGTCACGCATGATCGCGAGCTTCTTCTCGCGCGTGCGGCCGCCGCCGAAGCCGTCGGCCGTGTCGGCAAGGCCGTCTTCGTGCAGCGCGCCGGTGGCGAAGGCGAGAAAGCCGATCGCGAGCGTCGCCGCCACCAGCGAAGGCAGTCCGATCTCGCGCCCGAGCCAATAGGCGCCGCCGCCGAGCGCGCCGAGCAGCGCGCCTACGACAGGGAACGCCCACACGCCGCGGCCGATCGCCCCCATGTCGCGCGGCACCGCGAACGGCCACGGCAGCCGCGAGAGCAGAGTCCACGCCGCCGCGAACGGGCCAAGCGGGCCGGCGGCGCGTTCGGACTGCGTCTGAGGCGCATCGGTCATCGCGCGGCGTCGCGAGGCCCGACGCGGTATCCGATGCGCGTCCATCCTTCGAGGCCGCCGCAAGCGCGGCGGCACCTCAGGATGAGGCCTGTTTTGCTGGAACAAATGCGCCTCATCCTGAGGTGCCCGCCCTCTTCTGGGCGGGCCTCGAAGGATGGACGCGACAACGATATGGCCACAGCCATCGCTTCCACGTAAACGGAGTCCGCATCGGAACGCGGCGGAGGAAATCGCACCATGCGCGACTTCAGCGAGCGGCTCAAGCATCTGCCGGGGCCGGACAAGGAGAGCGCGGCGGCGGCGGTGGCGCGCCAGGCGCGGCTCACCAAGCCGCCGGGCTCGCTCGGCCGGCTCGAGCAGTTGGCGGAATGGCTGGCCGCGTGGCAGGCGCGCCATCCGCCGAGGCTCGAGCGCGTGCGCATTGCGGTGTTCGCCGGCAATCATGGCATCGTCGCGCGCGGCGTCTCGGCCTACCCGCCCGAGGTGACGGTGCAGATGGTCGCGAACTTCCAAACCGGCGGCGCCGCGATCAACCAGATCGCGCGCGCGATGGGCGCCGAACTCGTCGTGATCCCGCTGGCGCTCGAGACGCCGACGGCGGATTTCACCGCCAGGCCGGCCATGCGCGAAGACGAGCTGCGCGCTTCGCTCGCGGCGGGCGAGGGCGCGGTCGAGACCGGCATCGATCTTCTCTGCGTCGGCGAAATGGGCATCGGCAATACGACGGTCGCCGCGGCGCTCGCCGCCGCGCTGCTCGGCGGCACCGGCGCCGATTGGGTCGGGCGCGGCACCGGCGTCGACGATTCTGGCCTCGCGCGCAAGGCGGCGGCGGTGGATGCGGCGCTGGCGCATCACGGCGCGGCGCTCGCCGATCCCGTGGAGGCTTTACGCCGCGTCGGCGGGCGGGAATTAGCCGCGATCGCTGGCGCCGTGCTTCGCGCGCGCGAAATGCGGATTCCGGTGGTGCTCGACGGCTTCGTGGCGACGGCCGCGGCGGCGGTGTGGGCGAAAGCGATTCCCAGCGCGCTCGATAACTGCCTCGCCGGCCATTGCTCGGCCGAAGCTGGCCATCGCGGCCTGCTCGCGCGGCTTGGCCTCGCGCCGCTGCTCGATCTCGGCATGCGCCTCGGCGAAGCCTCGGGCGCCGCCACCGCCATTGGCATCCTGCGCGCCGCCGTCGCCACCCACGCCGGCATGGCGACATTTGAAGAAGCGGGCATCAGCGACAAAGACGGCTGACGCGGTCCTCAGGCGTGCACGAAGCCCTTGCCCGTGCGGTCGAACGGATCGGGGGCGAGGCCGAGGCAGCGCTGGCGGAGATCGTCCCACGCGGCGAGGTGCGCCCAATCCGGCTTGCGCACCGGGCGGCCGTCGTCGCCGAGAAACGGGTTGGGCAGGAACACGGTCATCTGCTGCTCGCCGCCGCCGTTGTAGAGGCGCAGGCCCCACGAGGTCGGCGTGCCGTTCCGGGCGTTCAGCATGCGATAGAGCTCGGCGCGCGCGCAGCGGCGGTGGCGCGCGAGGTCCGGCGGCGTCGGCGAAGCCCCGACGCCCTTCGTTTCGCCGATGCACAGGTGGAAGTGCCACGTGCCGAAATCGACCGTGACATAGCCGTCAAGCAACGCCACTTTCCGCGGCGGGCCGGGCGCTTTCACCTCCCAGGCCGCGCCCTGGATCAGGATTCCGAAGAGCACCGACTCCCAATAGGTTTCGAAAATGTGCTTGATGAGATCGAACAGCGCGGCTTCGCCGGTCGGAAGCGGAAAGATCTCGACGCGGCCCATTCCGGGCTCGTCGACGGTGCGTGGCAGCGGGGCTTGCATGCGGAAGGGTCCGGCGGCTGATTGCGGCGAGACTGTGGCATCCGCCGTCCGTAACCATCAAGCCTAACCTTTCTCTATTGCTTGAGGGCGTAAGCGCGCGTCATGGCGGCCAAGTTTCCCAAGGTCATGCTGATCACGGGCGGCGCGCGCGCGGGCAAGAGCCGCTACGCCGAGCGCCTGATGACCGCGCGCCCCGCGCATCACGCCGTGATCGCCACCGCCACCGCCGGCGACGCCGAGATGGCCGAGCGCATCGCGCGCCACAAAGCCGAGCGCGACAAGACGTGGGAGACGATCGAGCAGCCGATCTCGGTGCGCGCGGCGATCCGCAACGCGGCGCGGCCGGACCGCATCGTGCTCGTGGACTGCCTCACCCTCTGGATCAGCAATCTGATGGGCGAGCAGCGCGACATCGAGGTGGAGATGCAGGGCCTCGTCGGCACGCTCAAGATCGCGGCCGGACCGGTGATCATCGTCTCGAATGAAGTCGGCCTCGGCATCGTGCCCGACAACGCGCTCGCGCGCGCGTTCCGCGACAATCTCGGCCGCGCGAACCAGCTCGTCGCTGCCGCCGCCGAGGTCGTGGTGTTCATGGCGGCGGGTATCCCGATGATTCTGAAAGGCTCGCTGCCGGGTTAGGGGCAAACTCCCCGTCATCCTGAGCGAAGCGAAGAATCTCCGCGCGCGCGCGGAAGCGTTCGCAGCGCAGCCGCCGTGTTGGCGTCGAGAGATCCTTCGCGTCGCTCAGGATGACGGCTTGGAGACACGCTTCCACGGCAGCACGTAGTCCGCGCCATCGTGACGCCCGCGCACGGCCTCGATGCGATAGACGCCGGCGAGGCGCTCGGGCGTCAGCACTTCGGCGGGCGCGCCTTCGGCGGCGATGCGGCCTTTGTCGAGCAGCACGAGTCGGCGGCAGAAGCGGGCGGCCAACGCGAGATCGTGCAGCACGACGACGATGCCGGTGCCCGATGCGGCGAGGCCGGCAAGGTGCTCCATCACCTCGAGCTGGTGATACGGATCGAGCCCGGCAACCGGCTCGTCGGCGAGCAGGATCTCGGGCGCGCCGGCCAGCGCGCGGGCGAGCAGCACGCGCGCCTTCTCGCCGCCGGAGAGGCGCGTCGCCGGGCGCGCGGCGAGATCGGCGATATCGAGCGCCTTCATCGCCTCGGCGGCGATCGCGCGGTCCCGCTCGCCGGACGCCTTCAAAGCACCGAGATGCGGCATACGGCCCATCACCACCACTTCGGACACGGGCAAGGCCCAGTGGATCGTGCCGTCCTGCGGCAGATACCCGAGCCGCCGCGCGCGGTCGCGGCGGCCGAACGCGGCGAGCGGGCGATCATCGAGCGTCACGGCGCCCGATGCGGGCTCGACGAGGCCCGCGAGCGCGCGCAGCAGCGTGGTCTTGCCCGCGCCGTTGGGGCCGATGAGTCCGACGAACGCTCCTGATTCGACCGAAGTGCTCACGCCGCCGAGCGCGGTGCGCGTGCCGAGCGTCACGACGAGATCGCTTGCGGCGAGGCGCGTCATGGCTCGCTCCGCCGCGCCTGGAGCACCAGCGCGAGGAAGAACGGCGCGCCGATGATTGCCGTGAGCACGCCGAGATTGATCTCGCGGTCGGTGAGGATCATGCGCGCGGCGAGATCGGCGAGCAGTGTCAGCGTGGCGCCGCCGAGCGCGCTGGCCCAAAGCAGCGCGCCGGGTCGATGGCCGACGCGGCCGCGCAGCAGGTGTGGGACGACGAGGCCGACGAAGCCGATCACGCCGGCCACCGCGGTGGAGGCGCCCACCGCGAGCGCGGTACCGAGCACGAGGCGCAGGCGCACGCCGGAAAGGCCGATGCCCATGCTCTGGGCTGCGTCCTCGCCGAGCGTGAGCGCGTCGAGGCCACGGCCGAGCGTGGCCAGCGTCACCACGCCGGCGGCGATGAACGGTAGCGCGAGCCAGACATGCGTCATGCTGCGGTCGGTGAGGCCGCCGAGCATCCAGTGGATGATCTCGAGCGTCGCGTAGGGGCTCGGCGCCACGCTCAAGGCCAGCGCGGTAAGGGCGCCAGCGAGCGCGTTCACGGCAACGCCCGCGAGGATCAGAGTGGCCGTCGAGCCGCCGCGGCCGGCCAAGGCGTAGACCAGCCACACCCCGATCCCGGCGCCGATCAATCCGCCGAGCGGCAGCGCCAGCGGGAACATGCGCGAAAGCCCGAAATAGAACACGACGACGGCGCCGAGCGCGCCCGCGGCCGAGACGCCGACGACGCCTGGCTCGGCCAGCGGATTGCGGAGATAGCCCTGCAGCGCCGCGCCCGCGATGCCGAGCGCGGCGCCGATGGCAAGCGCCAGGATCGCGCGCGGCAGGCGGATCTCGAGCACGATCAGGCGCAGCGCCTCCGGCCCGTCGCCGAACACTGCGCGCAGTGCCGCGCCGGGATCGATCGCGACCGGCCCCAGCGCGAGCGAGGCGAGGAACCCCGCGAGCGCGAGCAGGGCGAGCAGCGCGAGCAGGCCGCGATTCATCGCCGCCGTTCGGTTTCGGCGCGCAGGCGCGCGAGCCGCTCGGCGGCCTCGGCGACGAACGGCGTCTCGCAGGTCCAGAGCCGGCCGGGGATCGCGGCGAACGGCTTGCGCGATGCGAGCCGCGCGAGCGCCGGGTGCTGGACGGTCTCGACCGCGCGCGAAGCGGAGGTCTCCGTGGCGTCGATCGCGATCAGCGCGTCGACGCGCGCGGTCGCCACATGCTCGAGATTGAGTCTGCCGCCGACGCGCAGGCCGAGGCGCCCCGCGAGGTTCTCGAAGCCCGCGAGGCGGATCACGTCGTCGGCAAGCGTGCCCGGTTCTGCCGTGTAGCCGCTCGTGTTGTAGAAGGCGAGCACGGGGCGCGGCCCGGGCGGCACGGCAGTCGCCACGGCGGCGAGGCGGCGGTCGAGGTCCGCCACCAGCGCTTCCGCTTCGTCGGGCTCGCCGACGACGTTGCCGAGCCAGCGCATGCCGGCGCGCACGCCTTCGATCGAATTCGCGAGCCGCATCACCTCGACGCGCTGGCCGACGCGGCGCAGCAGCGCGATCGTGTCCGGCGCCGAATACTCGCCGCCGATCACGAGGTCGGGCATCAGCGGCATCACCTCCTCAGCGCGGCCGTGCGTCGTGCGAAATCCCTTCGCCTCGCCGGGCATGTTCGACCAGTCGCGGTCCGTCGCGAACGCGGTCAGCGCCGCGATGCGGCGATGGTCGACGAGCAGCAGCAGAAGCTGATCGACGCAGACGTTCAGCGAAACGATCCGCTGCGGCTTGGCGGGGACTTGCGCATACGTTGCCGTCGCAAACAACGCCGCGCCAAGCGCGGCCACGAAGAAGACGCAGCGGCCCCGCGCGCGCGTCCGTCCTTCGAGGCCCGCGCGAAGGCGCGCGGGCACCTCGGGACGAGGCTGATTTGTATCAGCATATAGAGCCTCATCCTGAGGTGGCCGCCCCGCTTGGGGCGGCCCTCGAAGGATGGACGCAGGTGCAGCGCCGCGCGTCGTCATTGCAGCGCCGCGAAGCGCACGCGCAAGCCGCCGAATGCGGCGATGCCCGGCGTCCCGAAGCTGAACACTTCCTGGTACTTCTGGTTCAGCACGTTCTCGACGCGACCGAAGAGCTCGACGTTCTCGTGGATCTTGAACGAGGCGGCGACATTGAGCAGCACGAAGCCGTGCAAGTCCACGGCCCCGGTGCTGAAATCGGAGAAGAACACCGTGTCGCGCTGCGGTCCGTTGAAGCGCGCGTTCACGTGGATGCGCGCCCGCTCGCCCAGGAACGTGTAGGTCGCGAAGACGCTGCCGATGTGCTTCGCGCGCCGCACCGGCTGGTTGCCCTGCGGGTCCTGGGCGTCGGTCCAGGTGTAGGAGCCCCCGATCTCGAGGCCGTCGAGTGGCCGCACCTTCGCGGCCACCTCGATGCCCTGGATGTCGGTCACGCCGATATCGTTGCGCGCGGTCTGCTGCGTCACGACGAGGCGGTCGGTGAGGCGGCTGCTGAAATAGGTGACGTCGATCGTCGCGCGCCGGTCCCAGAACGACTTCTCGATGCCGACGTCCCAGCCGAATGACTGCTCCGACTTCAGATTCGGGTTCGGCGTGAAGCCTGGGAAGCGCCCGAAGAGCTGGAAGAGATCGGGGTTGCGGATCCCGGTGCCGGCGCTGGCGTGCAGGCGCGCGCCCCATTCGCGCAACACGTAGGCGCCGGTGGCGCGGTAGGTCACGCGGTCCTTGAAGAAACTGTTGTCGTCGAAGCGCACGGAGCCGGTGAGGAACAGCGCGTCCCACAGCGCCAGCGCGTATTCGCCGACATAGCTCTTGCTCTCGATCGCCTGCTCGAAGAAGCCGAACGCGCTCGAGGAGAGCACGGATTGGCGCTCGTGCTCGAACAGGAACGTGAAGCGATGCTCGGCGTTCGCGATGTCCGGCGTGGCGAGGCGCAGAGTCGTCTGGTTGTCGATCTTGCGGCGCCGCGATTTGTTCGTGAAAACGCCGGGAAAGACGTCGCCCACCGCGTCGTTCTGCGTCCAGCCGTAGTTGATGCCGGTGCGGTTGGTCAGGCGCCCGTCCCAGAGCTTGATCGTCGCGTCGGCGCGGCCGAACAGCTGCTCGAACTTGTAGAACGAGCGGTCGTCGACGGCGATGCATACGCCGTTGGCCTGGCAGGGAATCGTGAAGCCGTCTTGGAATGTGTCGAAGTGCCCGAGGCTCTTCGACGAGCGCCCGGCAAGCGAAAGTTCGAAATACTCGGACGGGGTGAAGGTGGCGGTGCCGCTGAACACGTTGATGCGGAACGGATCGCTCTCGCCGTTGCCGTTGCGGCGGTCGGCCGATGATACGCCATCGGTCTGCAGATGGTTCCAGTGGAACGCCGCTTTCAGCATTTCGGTGCCGAAGCGCACGCCGGCGCCGCCGGCGAGCGTGCGAAACGAGCCGGCCTCGCTGAAGCCGAGGAATTCGAGCCCCTTGCGGCCGCGCTTGGTAATGATGTTGACCACGCCGCCGATCGATTCGCTGCCGTAGATCGAGCTTTGCGGCCCGCGCAGTACCTCGATGCGCTCGATGTCGGCGGCGGGGAGCTGCGAGAAATCGAAGCTCTGGCCGAGCGAGGGATCGTTCACCTTGATGCCGTCGATGAGCACGAGCGTGTGGTTGCTCTCGGCGCCCCGGATGCGCACGTCCACCGTGCCGCCGAAGCTGCCGGTGCGGCCGACCGAGACGCCCGGCACCTCGCGCAGGATATCGACCGCGGTCGGCGTCTGCCGCATCTCGAGGTCGGTGCCGGTCACGACCGTGGCGGCGCTGCCGACGCGCGCGCTGGGCAGGGGTTCGCGCGAGGCGCTGACCACGGTTTCGGGGAGCAAGGTCGCGGTTTCGGCAAACGCGGCAGGGGCGCAGGACAGCAGGCTCGCGCCGGTGGCGAGAACGCAACGAAGTGCGGGTCGCGGGGAGCGCATCGGGAGTACCTCCATGGTGGGTGACGAAGGGATCGGTCACCACCACGGAGAATCCGTCCGCCTGAAGGGCCACCCCGCCCGACAGATGGGTGACGTCTCCTCGCCGGCAGGTCTCCTGGCTCGCGGGTCTGGGCGGATTGCCCGTCTTCCCAAAGCACGCCGGTTTCGGCGTGCGTCAGTGACGATTTGTGGGCAACCGCTCGCCGCTTACAGTTGCGGGGGCAGCCACGGAATAGGAGCGAAAGCTCCGCACCGTGTTCCCTTTTCAAGTCCTCGGCGCAGCGAAGCTGTGCCTTGGACTACCGGAAAGGCAATTCCATAACAGGCACGCGCAAGGCGATTGTCAAGCGGCGGAACAGGTGGCGCCTCGACTGAGTTGTCCGCCTGAAGCCCGACAGCGGCGGGCACTGCCTGTTACAATCACATCGCGGTCCGAAACCGTGTATCGCGTGGCGGATGTGATAGTCTGGAGTGATGCCAAAGCTGTTATCTGTTGGCCACGCGACGCAGGTTCGAAACAATGAGGCGGCGGGAGTTCATCGCGCTTGTCGGCGGTTCGGCGGCGACGTGTCCGATCCGCGCGCGTGCGCAGCAGACATCCGTGCCGGTGATCGGCTTTCTGAATGCCGTAGCGCGGGAGACAGTCGAACGCTTTGTAGTGGGATTCCGCAGCGGGCTCGCAGAAGCCAGCTTCGTGGAAGGCCGCAATGTGGCCATTGAGTTCCGCTGGGCCGACGGCCACTACGATCGCCTGCCGGCCTTGGCTGCCGAATTGGTTCGCCGCAAAGTAGCAGTGATCGTCGCTGGGGGTGGCCCGCCCTCGGCTATGGCCGCAAAGGCGGCGACTGCGACCATCCCGATCGTCTTCACGGCGGTTGCGGAGCCAGTGGAAGGCGGCTTGGTCGCGAGCCTCAATCGGCCCGGCGCGAACGTCACCGGCGTCACCGTGCAGACGACCGCACTCGATTCGAAACGTCTGGAGCTGTTGAGCGAGGTGGCACCCGCGGCCTTGGCAATCGGCGCATTGGTAAATCCGCGTCGTCCAGATGCCGCCGCCCAAGTGAAAAGCGCGCGCGCGACTGCAGCTGCGCTGGGTCGGCATCTTGCGGTCCTGAATGCCAGCAATGAGGCGGAAATCGATGAGGCATTCGTCGGGTTCGGGGCGCGGCGCATCGGCGCTCTGCTGGTGATGGCTGATCCCTACTTCACCAGCCGGCGCGAGCAGATCGTGGCCCTCTCGGAGCGCCATCAAGTGCCCGCAATGTACCAGTGGCGCGAGTTTGCGGCGGCCGGCGGGTTGATGAGCTATGGGCCGAGCATTACCGACGCATACCGCCAAGCCGGAGCATATACGGGTCGAATTCTCAAGGGTGAGAAGCCGGGAGATCTGCCGGTTTTACAGCCGACGAAGTTCGAGTTCGTGATCAACCTCAGGACAGCAAAAGCCCTCGGCCTCACCGTGCCTGAGCCGCTTCAGGCGCGCGCCGACGAATTGCTAGAATGACGCTGCCGCACTCGATTCCGAATCACCGCCGCAGGAACATCCGATTGAGATGCTTCTGCGCGGCGTCGGCGAGAAGATCGCGCTCGAGGCGCTTCGGGTCGTTGAAAAACGCGATGCTGGCGCCGCGGTCGATCAGGATCGTGCCGAGCAGATTGAGCCCACCGTCCTTGTCGAAGACGCCTTCGGCGTACCAGAGCCGGCGGCCCTCGGCGCCAGGGCCCATCGCGCGGCGGAAATATTCGTACTGCACGTTGCCGGGGCGCGGCTGCTTCGGGCCGAGCACGACGACGTCGACATGCGTCCAGCGCGGGCCCAGCTCCGCGCGCCACTTGGTGACGAGCGCGTGCAGGCCGTCGAGTTGCGCCTTCGCGGCGGCATCGGCGCTGGCGAGCACGAGCGGCCGCATCGCGCGCGTGTAGGCAGTGAGTTCGTCGTCGCCGACCTGCTCCGCGCCGCCGATCTTCTCGATGAACTTCTCCGAGTCGGCCGCGATCTTCTTGTGCAGCGCGAGCTGCTCCGGCGTCCAGCCCGGCCGGCCATCGAGGCTCCGCGCCGCGGCTTGCACCTGCTTGAGATAAGCGGTGAGCCATTCGAGCGTCGCCTTGTCGAACGGACGGCCCGGCAGCGGCGCGAGCTTCATGTAGAGCGCCAGCGGGATGTGCGCGATGGCCTTGTATTCGTGATAGATCGGCGGCGTGAATGTCTCGGTGCGCGTCTGCCCGGCGCGCACGAGATGCAGATCGTCGAACTGCACGATGATGATCGGATCGAGCCGCGAGAGCCGCCACGCGCGCGTCTCGCGATAGGTCGTGCGGAACGTGTCGTTGAGCAAGACGAGCGCGCCCTTGTTCGGCGCTGCCGCCGGCGCGCCCGGCCCGGTTCCGGCGCAGGCGGCGAGCGAAAGCGCGAGCGCGGCCGCGGCGAGGCCGCGGCTGAAGATCGTCAGGCAGTTCATTGGCGTCCCCCTGGAAGAGCGGGGAACAATGCCACGCCCGCGTGTGCCGTCAATGACGCTACGAGGCCACGCGGAACACGGCGCCCATGCCGGATTCCTGATGTTCCAGGATGTGACAGTGGAGCATCCAATCGCCGGGGTTGTCGGCGACGAACGCGATCTCGGCGTTTTCCTGCTGGCTCATCAGGATCGTATCGGTGAGGCGCTGGACCGGCTCCGGCTTCCCGTTGCGCGAGAGAATGCGGAACGTGTGGCCGTGCAGATGGATCGGGTGATCGAACACCGTGTCGTTCCTGAGCGCGAAGATCACGGGCGTGCCGCGCTTCACGGTCAGCATCGGCGTCATCGAGCCGTGCGCGTGCGTGGCGCCGCTGTCGTGGATCATCGCCTTGCCGTTCACCGTCCAGGTGCCGTGCGGGTGCGCGCCGTCGGCGTTCCGCTGCGGCTGCGGCGGCATGTGCATGCCGGGCTGCGCGCCGCCGGCGAACAGGAATTCGTGGCGCTCGGCGCGCGCGAGCACGGGCGCCGCGATCGGATTCGGCGCGAGCGGCGCGGGCGGCGGCAGAGGCTGCGCGCGCGCCGACGCCTCGTCCTTGTAGACGAAGCGCAAAAGCGGCGCCGGATCGTCGCCGGGCGGATAGTGGAGCAGCGGGTGGCGCTCGCCGGGATCGGCCACGGCGTCGAGCAGCAGGTCGGCGCGCATGCCGGGGCCGAGCACGAGCCGTTCCTTGCCGAGCTTCCGCGGCGCCACCGGCTGGCCGTCGAGTGCGATGAGCCACGGATCGTGGCCCTCGAAGCTCAGCTCGAAGATGCGCGCATTGGCGGCGTTGAGCAGGCGCAGGCGCACGCGTTCGTTGCGGCGGAGCGGCACGAGGCCGCCCGGCGCACCGTTGACCGTGAGATGTTTGCCGATGCGCCCCTCGTGGCTGCGCTCCTGGGCGTTGGCGAAATCGGGATCGATCGCGCCGTCGTCGCCGAGCTTCCAATCGGACAGGACGAAGGCGAGCTCGCGGTCGGCGCGCGGCGGCTGCGCTTCCTCGACGACGAGCATTCCGTACAAGCCGCGGCCGATCTGCTCCGAACTGTTGCCATGCGGATGATACCAGTACGTGCCGGCGTCCGCGCAGACGAAGCTGTAGGGGAACACCTCGCCCGGCATCACCGCGTGCTGCGTCAGGTTCGGCACGCCGTCCATGTCGTTGGGCACGCGAATGCCGTGCCAGTGGATCGTCGTCGGCTGCGCCAGTCGGTTGACGAGCTGCACGTCGAGCCGCTGGCCCTGGCGAACGCGCAGGATCGGGCCGGGCGTCCGGCCCTCGAAGCCCCAGATGTCCGATTGCCCCGGCTCCGGTCCGCGCAAGCCCGCCTTGCCGGGGCGGGTCGTCAGCGTAAAGCGCGCGGACCGCTGCGCCGCGACCGGCAGCGCCAGCACCGACAAAGCCGCCGCGCCGCCGCCAAGAAGGGCGCGGCGGCTCAATCGCCGTATCGCTGGCGTGTCGGCTTGCATGGGCCGAATGTAGCGCGCGCTCCTTCACGCACAAATGAGATATCTGCGCCGGGAATGGCGGCAATACCGCTCGCCGGGGCTGGCCGAATCGCCCCGCACTCGTGCTATTGTCCCGCCGCGCAGAAAGGGGTCCACCATGCCGATCGTCAACCGCATCGCCGAATTCCATCCCGACATGACCGCCTGGCGGCGCGACATCCATGCCCATCCCGAGACGGCGTTCGAAGAGCACCGCACGTCCGAGGTCGTCGCGAATAAGCTCGCGAGCTTCGGCGTCGAGGTGCACAAGGGCCTGGCCGGAACCGGCGTGGTCGGCACGCTCAAGGCCGGCAGCGGCCGGAAGGCGATCGCGCTGCGCGCCGATATGGACGCGTTGCACATGCCCGAGGCCAACGGCTTCGCGCATGCCAGCAAGCACAATGGCAAAATGCACGCCTGCGGCCACGACGGGCACACGACGATGCTGCTCGGCGCCGCGCGCTACCTCGCCGAGACGAAGAATTTCGACGGCACCGTCCACTTCATCTTCCAGCCTGCCGAGGAGAACGAGGGCGGCGGCCGCGTGATGGTGGAGCAGGGGCTGTTCGAAAAGTTTCCGGCCGAATCGATCTACGGCATGCACAATTGGCCGGGCCTGCCGCCCGGCAAGGTCTCGGTGCGCAGCGGGCCGACGATGGCGGCGTTCGACATCTTCGAGGTGACAATCCAGGGCAAGGGTACGCACGGCGCCATGCCGCATCTGGGAGTCGATCCGGTCGTGGTCGCGGCCGAGATCGTGTTGGCGCTCCAGACGATCGCGAGCCGCACGACCGATCCGCTCGAATCGGTCGTCGTCAGTGTTACGCAGTTGCACGGCGGCGACACCTGGAACGTGATCCCGGACCAGGTCGTCCTCCGCGGCACCGCGCGCGCGTTCAAGCCCGAGATCCACGACGGCATCGAGCCGGCGATCAAGCGCATCGCCGGCGGCATCTGCCAGGCGCACAACTGCACGTTCTCGCTGCGCTACGAGAAGCGCTATCCGCCGACGATCAACACCGCGGCCGAGACCGAATTCTGCGCCAAGGTCGCGGCCGGCGTCGTCGGCCAGCAGAACGTCGTCCGCGACCACCCGCCCTCGATGGGCTCCGAGGATTTCGCCTGGATGCTCCAGAAGAAGCCCGGCTGCTACATCTGGATCGGCAACGGCGGCGCCGAAGGCGGCTGCCTGCTGCATAACCCGCATTACGACTTCAACGACGAGATCCTGCCCATCGGCGCGAGCTATTGGGTGAAGCTCGTGGAGACTGCGTTGGCGAAGTGACGGCCGACACGTCGTGTCGGGCGTCATCCTGAGGCCGCCTCTTGGCGGACGAAGAATCTCTGGCCCGCGCAGCTTCCCCGGCTTGAAGACCAGACCAGACCAGACCAGACCAGACCAGACTAGATTCTGGGCTGGAGGTTTTCGCCATGGTTGTCACGACGATTTCGGAAGCAAAGGCCCAGCTATCCAAGCTGATCGCGAGGGTCGAAGCCGGCCAGGAAGTGATCATCGGCAGGGCGGGCAAGCCGGTCGCCAAAATCGTGCCCATTGGAGCCGGCAAGGCTGAATGGAAGCCCGGCGCCCTCAAGGGAAAGATCAAGATGGCGCCGGATTTCGACGAATTGCCGGACGACATCGCGCGTTCGCTCGGGATGATCGATTGAATGCGCCTGCTTCTCGATACGCACACTCTGATCTGGTGGCTCGAAGGCTCCCGAGAGATCGGCAAACCCGTCGCCGCGGTGCTGCGCTCCGCCGAGAACGCGAAGTTCATCAGTGTCGTGTCGATCTGGGAAATGCGCCTGAAAGCGTCGCTGAAAAAGCTCGACCTGCCGAAAGAACTTCGCGCCGTTCTTGACGAGCAACCGGTCGAGCAACTGCCCGCTCTCTCCGATCACGCTCATGCATTCGGCGATCTTCCGTTGCATCATCGCGATCCGTTCGACCGCATGCTTGTGGCGCAGGCCCTTGTTGAAGGTCTTACGCTGGTGACACGCGACGAGCGTATGAATGCCTACGGAGTTCCGATCCTGCCGGTTTAGAGCGAAGCAGGGGCTCAAGCGTCCGTTTACTCCCCCGCCCGCGGATCGAGCGCGTCCTGCAATCCGTCGCCGAGAAAATTGAACGCGATCACGGTCAGCATGATCGCGAGGCCGGGATAGATCACGAGCTGCGGGGCCTGGGTCAGCATCTCCTGCGCGTTGGAGAGCATGTTGCCCCAGCTCGCGATCGGCGGCTGGATGCCGAGGCCGAGATAGCTCAGCACCGATTCGGCCAGGATGATGCCGCCGACCGAGAGCGTCGTTGCCACGATCACCGGGCCGATCACGTTCGGCAGGATATGCACGAGCATGATGCGCCGCGGCCGAGCGCCGAGCGCCACGGCGGCGCGCACGAATTCGCGCGTCCGCATCGACAGCGTGGCGCCGCGCACGAGCCGCGCCACGCCGGTCCAGCCCACGATGCTGATGATGAAGATGATGCGGTAGAGGCTGACGCTCTCCGAATAGGCGATGCTGTCGGGGATGCCGACCTTCTTCAGATCGACCGCGGCGAGCACGATGAGGAGCGCGAGGCTCGGCAGCGAGATGACGGCGTCGGTGAGCCGCATCAGGAAGGCGTCGAGCCGCCCGCCGTAATAGCCGGCGACGATGCCGATGGCCGTGCCGATGACCGCCGAGGCCAATGCCGCCGCGAGGCCGACGAGCAGCGAGACGCGGCCGCCATACATGAGACGCAGCAGCACGTCGCGCCCGGCCTCGTCGGTGCCCAGCGGATAGGTCCACGAGGGCGCCTGGAAGCGCTTGCCGAGATCGGGATCGTTGGGGCCGTGGCCGAGCCAGCCTTCGACGATCGGTGCCCCAAGCGCGCCGGCGACGACGATCAGCAGCACGAACGCGCTGGCCACCGCGCCATGATGCGCCATGAAGCGCGAGAGCGCGCGGTTGCGGCGCGCCGGGAGTTCGGCCTTTGCCAGAGTGGCGCTCATTTGTAACTGATCCTCGGATCGAGCGCCGCATAGCCGAGATCGGCCGCAAGGTTGCCGACGAGTACGAGCAAGGTCGCGAACAGCAGTCCGACGAGCGCCAAATTGTAGTCGTTCCCGAGGATCGCGTCGTAGATCATCTTGCCCATGCCAGGATAGGCGAACACCGTTTCGGTGATGAGCGCGCCCGAGAAGAGGGTGCCGAATTCGAGCGCGATCACGGTGACGACCGGGTTGAGCGCATTGCGCAGCGCGTGGCCCCAGATCACGCGACCTTCGGCGAGGCCCTTCGCGCGCGCCGTGCGCACATAGTCCTGGCGCATCGCGGCGATCGTCTCGGCGCGCATGAGGCGCGCCACCGAGGCGAGGTTGAGGAGAGTCAGGCATGTCACCGGCAGCACGAGGTGGCGCAGGCGGTCGAGGAAGCCGCTATTGCCGACCGTTTCGATACCGCCGGCCGGAAACCAATTGAGATCGACCGCGAAGACGAGGATCAGCATCAGCGCGAGCCAGAACGGCGGCACCGATTTGCCGGCGAAGCAGAAGAGGTTGATGCCGTAATCGGCGAGGCGGCGCTGGCGCACGGCGGCGGCGAGGCCGAGCGGAATCGCGATCGCGACGGAAAGGACGAACGAGGCGCCCATCAGCAGCCCGGTGCGCCCGAGATTGGGCACCATCACCTCGAGCACCGGGCGGTTGAACGTGCGCGAGAAGCCGAAATCGCCGCCGAGCGCGGCGGTGAGCCAGTTCCAGTAGCGCTCCCAGATCGGCAGGTGCAGGCCGAAGAGCTGGCGCAGGCGCTCGCGGTCTTCCGGCGTCATGTTGGGGTCGCCGGCGAGCATGATGTCGATCGGATCGCCCGGCATGAGCCCGATCAGCGCATAGACGACGAACGACATGCCCGCGAGCACGATGAGCGATTCGATCGCGCGAACGGCGGTGAAACGCATCATTTCGCTTTCCACTCCTCGACCCACAGCGTGGTCGTGGCGCTGTGGCCGGTGGGGCGGATGCCGTCGAGCCAGGGCGGCATCACGAAACCCACCGTGCCGAAGAACATCGGCAGGGCCGGCAGATCCTCGGCATAGATCTCCTGATAGCGGCGCCACAGGGCGCGGCGCTTTTCGCGGTCGAGCTCGCGCTCGATCGCGTCGAGCAGC
The DNA here is from genome assembly GCA_964481045.1 of uncultured Candidatus Odyssella sp. Classification (GTDB taxonomy): domain Bacteria; phylum Pseudomonadota; class Alphaproteobacteria; order Bin65; family Bin65; genus SBBV01. The sequence goes on along the minus strand of CAYZSG010000009.1, from coordinate 4,171 downwards.
GCGTCCATCTCGGGATTCCTGTATCCCGTGAAGTTCTGGCCCTGGAAGCCGTTGGCGGCGGCCGGGATCATCGTCGAATGCATGATCGTGCGCGGCACGCTCTCGGGCGAGACGATCCAGCCGAAAAACGCGAGGCCGTCGAACTTCCGCCGCTGCAAAGTGTCGCCGAAGAAGACGCGCGCCGGCTGTCCGCGGATGCGCGCGTCGATGCCCACCTGCCGCCACTGCGCTGCCAGCACGCTCATGATCAGCTCGTTCGTCTTGATGCCGGCGACGCTGGCCAGCGTGAAGGTGAGCCGCTCGCCGGCCGCGTTGTGGCGGACGCCACCTTCGATCTTCGACCATCCGGCCTCGTCGAGCAGGCGCTTCGCTGCGGCCGGATCGAACGGGTATTTCCTTACATCGGCGACGGCCATCCATTGCAGATGGTTCACGCTATTGTGCGCGAGCACCACCTTGCCGCCATAGATCTGGCGCGCGATCGCTTCGCGATCGGCGGCGAGCAGCAGCGCCTGGCGCACGCGCCTGTCCTTGAGCGCCGGATGCTCGAGATTCGCGTCGAGGTGCGAATAGCTCGTCGTCGATTTGTAGACGTAGCGGAAGCGCTGCGGGTGCCGCTGCTCGAGCGCGATCACCTGGTCGAGCGTCAGGCCCGCCTCGCCGGGAATGTAATCGACGCCACCGGCGAGCAGGTTCGCCTCGAGCGCGGCCGTGTTCTCGAACACGCGCAGCACGATCCGCTTGAAATGCGGCTTGGCGCCTTTCCAGGTTTCGTTCGGCACCATCACGGCATGCGCGCCGGCCACGAACTCGGAGAGGCGATAGGGTCCGGCCCACAGGGCGCGATCCGTGGGGCTCGCCTCGTAGGCCGAGCGCTTCGCGTATTCGGTCGGCGTCGCGAACGCCTTGGCTTCGATGTCCGACGGCAGCAGGCGATAGCCGGCGAGGTTGTTGTAGTCGAAGGTGAGGCGGTCGATGTGCAGGACGAATGTTTTTTCGTCCTTCTCCTCGATCTTGAGGATGCGGCGGTCGAACTCGCCCGAAACGGCGCCGCTGCCGGGATGTTTCTTCACCGCGTTGGTGAAGATCATGTCCTTCGCCGTCACCGGCGTTCCGTCGCCCCAGGTGGCGTCCGGGCGGATCGTCACCGTGACGGCTACGCCCTTCTTGCCGTCACCGAGGTCGATCGTGCGCGCGAGGCCGTTCTCGAAGGTCGGAACGGCCGTGCAGAGGAGGCACACGAGATTCCAGTCCGCATCGTGCGCCATCAGCGGGCGCTGGCCGAGCGACAAGATGTAATTGCGCACCAACTCCGCCCCGGTGAACGGATGGAGGCTCGCAGGAAACGTGGAGAGGCCGATCGTGAGCGTGTCGCGCGTCTGCGCCGCGGCGGGCGTAGCCGCGAGCGCGATCGCGAGGATTGCCGAGCGCGCCGCGTGCGGGATCATGCGCCGGGCAGGCCGATTGCGCCGCTCACTTCACGCGCCACTGCTCGATCCAGAGCGTGCTCGAATATTGGTGGCCGGTCGGCACCACGCCCTCGAGCCAGTGCGGCAGCACGTAGCCGTCGGCGCGGAAGAACAGCGGCAGCGCCGGCAATTCCTCGGCGTAGAGCACCTGGAGCCGGTGCCACAGCGCGCGGCGCTTCTCGCGGTCGAGCTCGCGCTCGATCCGGTCGATGAGCGTGTCGGCCTCGGCGTTCTTGAAGCCGGTCGTGTTCTGGCCCGACCAGTTGTTCGCCGCGGTGGGGATGAACGAGGAGTGCAGGGTCGTGCGCGGCACCGATTCCGGCGCCGAAATCCACGCGAACAATGCCACGCCGTCGAATTTCCGCTGCGTCACGGTCGTGCCGAAGAAGACGCGCGCCGGCTGGTTCAGGATGCGCGCGTCGACGCCCACCTGCCGCCACTGGCCCTGCACGATCTGCTGGATCAGCTCGCGCGTGCGGTTCCCGGCCGTGGTCATCAGCGCGAAGGTGAGTCGCTCGCCGGCCTTGTTGTGGCGGATGCCGCCGCGAATCTCGGTCCAGCCCGCCTCTTCGAGCAACTTCTTCGCGCGCTCCGGGTCGAAAGCGTATTTGGGCGTATCGGGATTGTTGACCCAGTCGAGCGGGTTGACGTTGGAATGCGCGACCGGCTGCTTGCCCTTGAACAGCTGCTCGCTGAGCTTGCCGCGGTCGATCGCGAGCAGCAGCGCCTGGCGCACCCGCTTGTCCTTGAGGATCGGGTGATCGAGGTTCACGTCCATGTGCTCGTAGATGAGCCCGGCCTTGTAGATGAAGCGGAAGCGGTCCTTGAGCCGCTCCTCCATCGCCAGTACCTGCTCAAGCGAGAGGCCGAGCTCGCCGGCGACGTAATCGACGGCGCCCGAGAGCAGATTGGCTTCGAGCGCGGCCGTGTTCTCGATCACGCGCACGACGACGCGCTGGAAGTGCGGCTTCTGCCCCCACCAATGCTCGTTCGGCGCCAGCGCGATGTGCGAGCCCGGCACCACCTCGGTCACGCGGTAGGGCCCGGCATAGAGGCCCTTGTTGGCGGGCTCGCGGTCGAACAGCGTGCGGTGGCGGTAGTCGGCCGGCTCGGCGAACGCTTTCGCTTCGAGATGCGCGGGCAGGATGTCGAGGATCCAGCGATTGTAATCAAACGTGACGCGGTCGACGTGAAGCGTGAACGTCTTGTCGTCCTTGATCTCGACCTTGAGGATGCGCCGATACAATTCGCTCGAGGCCACGCCGCTCTTCGGGTGCTTGCCGACCTCGATCGTGAACGCGATATCCTTGCTGGTCAGCGGCGTGCCGTCGCCCCATGCGGCTTTGGGGTGCAGCGTCATCGTCACGGCGACGCCCTGGTTGCCGTCACCGAGCTCGATGCGCTTCGCGAGCCCGTTCTCGAAGGTCGGCACCTCGGTGCAGAGCAGGCAGATGAGCTGCCAGTTCGCATCGAACGTCATCAGCGGGCGGCGCACCATCGCCAGCACGTAGCTCTTGGCGAGCATCGAATCGATCAGTGGGTTGAGCGTCGCCGGGAACAGCGTCATCCCGATCGTGAGCGACTCGCGCTTGGCCTGGGCGGAGGCGGGCGCCGCGGCGAAGAGCAGCGCGGCGGCGGCGAGCCGGGCGATCCGGGTCAGCATGGCGTGTCCCATCCTCGGTTTGCGCTCGATGCGGTCGATGCAACGCTCGTGCCGATGCTAGAGCCTCTCCGGCGAAGGGCCAAGGTCGGAAAGCTCCAGCTCCGGCCGCCTGCGGATGGCCTCGGCCGGGCCGTCGGCGACAATCTGGCCGTCGCGCAGCACGATCGCGCGCTCGGCCACGGCAAGCGCGGCCGCGGTGTTCTGTTCGGCGATCAGGACGGCGGTGCCCTCGACGGCGAGGCTCGCGATGCGCGCGAAGAGCTGCTCGACCAGCACCGGCGCGAGGCCGATCGAGGGCTCGTCGAGCAGCAGCAGCTTCGGCGCCGTCATCAGCGCGCGGCCGATCGCCAGCATCTGCTGCTGCCCGCCGGAAAGCTGCCAGGCGCGCCGGTCGAGAAGCGGCTCCAGCGCCGGAAAGAGCGCCAGTACGCGGTCGCGTCGGCGCTTGCGCTCGGCCGCCGGCGCGAACGCCGCCACGTCGAGATTCTCGCGCGCGGTCAGGCCCGGGAACACGCGCCGCCCCTCGGGCACGTAGGCGATGCCCATCGCCGCGCGCGCCTCGGGCGGCTCCTCGGTCACCTGGCGGTAGGCGAACTGGATCGAGCCCGAGGCCGTGGGCACGAGCCCCATCACTGCCCTGAGCAGGCTCGACTTGCCGGCCCCGTTGGGGCCGAGCAGCGCCACGACGCTGCGCTGGTCCTGCGCGAAGGTCGCGTTGCGCAGCGCCTCGATGCGGCCGTAGCGCACGCTCATGTGTTGCAGGCGCAGGATGGGCGCGGTGCCTTTCATGCGCCCTCTTGCGGCAACAGCGCGCCGGCGCCGAGATAGGCGCGGCGCACCTCGGGATTGGCCGCCACTTCCGCCGGCGTGCCCGCGCCGATCACGCGGCCCGCGTCGAGGCAGACGATGCGGCTTGCGAGCGGCATCAGGAACGGCATGCCGTGATCGACGATCACGATCGCGATCCCGCGCGCGGCGACGTCGCGCAGCGCGCCGCGCAGCGCGGCCTTCGCCGAATCGGAAAGCCCCGCGGCCGGCT
>CAYZSG010000008.1:2223-50956 GCA_964481045.1 uncultured Candidatus Odyssella sp. | reverse complement strand
GCTGATGGAGACGACCGACTGGGACAGCTACGGCACCGGCAAATACGAGAAGTGCGCGAACTGCATGGTGCATTGCGGCTACGAGGGCTCGGCGGTGGAAGACACGTTCAAGCGCCCGCTGAAGGCGTTGGCCGTGCATCTGCGCGGGCCCCGCACCGAGGGCCCGATGGCGCCCGAGCTCGACCTCACCAGGGCGCGCCCGGCCGCGCGCCTGCACGAGCGCCACGTTTACGACGCGATGAAAGACGTGCCGCTCACCGCGCGCGACAAGCGCTGGTTCGAAGGCAAGAACCTGCCGCTGCCCGGCAACGAGCCCAAGGCCCCGAGCGTCGCGGCGGAATAAAGCCGCGTCACGCGTCGAAGAGATAGCGCCACGCTGCCATCGCCAGTTCGGCCGAGCCGATGACCACGCCGGCGACGACCGCGAGGCTCACGACCGCTGCAATATGACCGGCAAGCGCGGCGAGGCCGTCGCGCTCGACGATCGCCAGCGCGAACAGCGCGATCGCTACTGCGGGCAACAGATTTCCGAACGGGATCGGCAGGACGAGCACGAGGGCGAGAACCGCGATCACGGCGCCGGCCGCGCGTTCCCCGACGCCCGAGGCGGCAAAGGCGGCGCGCGGGCGTACCAGACGCTCGGCACGACCGAGCCAAGGCACGACGAAGGCCACGAGCCGCCGAAACGCCGCCGTCGGCATCGAGCGCGCCGTTACCCATGAGGGGAGCGCGGGTTCTGCGCGGCCGGCCATGAGCTGCAGCGCCAGGATCAACAGCGGAACGGCGCACACCGACGAGAGACCCGGAATGCCGAGCGGCGGCAAGTTCGGTGCCGCGAAGGCGAAGAGGAGCATGCCGAACGCCCGGTCGCCGAGGCCGCACATGATGTTGCCGACCGTAATTCGCTCACCGGCGTGACTTGCCGCCAGTGCCGACAGAATCTCTGACGTGCGCCGGGGCGGCGCCGAAGCGATGAGCGCGATTGCGTCCATCGGTGCGGCCGCGGCTGGCCGGTCCCGCATGGTCTGCCTCCGGCTTCAGAAGTCGAACAGCTCGCCGAGAATGCCTTCGCGGCGTGGGCGACGGCGCTGGCCCTCGCGATCGTCATCGCCCCGCCATTCGCCGCCGCCGCGCCAGTCGCGTCGCTTGTGGTCGTCGTCGTCGTCGTCATCGCGACGGCGCGGCGACTCCGTGCGCCGCTCATCGCCGCCGCGCTGCGTGCCGAGCCGGGCCTCGCGCTCGAAAATCTTCTCGAGTTCCCCGCGTTCCAGCCAGATGCCGCGACACCGCGGGCAATAGTCGATCTCGATCCCATGGCGCTCGACGACGACGAGGTTGGCGTCGGTCGCGGTGCAGTGGGGGCAATTCAAGGCACGCATGGGTCAGCTCCTTTCCGTTTGCGAGTTGAGTGTTCTATCGGGAGACGCGGTTTCGACGGCCGGGCGCGTTCCCGAGCCCGGTACCCAGCCGACGGCGGGCGTGCGGCTGACAGGCGCCGGCCGCAGCATCGAAAGCAAGATCGAGCCGCCGATCACGAGGGCCGTGAGCAGAAGCGCGATTTCGACCGGGATGAGTTTCTCGCCGGCGACCCCGTTGGCGATCATTTTGGCGCCCACGATGAGCAGAACGATCGAGAGACCGTACTTGAGATAGCGGAATCTCCCGACGATGCCGGCGAGCGCGAAATACAGTGCGCGCAGCCCCAGGATCGCGAACACGTTCGCGGTGTAGACGATGAACGGGTCGCTCGACACTGCGAAGATCGCGGGGATCGAATCGACCGCGAAGACGAGATCGCTGAACTCGATCAGCACGAGCACGAGAAAGAGCGGCGTGGCCGAAACGCGCCCGGCCTCGCGCACGAAGAAGCGCGGACCGCGATAGTCGGGCGTGACGCGCAACCGCGCGCGCACGAAGCGCACGATGCGGTTGCCCTCGAGATCGGGCTCGGCATCGGCCGCAAGCAGCATCTTCACCGCGGTGAGGATCAGGAACGCGCCGAACACGAACACGATCCAATGCACCGTCGCGATCAGCGCCGCGCCGGCCGCGATCAGCGCCGCGCGCATCGCGAGTGCGCCCAGGATGCCCCAGAACAGCACGCGGTGCTGGTAGGCGGGCGGCACGGCGAAATGCGCGAATATCAGGTAGAAGACGAAGACATTGTCGAGCGAGAGCGATTTCTCGATCAGGTAGCCGGTTACGAACTCATACCCGGCCTGCGCTCCCCGGAAATGGACCACGCCGGCGGCAAAGACCGCCGCGAGCGCGACATAGCCTGCGCTGAGCCAAACTGCCTCGCGGACCGATATCGCGCGCTCTTTCCGATGAAGAACGCCGAGATCGAACGCGAGCAGCGCGAGAACGAAGAGATTGAAGCCGAGCCAGAGCCAGACGGAATCCATGTCGACGCCTCCAGATGCGGCGCCTGCCCAAAGGCTGGGCATCAGCGCGCAGGTGGAGTCCGACATCGCGGCGGAACGTTCCGCCGCCAGAGGGGCCCGGACTCAGATTGGTAGGGAGATGGTTGCACCCCTCCGCGGCGTCAAGGGGGTACGCAGCAAAACGGATCGACTCGCAAACGGCGCGAACCGCACTGGCCGGCGCGGTGCAGAAAGGCCAACCCGCCGGGTGGCGCCGGAGGCGATTCTATGTAGAAACCGAATGCAGCCTTGCCGGGGCGGGTCGCCCAGCCACGTCCCGGCGCCAACGACGGGAATACGCCGCGTATCGCAGCGTTGTGGGCCCGCCCTGCCGGCGCGCCAGGGGCCGGGCCGAATCGCCGCCTGATTTCCAGTCGGTCAAAGTCGGCGCGATTGTCCTCGCCTGCGAAGTTTTGCAGAGTGGCCTCCGGCGATCGGTCGGAGGCGCGCATGTTCGGTGTCGGGTCTGGCCGGTCTTCGGAAATCGCGAGTCCCCGCGGGATCGCACGAGCGGCGGCGCCGCGCGTCGCGCGATCCGTTCTGCCGATAGCGGCCATCGCGTGCCTATCGCTCGGCGCACGCGCCCAGGAACCGAAGCCCTCCAGCCCGCCCGCGCTCGAGCGCCGCGTCGAAGGATTCGTCGCGCAGCTCGAGGCGAAGCGGAAGGAGCTTGGCGTCGTCGGCGCCGCCATCGTGGTCGCGCAGGGCGATCGCATCTTGCGCATCGCGGGGCTTGGCCAGCGTTCCCGCGAAGCGCCGGCGGCGGTCACGGCGGACACGGTGTTCCCGATCGCGTCGGTCACCAAGCAGTTCACGGCGGTGGCCGTGGCGCTGGCCGTCGGCGAAGGCAAACTGGCGTTCGAGGATCACCCGCGCCGCTTCGTGCCGAGCTTTCGCCTGCGCGATCCCGAGGCCGATGCGAAGGTCAATTTCATCGACCTTTTGGCGCACCGGACGGGCCTCGACCGCTCGGATTTCACGTTCCTGTTCGGCTCTTTCACCCAGGACGAGCTGATCGAGCTCGCGGGCCGCGCGGTGCCGGCCGCCAGGCTGCGCGAGAAATTCCTCTACAACAACACGATGGTCTCGCTTGCAGGCGCAGCGGTGGCGCGCGCCTACGGCACGACCTACGAGCGGTTCATGACCGAGCGGTTCCTGGCGCCGCTCGGCATGAAATCCTCCACGTTCACGCTCGCCGAACTCGCGTCCAGCCCGAACCGTGCGACCGGCTACACCGGCAGCGCCGCGAGCGGGACGGCCGCGGCCGCGAAGCCCGCCGATCTCGCCGCGATCGCGCCGGCGGGCGCCCTCAACAGCACCGCGCAAGACATGGGCGCATGGCTGCGCTTCCTCAACGCCCGGGGGCAGGCGCCGGGCGTGCGCGTCGCCCCGGCCGCCTTTGCGCGGCTTTTCGAGCGCCACAGTCCCGACGGCAGCTATGGCCTCGGATACATGCTCGAAACCCGCGCGGGGCTGCTCGTGGCGCATCACCATGGCAACATTCCCGGCTTCACCGCGATCGTCGTGCTCGTGCCCGATACGGCGCTGTCTTTCGCGCTGCTGACCAACCAGGACAATTCTGCGCTGGCGGCGATCGCCAAGGATCTGTTCTGGCAAGCCGTCGTGCAGCCCACGCTTCCGGCGCCTCCGACGCGCCCGGCGCCTCAGGGCCCCGCCATCGCGATGGAGCGGCTCATCGGACATTACTTTTCGAGCGACGATCTCAGGCTCGAGGTGAAGCGCGAGGGCGCCGGCTTCGCGATGATTCTTCCGGGCGCGCCACCGCTGATGTTGAAGCCCGCCGGGACCAATCTCTACGACGTCGAGGGATCGGGCGGATACACGATGAGCGTCGCCGAGTCGAAAGCGATGCCGGGCCGCATCGAGGCCGCGCTGCTCAAGCCGCCTTCGGATTCCGGCGGCGACATCCCGCTGCTGAAGAAGGACGATGCCTGGCTTCTGCGCGCGCGGGCCGGGCAAAGCGGCCCCGAAGCCGCGCTGATCGGCGGCTATCAGAGCGCAGACAAAAAGCTCACGAAGGAGATCGCGCCGTTCCGGAGCGGCGTCGCGCTCGTCGTCGCCGGCGACGAGCCGCGGCCGCTCGTGCCGGACGGCGGCAACCACTACCGGCTGGAAGGCGGCCCCGCGACGCATCGCCTGCATGTGCGCCGCGCGGCCAGCGGAGCCGTGGTGGGCTTCACGCTCGAAACGCCCTCCGCGCAGCAGGACATGCTCGCCGAGGGCTCGGCGCCGGTGAAGGATCCGGCGCGCGGGCGCGAGATTCTGGAGCACGCCGCAGCGGCGGCCGGCGGCGCCGAGGCGCTCGACCGGCTGGTCTCGATGCGCGCGATTGGCCGCGCCGTCGCCGCGAAGGACGGGCTGGACGGGCCGTACCTCGATCACGTTGAGGCCGGCAAGCGCGCGACCGCCTTCGAGCTCGGCGCGTTCGGCAAGGTGGTCATCCGCACGCGCTCGGTCACGACCGAACGCGGCTCCTACGACGTGTCCTATGATGGGGCGCGTTCGGTTGCGACCGGCAAGGCGCTCGAAGCCGCCCGCCACAACGCGGTGCCGCATCCGCTTTATCGCTGGAAGCAGCGTTACGCCGTGGCGACCCTCGTCGGCGAAACCGTGGTGAACGGCGAGAATGTTTTCGTCGTCGAAATGGCGCCGCCGAATCTTGCGCCCACCCGGCTCTACATTTCGTCCGGCTCATACCTCGTGCTGCGCGAGGAGCCGCCGGTCTATATCGGCGACACGCTGGTGCCGCTCTCGGTCAGCGCCGACTATTCCGACTACCGCGCGGTGAACGGCATCCGCGTGCCGTTCGCCACGGCCATCACCGTCCCGATTCTGGGCCGCATCGTTCTGGCCTACGAGACCGTGACGTTCGACGGGCCGATCGATCCGAAAGTGTTCGAGTAGGCCAGGTCGTTCAACGGGGTGCCGCCACCGGTGCCGTCACCGGCGCCGCGCCCATCGCTGCTTTCGCCGGCGCGCCGAGGCCGGCATTGGCGGGCGCCACAGGGCCGCCGGTGAGTTCGACGCCGCTCACGATCAAGGCCGACAAAAGGGCCGCCAGCACCGCGCACTTGCCGAAATCGGGGCCGCGCCGCTTTCGCCGGTAGGTCTCGAGGTTAACCATGGCGTCTCTCCTCTCGCGTCTCGTCCGACGCGCCCAGAAAGCGCCGAAAATTCTAAGCGCGTGTGAACGGACATGCTTACCGCGCGCCGATTCACCCATTTACCAGCGGGTTGCGCGACCAACGCGGCGCCGGTTTGTGGCGGCAATGTGCCGGCCGCGCGCGCGCCGAGCGCGTGGTGGCCCGAATCCACCACCTTTGGTACGCGCTCCGGCGTTAACCGCGGTGCGCCGCGCGCCGCTTGCCGCCGTGGGCCAGCCGCCGATCGCGGCGCCCGCGGCCGGCTGCTCGCATACGCGCGGCCTCGCTCCATTGCCGCGCGAAGTCGCGAAGGCACAGCGCGAGCATGTAGGAAAGGCCGATAAACGCCACGATCGGCCCGAGCATGAAATAGGGCGTGCCGTTCCAGACCGAGACGGCGATGCCGGCGCCGAGATAGGCCCACAGCGCGGCTTCGAGCGCGAAGCTGCGCCCGAGGCCCTTCGGCAGATACGCATCGCCGACGGGCCAACCCGTGCTTCTCTGCGTATCGCGCTTCGGCGTGCGCACGAACTCGCCGTTGCGGCCGAGCAGGCCGGAGAGCGCGGCAAGGCCGTTGTGAACGACGAGGCCCGCGGAGACGACGATGAAGGCGCTCCACAGCGCGAGGAAGCGCCGGGCGCCGCCGGGGCTACGGATCATCTCCCGCTGCGGCGCCGCATAGACGAGGGCGAGCGCGCCCATGCTCAGCGCGAAAAGGCCAACGGGAACGATCCAGGCGACGTTCACCTCGATGTTCGAAAGTGCCGCCATCGGCACGGTCAAGATGATCAGCGCGAGGAACACGAGATAGAAGCTCGTCTCGAGCAGATGCTCCGCACCCTGGAGCTTGGCCTTCCAGCCGATCGGCGCGGCCAGGATGCGCGGCAGCAGGCTGCGCGCGCATTGCGCGCCGCCCTTGATCCAGCGGTATTGCTGCGAGCGGAACGCGCGCACATCGTCGGGCAGGTCGCCGCGCGCGGCGGGCGCGTCGATGTAGTGGAAGCGCCAGCCGCGAAGTTGCGCGCGATAGGAGAGATCGAGATCTTCGGTCAGCGTGTCGCCGCTCCAATTGCCCGCGTCGCGGATCGCGACGGCGCGCCAGACGCCGGCGGTGCCGTTGAAGTTGAAGAAGCAGTTCTGCTCGGCGCGGCCCACCTGCTCGACGGTCAGGTGCGTGTCGAGCATCAGGCCCTGCACCCGGGTCAGCAGCGAATCGTCGAGGTTCGCGTGCGCCCAGCGCGTCTGCACCATGCCGATCGTGGGATCGGCAAAATGCGGAACGGTGAGCCGCAGGAAATCGGCGTCGGGCAGGAAGTCCGCGTCGAAGATCGCGATCAGCTCGCCCTTCGCCAGCGAAAGGCCGTGGCGCAGAGCGCCGGCCTTGAAGTCGGCGCGGCTCTCGCGGCGCAGATGCTTGATGTCGAGGCCCGCCGCGCGATGATGCGCCACGCGCGCCGCCGCGCGCGCCACGGTCTCGTCGGTGGAGTCGTCGAGCACCTGGATCTCGATCCGGTCGCGCGGCCAATCGAGCGCGGCCACGCCGTCGATCAGCCGCTCGATCACGTGCCGCTCGTTGAAGACCGGAAGCTGGACCGTGACGAACGGCAAGGTCTTGCGGCCGCCGGAGGGCGGCGTCCCGGCCCAGCGCCCTTTGCGCGGCCGGCGCAGATAGCTGCGCGCGAGCGTCAGCTGCAGCGCCACGTGCGCCATCAAAAGCGCGCACAGAATCGCCTGCACCCCGGCCAGCGCCGAGAATACTGCGTTCATCGAGGCTAACCCCTGACTCCGGCACGTTTTTTTTCGTTGCGGCGCGCGGCCTGTTCCAACTTTTCTCGCGTTGGAAATCCGGACGCGCGCTGGGGCCCGGCGCGAGCGTGCACCAGCCCGTACGCATAATGTGGAACCTGCAGAAAAGTTCCCGGAAGGTTGGCCGAATTCGGGGGATGGATGCGGGGACTACGGCCGGGCGCTACTTCCTGTAGAAGCGGCCCCAGTCCTCGCCATTGGCCTTCTTCATCACGAGCACCGTGTGCGCGCCCTCGGTCTCGATGGTGAAGCTGTAGCGCGCGGGCTCGTCGACGGCGGATTTTTCCTTCTCCGACCCGGCGCGGCAGCTGTCCTTATAGTGCTGCCGGCCCTCGCGCGGTGTCAGCGTGAGGCTCTGGCCATCCGCAACCAGGGTTCCGCGCTGCCAGCGGAAAATCACGATCGTGCAGTGATAGAGCGAGCTCTGCATGTAGCCCGAGAACTCGAACGTGCCGTCGGCGGCGATCGTGTAGCTGAAGATCGAGCCCGAAGGCGGCGCGAAGCTGCCGCTATAGCGGTCGCGGTAGTTGATCATCGAGAGCCGGCTGGACGACCATTTGCCGACGAGTCGCGCCGGCGCCGGGCGCCCGGCATAGGCGGGGCGCACGCCGGGAACGAGCTCGATCGCGGCGCCCGCGCCGGCATTGCCGTCGAGCGACACGGCGAGGATCACCGCGCCCGCCACCGCGGTCGCGCCGACCAAACCACCGAAAACGAGCGGGACGACATACGCCTTGTTCATGGCCGCGTGCGAAGCGTCAGGAGCCCTGCGGCACCAGCGCGGGCGCCATCGCGCCGGGGGCAGCGGCGGGCTGCGGGTTCGGCACGAGATCGGGCAGCAGCGCGCGCATGCCGGCGGCTGCGAGCGCCTCGTAGCCGCGCCTTGCGTCGCCGCCGAGCGCCATCAGCGCAGGGATGTCGTGCGGCCGGGTCACGAGGCCGAGCAGCACGCGGAACGGACGGACGCGGCCCCGCGCGTCGATCGCGCGCGCGGCCACCTTCGGCAATGTGCGGCCGGCCGGATCGGCGACCGCGCGCAGCGCCACGAACGGCACGCCGGCTTCGCGCGCGGCCTCGGCCACGCCACGGCTCTCCATGTCGATCGCGGGCACGCCATGGCGCTCGAACAGCGCGCGCTTCTCGGCCGCCGTTGCCGCCACGTCGCGCGCACCGAGCAGCGGCGCCACGCGCGCGCCGGCAATGCGCGCGGCGATCGCGTGCGCCCAGCGCGCGTCGAATTCGAGCGCGCCGCCTTCGGGCAATGCGATGCGGTGCGCGACGACGACGTGGCCCGGCGCCAGTTCCGGGTCGAGACCGCCGCAAAGGCCGAAGCTCATCAGCGCCTTGATGCGCCCGTCGGCCGCCCAGCCCAGCGCCTGCGCGCGGGCGCGCTCGGGGTCGCCGGCGGCGGCGAAGGTGACGAGGTGCGCCGGCCGGTCGAGGCCGAAGCCCAGGCAGCGCAACTCGCTGGTCAGTCCCGAAATGATGCCGATCTGCCGCATGAATTAGCCGCCGAGCGTGCGGCACCCGGCACGAGCAACACAGCGCGCGGGATTAGCGCGCGAGCAAAGTTGCTCGATGGCCTGGTGCGTCGGAGATTTCAAAGACCCGCGGTCCCCAATCCCGCGCGCGTTATACTCCCGAACCGCGCGCGGTGCCAGCGTTCAAGCCACTGGAATATTAGGGGAAACGCAAGGACCGCCGCGCCGGTTTGCCGCAGCGGCGCGGCGCCGGCTCAGGCACAGCGGCGCTCGGGCGCGGCCGGCGCATTCTGCTCACCGCGGATCAGCCCGTCTTCGATGCGGATGATGCGGTCGGCGAACGGCAGCAGGCGCGTATCGTGGGTGACGACCAGTACGCCGCGCCCGCCGCCGGCGAGGCGCGCGAGGATCTCCATCACCGCTTGGCCGTTCTCGCCGTCGAGCGCCGCGGTGGGCTCGTCGGCGAGGATCACGGCGGGGTCGCCCACGATCGCGCGGGCGATCGCGACGCGCTGCTGCTCGCCGCCGCTGAGCGCGCGTGGAAACGACCTCACCTTGTGCGCGAGCCCCACCTCGGCGAGCGCGCGGCGCGCCTTGTCTTTCGCCGCGCGCGCCGGCACGCCGCGGATGTCGAGCGCGATGCGCACGTTCTCGGCCGCCGTCAAGGTCGGGAACAGGTGATAGTTCTGGAACACGAAGCCGATATGGCGCCGCCGCAGCCGCGCGAGATCTTCCGCGCCGAGCGCATCGGCCGCCTCGCCGCAGACGCGCACCGTGCCGCGCGTGGGCCGCAGCATGCAGCCGAGGATCGAGAGCAGCGTCGTCTTCCCGCTGCCCGAGGGGCCCATGAGCAGCGCCAGCTCGCCCGCGGCGAGCGCCACGTTGACGCCGCGCAGCGCCTGCACCTCGGCGGCGCCGCTGCCCAGCGTCTTGGCGACGTTCGCGGCGTCGATGACGGCCGCGGTCGTGGGCGCGCGTATCATCGCGTGAACGCGGTGGCCGGATCGACGCGCATCACGCGCAGGATCGCGGCGAGGCCGGCGCCGATGCACATGATGACGGCGAGCCCGAACAGTGCCGCCATCAGCATCGGCGTGATCACGATCGGAAGCGCGCCGCCGGCCGTCGCCCACACCACTCCGAGCGCCATGAGCGCCGCGATCGCGAAGCCGATCAGCGCGCTGAACACGGCCTGGCACACGATCACCGCGTAAACGTAGCCGCGCGAGGAGCCGATCGCGCGCAGGGTCGCGAACTCGTTGATGTGTTCCTTCGTGCTCGCGTAGAGCGTCTGCGCGACGATCGCGGTGCCGACGACGATGCCGAGCACCGCGCCGGCGAACAGCGCCGCGCCCGCGCCGGTGCTGAACAGCCAGAACGTGCGGCTGCGGTCCGCGAACTCGGCCGAAGTCAGCACCTCGGCCTTCGGGATCTTCGCGCGCAGCGCGCCGCGCACGGCTTCGAGGTCCGCGCCCGCCTTGAGGCGGATCAGCAGATACGAGGCCTTGTCGGGCGGCAGGCCGGTCATTGCGCGCGCGGCGTCGTCTTCCATGAAGATGTAGGGCGTCGTCGTGAACGAGCGGATGCCGCGCGTGAGCATCGTCACCGTCACCGGCCGCTGGCGGATCTCGGCCTTTTCGCCGATGCGCGAGACGCCGAGCCGGTCCGCATAGGCGAGATCGACGGCGACCGCGCCGGTCACGCGCAGCGAGGCAATCTCGCCTTCCACAACGTTCCAGGGCCGGAGGCCGGGGCTGTCGAGGTCGATGCCGACGATCATCGCCGGCGTCAGCGCGCCGCTCGGCAGGCGCCAATCGGCGAAGCCGGTGACGACGGCGGTCGCGCGCTCGACGCCGGCCGTCGCCAGCGCGGCGTCGCGGTCCTTCATCTCGAGCACCGAGGGCCCTTCGAACGACGTGCCGCCCTTCGTCATCACCCAGAGATCGGTCTCGGCGCGATCGATGACGACCGTCACCATGCGGCCGAAGCCGAGATAGAGGCCCATCTGCACGGTGACCAGCACGATCGAGAAGACGATGCCGATCAGCGTCGCCGCGAGCCGCAGGCGGTCGTGCAGCAGATTGCGCAGCGCAAGCGTCACGACCAGCGGCATGCAGGCATTCCCCTCGATTTGGCGGCGAATTCGGGCAGGCTACGCGCTACGCACGCGCTTCATGCCCGGCAGCAGGCTTCGCAGAGAGATAGTGCCGATCGCCGCGGCGAGCGGCCAGGTGACGAGCAGCGTGGCGGCGAACACGATCGCGCCCTTCACGAACGCGGGCAGCGGCGCGTCGAGCAACGCGAATTGCAGCCACACCGCCGGCACGTAGTGCAGCAGATAGATGCCGTAGGCGTTGGCGGAAAGGCTGTCGAACACCGCGCGGCGCTTGCGGCCGAAGCGCAGCGCCAGCGCGAGCGCGAACATGCAGCCCGCGGCGCAGCCGAAGACGAGCGCTACTGCCGCCAGGAACCGCGCGGCAAGCGGAACCTCGCTCCAGGCGCCGAGCGTCAGCGTGCTGCTGCCGGCCCACAGCCCGAAACCGAGCGCGGCGGCGGCAAGCCACTTGGTCCAATTGCGGGCCAGCGGGCCGTCGCAGGCGAGCATGCCGCGACCGAGGCCGGCGGCGCCGACGGCGTAGCCGGCGAGGAAGTAGACGGCGTAGTGCGCGATGCGCGTCGTCTCGAACGCCACCGGCCCGAAATTCGTCCAGCCCCACGGCGAGAAGGCGAGGGCGAGCGGAACGTAGGCGAGCGCCGAGACCGCCGCGAGGCCGGCGAAGAAGCGCAGCGGCCGGTCTGCGGCGCGCGCGGCGGCGGCGAACATCCGGTCACGCAAGCCCGGCGCGAGGAAATGCAAGGCCGCGGCGAGCACGCTGAACGCCAGCAGCAGGATGAGGAACCATTGCGGGCCCGGCGACCAGAACGGTAGCGCCGTCCATTCCTGCCAGAACGCGGCGAAGCTCGGATCGGCGGCGGTCGCGCGATACGAGGCGTAATAGGCCAGCGGCGTCAGGATCGCGACCGCGAGCACCAGCGGCACGCCGATGCGCAGCAGCCGTCCGGTCAGGAACTCGCGCGCGCCCTTGCGCGCGAGGCTCGGCGCCACGAACAGGCCCGAGAGGAAAAACATCAGCGCCATCATGCTGAGGTATTGCCAGGCGCAGAACAGGTCGAAGCCGAAAAAGCGCTGGCTATCGACGATCGGGAAAGCCTGCCAGCGCCGCTCGGGGTCGTCGAACGCGTGCGCGCCCGCCGGCAGCGAGCCGAGATACGGCAGCACGCCATGGAACGCGAGCACGATCAGGATGAGGACGGCCCTGAGATTGCTGAGGGCGAGGCTTGCCGAGGCCGCCCGGTGCGACGCGCTTGCAGACATGAACGGGGAAACGGGCGAGCATCCTCGCCGGTTCCCCGGAACGGAACGCGGCCTAGCGCGCCGGCGCCGCCTTGAAGAAGCGCCAGATCGCTTCGCTCGCGTCGATATCGCGGTTGGTCGTGCCGAGCATCGCCGTGGGCAGGATCTGCACGCCGCCGGGCCAGGTGTGCCCGCCGCCCTCGATGCGCAGCAGCGCCGCCGGCGCGCCCGCGCAGCCGCGGTAGTCCGATTCGATCACGCGCGAGCCATCCGCCGGGTCGAGGTCGGGCAGCACGCGCGTCGCCGGCGCGCCGGGGCAGCCATTGCGCGCGGCCCAGAACGCGATGCTGCGGTCGGCGGACCAGATCGTGCCGCGCAGCGTGCTCCCGGTCCGCGCATGGCCGCCGATGTAGGGAACGAGCGCGTCGGCCGTGCCGTGGATCAGCAGCACCGGCACCGGCTTCGCGGGCCGGCAGCGCGTGCCGAGCTCGGCCGGCATCGTCGCGGCCACGGTCGCCACCGCCGCGAACAGGTCCGCGGCTTCGCAGGCGAGGCGGAAGCTCATGAAGCCGCCGTTCGATATACCGGTCGCGAACACGCGCCTCCGGTCGATCTTGATCTGCGCGCCCGCGTCGGCGACGAGCGCACGCATGAACGCCACGTCGTCGGCGCTGCTTTCCGCTCGGCCATCGTAGTGGCGTCCGTCGTTCCACCAGCGGCCGACGCCGTAGGGATAGGCGACGGCGAACTGCTCGCGCGCGGCGATTTCATTGAAACGGGAATAGAGGCTCATCATGTCGGCCACCGCGTTGCCGCCATGCAGCGCCACCACCAG
Organism: uncultured Candidatus Odyssella sp.; assembly: GCA_964481045.1. Lineage (GTDB taxonomy): Bacteria > Pseudomonadota > Alphaproteobacteria > Bin65 > Bin65 > SBBV01. Next base: position 37,892 of record CAYZSG010000008.1, on the reverse strand, counting down.
CGGCACGCCGCCATCCGCCGCAACCGAGCGCATTGCCGGTGCATAGAGAAGGTAGTCGCGCGCGACGCCGCCGACGGCGATCGTCCGCACCTGCATCTCGGCGGAAGCCGCGGGCGCCAACAGCGCCGCCGCGATCAATCCGAGAAGCGCGTGGCTGAGCGCCGCCGCCCGCTTGCGCAAAAACGCGGCTGGCGCCGGAATCGAAGCAGACTTGCCCATGTCGTTCCCCGCAATGGGCGCGAGCGGGCGCGGCCCGCCGGCACCGGAAATCCTCCGAGGCGCGATCCGGCGCCTGGGCCCGATCGCCGTTTCGTGTTCAAGCCGATGGTGCCGGATCGCTGCCGGCGACTTCTCTTATGAAATCCCTTGAGCAGCCGACGGTGCCCGCGTCGGAGCCGGGAGGCGCTTCTTTATCACATCGGCGCGACGCGTGCATCGGCCGCGCGCTAGGCCTGATGGCCAATCGGCCGGGCTCAGAGGCCCCAGGAGACAGAGCGCGCGTTGCGGCGCTTCAGGTTGCGATAGCGCGCCAGCGCCCAGAGCGGGAAATAGGCCGCGTAGCCGTGATAGCGGAGATAGAACACGCGCGGGAAGCCGACCGCCGTGTACCACTCTTCCTTCCAGCGAACGCCCTCGCGCGGCGCGTCCTGGAGATAGGCGATGCCGCGCGCGACGGCCTCGTCGTCGATGGCGCCGGCGGCCATCAGCGCCAAGGTCGCCCACGCCGTCTGCGAGGGCGTGCTTTCCTTCGCCTCGGCGCGGCGCTCCTGCCAATAGGTGGCGCCGTCCTCGCCCCATCCGCCATCGCCGCGCTGACGCGATTTCAGCCACGCGATCGCCTTCTGGATGTAGGGCTGCTGCGGATCCTCGCCGACGGCGTTGAGCGCGGTCAGCACCGACCAGGTGCCGTAAACGTAATTCGTGCCCCAGCGGCCGAACCACGAGCCGTCCGCCTCCTGCTCGTTCTTGAGATACTCGATCGCGCGCGCGACGGCCGGATGGGTCTTCTTGTAGCCGAGCTGCGCGAGCATCGCGAGGCAGCGGCCGCTCACGTCGGCGGTCGGCGGATCGAGCAGCGCGCCGTGATCGGCGAACGGGATGTTGTTGAGGTAATACTTGTCGTTGTCGGCGTCGAACGAGCCCCAGCCGCCGTTCTTGCTCTGCATGCCGAGGATCCACGCTTCGGCGCGCTGGATCGCGGCCTTGGCGCGCGGATCGTTCATGCGGTCGAGCGCCATCGCCACCACGGCGGTGTCGTCGACGTCCGGATAGTAGTCGTTGCGGTACTGGAACGCCCAGCCGCCGGGCGCCAGGCCGGGGCGTTGCCACGACCAGTCGCCCTTCACGTCCTTGATCTCGCGCTCGAGCAGCCAGTCGGCGCATTTCGCCATCATCGGGCTCTCGCGCTCGTTCTTGGCTTCCATCATCGCCAGCGCGGCGAGGCCGGTGTCCCACACCGGCGAAACGCAGGGCTGGCAATAGGCCTCGCGCTCCTTCTCGATGAGCAGGCCGTCCACGGCCTTCTTCGCGGTGACGAGGCGCGGATCGTCCTTGGCGTAGCCGAGCGCTTCCATCGCCAGCACGGCGTTGACCATCGCCGGGAAGATGCCGCCGAGGCCGTCCGCGGCGTTCAGGCGCTCCTCGACGAAATCCATCGCGCGCTTGATCGCGCGCCGGCGGCGTCGACCGCGCATTGCCGGCTCGAGCGCGCGGAACACCCGGTCGAGCTTCAGCAGCACGTTGCCGGCGAAGCGCCCGGTCGGATTCTTGTGCCAGTCGCGGACGCTCTCGGGCGGCTGCTGGAAGAGCTCGGCGATGCGGATGCCCTTGGGGTTCTTCGCGCGCGGCTTCAGCGCCATCAGCACGACGAGCGGCACGATCACCGTGCGCGACCAGTACGACACCTTGCTCAGGTGGAACGGAAACCACTTCGGCAGCAGCATCAGCTCGACCGGCATCGCCGGCACGGCGCGCCACGGCACCTCGCCCCACAGCGCCAGCAGCGAGCGGGTGAATACGTTGCTGCGCTCGGCGCCGCCCCGCGCGAGGATCGCCGCGCGCGCGCGCGCCATGTGCGGCGCGTCCGGCGAATCGCCCGCGGCCTTCAGCGCGAAATAGGCCTTCACCGACGCGCTCATGTCGAAATCGCCGCCATGGAACAGCGGCCAGCCGCCATGCGCGCCCTGGATGCGGCGGAGATAGACCGCGATCTTCGGTTCGAGGTCGCGCGTGTACGCGTCGTCGATCTCGGCGAGGAAGTGGCGATAGAGGATGTATTCGGCCGGAATCGTCGCGTCGGCCTCGAGCTCGAACACCCAATGGCCGTCGCCGCGCTGCTCGGCTTCGAGGCGGCCGGCCTGCTCGGCGATCAACGTATCGAGCGCCGCAAGGTCGGGCTCGGCCGGGCGGGGGGTGTGGATGTTCATGCTGTCAAAATACGGCAAAAGCGAACCGGGCCTCCACTCAGGGTAAGGCCCGGGCGCGATTGAGATAAACGCGGGCCTCGGCGCGGTCAAGCCGGTCCGGCCGCGCGAATTGCGCGCGGGGTTATACGTTCCGTAACACCTGGACCGCGGTCTCGCCCGAGCGGATCGCGCCTTCGATCGTGGCCGGCAGGCCGGTGTCGGTCCAGTCGCCGGCGAGAACGAGATTGCGCGGGCCGGCATTGGCTTTCGGCCGTTTCGCCACCTGCGCCGGCGTCTGCGCGAAGGTCGCACGCTTCTCCTTCACCACGCGGCAGGGCGGCGGCGGCGCGTTGCCGAGCGCCAGTGCCTTCGCGATGTCGCGCCACACCGTTTCGGTCAGGGTTTCGGCCGACTGATCCACCTCGCGCTCGCCGGCGCTGATCGTGACCGAGAGGATGTTCGCGCGCACGAACAGCCATTGCGCCGTGCCGCCAACGAGGCCGAGCAGCGGCAGGCCGCCCGGCAGCGCGGCGGGCGCCGCGAGCTTGTAGTGCAGGTTCACGATCGGCCGGAAATCGTCGGGCACCGCGAGCCCCGGCAGCAGCGAGGACGCCACCGGCGGCGTCACGGCCAGCACCACGCGGTCGTCCGGCCCCAGCGCCGTTTCGCCTTCGCCGAACGCGAGCGCCGCCGCGCGCCCGTCTTCGATGCGCATCGCGCGCAGGCGGTCGTTGAAGCGAATTTCGGCCCCGCGCGCGGCGAGCCACTTCAGCGCGGGATCGACGAATGCCTTGGAGAGCCCGTCGCGCGCGATGCAGGGGCGGGCGGCGGCGGCGCCGCGCCCGATGGTTTCGGTCATCACCGGCCACAGCAGCTTTGCCGCGCCCTCGGCGGCGGCGGTGTTGAGCACGGCCACGGCCAGCGGCTCCCAGAAGCGGCGGAAGGTCGGCGTCTGCCGGCCGAAAAGATCGGCGACGCTGGCGTTGCCGGCGCGCGCCAGCCTGATGGCCGCGAGATAGTGCGAAGCGCGGCTGCCGGCGACACGGCGGCCCGGCGTGAAGATCCACCAGCCGATCGGCCCGGCATTCGGCCGCACGGTCCAGCGCTCGCCGGTCTCGAGATCGAGGAACGGGATCGCCGCGGTCGGCATCACGAGCAATTCGCGCGCGGCGCCGACAGTCGCGAGGAAGCGCATTGCCGAACGGTTGCCCGAGAGCAGCAGGTGATTGCCGTTGTCGATCTCGGCGCCGAGCAGATCGTCGTGGAACGAGCGGCACCGTCCGCCGGCCTGGCCCGCCGCCTCGTGCACGATCACGCGCGCGCCCGCCTCGCACGCGCGCACCGCGGCCGAAAGCCCGGCGACCCCGGCGCCGATGACGTGGACGGTGGATGAGGGCGTGAGAGTCATAGCGGCTTCAGCCGAGTCAGCCGGAACGATTCGGCGGCGCCTCGCTTGCGACCATCCTTCGAGGCCGCCGCAAAGAGCGGCGGCACCTCAGGATGAGGCATTACTTGTTCGAACAAATAGCCCTCATCCCGAGGTGCGGCCCCACCTGGGGCCGCCTCGAAGGATGGACGCCAGCACAGCGTCGACACGTCAATGCCGCCACTCGAGCGCCCGCGCACTAGAACAGCCCGTAGCGCAGCGCGATCCAAACCTTTTTGAGCTTCGAGAGCCGCACCTTCTCGTCGAGCTTCGTCCAGCCGCGGCGATCGAGGCCGTCGAGATAGGCGCGGTAGATGGCGCCCATTGCGCGTGCCGGGCGCATCGGGCCGCGCCGGCATTTGCGCATCGCCTCGGCCGCCGCCTGATAGTGCTGGCGCGCGCGCGCGGCGATTTCGGCGCAGATCGCGCCGAGCGCTGGATGGCGCAGGACCTCGAACGGCTCGCGCGTCTTCACGCTGTTCGCGTCGAGGAGCTCGGCGGGCAGGTAGAGCCGCCCGTGCTCGGCGTCTTCCTTCAGGTCGCGCAGGATATTGGTGAGCTGAAGCGCCTGGCCCAGATGCCGCGCCACCGATTTCGCCTGCGGCTCGACGGCGCCGAAGACCCGGATCGAAAGCCGCCCCACGGCGCCGGCGACGCGGTCGCAATAGAGCTCGAGCCGCGCGATGGTGGGCGCGCGGATGTCTTCCACCGCGTCCATCTCCATGCCGTCGATGAGTGCCAGGAAATCGGCGCGGTCGAGGCCGTATTCCCGCACGATCGGCAGCAGCGCGCGGCCGGTCAGCGTCTGCGGCTTGCCTTCGTAGATGCGTTCGATCTCGCGCCGCCATTCGCGCAGGCGCGTCATCTTGTCGGCAACGGGCGCCGGCTCGTCGGCGACGTCGTCGATCTCGCGGCAGAACGCATAGACGGCGAACATGCCCTCGCGCCGCTCCTCGGGCAGCAGGCGCATGCCCTGCATGAACGACGTGCCCGACGCCTCGACCACGTTGTGCACATGGTCGCGCGCTTCGAAATCGGTGGCGGTGAGGGTGTTGGTCACGGGCACGTTTTAGGGGCGCGCGGCGCCGACGGGAAGGCTTTAGAAGTCGCGCGTCTCGTTCGCGTCCATCCTTCGAGGCGCGCCCGAGAAGGCGCGCACCTCAGGATGAGGCCGAGGTTGATCGAGCAAAGAGTGCCTCATCCTGAGGTGCCGCCGCTCTTGCGGCGGCCTCGAAGGATGGACGCACGCACGCTGCCGACTTTCTAGGAAGCGCCCGGTCGCTGCCTCGCATACGTCCTGCCCTTCCACGCGCCGCCCTTGCCGAGCAGGTGGCGGCGCATCGAGTCGACGGTCATCGCCGTGTAGAGCAGCGCGGCGAGCGGCAGCAGCAGGATCGCGGGATCGTCGCCCCGGTAGAGCGTCCAGGTCGGGCGATAGGCGTACAGCATCAGCGCGAAGGCGGCGGCGCCCAGCGCGGCGGCGAGCCAGGCGCCGGCAAACGGGCACAGCACCATCGCCAGCGGCGGCACAAGGTAGAGCAGCGCCATGCCGAGCACCGTGCCGAGCACGAGCCACGGCGAATGGCGAAGCTGCGTGTAGGCAGTGCGCGCCACCATGCGCCAGACATCGGCGATCCGCGGGTAGCGCCGCACGCTGACGGTGCGCTCGGCGAGGCCGAGCCAGATCGGGCCGTTCTTCTTGAGCAGCGCCGCCAGCGCGCAATCGTCGATCAGCGCGTCCTTCACCGCCGCGATGCCGCCGGCGCGCTCGAGCGCCGCGCGCCGCACCAGCATGCAGCCGCCGGCCGCCCCGGCCATGCGCTTCGCGCGGTCGTTGACCCACGGAAACGGGTAGAGTTTCTGGAAGAAGAACACGAAGGCCGGGATCAGCAGCCGCTCGGCGAAACTGGCGCAATGCAGCCGCACCATCAGCGAAACGAGATCGAGTCCGCTCTCGGCCTTCGCCACGAGCCGCCGCAGCGCATCGGGCGCATGCACGATGTCGGCGTCAGTGAGCAGCACATAGCGCCGGTCGGCCGGCGCTGCGGCCACGCCATTGTGCACGGCCCAGAGCTTGCCGCTCCACCCCGGCGGCAGCGGCGGCGCGGAAACGATGGCGAGCCGGTCGTCTGCGCCGGCACGCGCGGCGCCCGCGCGGGCCGCATCGGCGGTGCCGTCGCTGCTCGCATCGTCCACGACGATCACGCGCAAATTGCCGGGATAGTCCTGCCGCAGCAGGCTTTCGACCGCGCCGCCGATCACCGGCGCCTCGTCGCGCGCGGGGATGACGGCCGTAACATCGGGCCATTGCTCGGGCGCTTGCGATTCGGCCGGCAATCGCTGATCGGCGCGCCAGAAGCCGCCGTGGAACAGCACGAGGTAGGCCCAGGCGGCGAGCCCCGCGCCGGCAAGGATCGTCAGCACGTCAGCGCCAGAGCCAGTAGCGGGCCACGCCGATCAGCGCGTGCAACAGGGTGCCCGGCTTGCCCAGCGCCACGCGCCCGGCCACGGGGTCGCGCCGGCGCAGCATCGCGGTCAGCTTTTCGGCGAGGCTCACGATCGCGGCCGATTCCATCGCGAGGCGCCGGTTCGGAAGCTTGCCCGGCAAGGTCTTCGCCTCGCGCAGCAGCGCCTCGGTGCCGTCGAGGCAGCGGTCGAGCGTGCGGCGCAGACCCGGCGTCGCCGCCGCGCGGTCGAGATCCTCCACCGCGCTGCCTTCCGCCGCCAGCCAATCGCCGGGCAGATAGACGCGGTTGAGCCGCCGGAAATCCTCCTTGCAATCCTGGAGGTGGTTGATGACCTGGAGCGCGTTGCAGAGCGCGTCGGAAGCGGGATAGCCGCTCGGCGGGCAATCGTGCAGATCCAGCAGGAAGCGGCCCACGGGCGCGGCGGATTTGATGCAGTAGCCCATCAAATCGTCCCAGTCCCTGTAGCGCAGCTTCACCGCGTCCTGCTTGAACGCGAGGATCAGGTCGCGGCAATGGCGGATGATGTCGCCGGTGCCGGCCATCGTCTCGCGCACGCGGATCGCCTTGGCGTAGGCGGGGTCGTCACTGGCCCCGGTCAGCGCGCGGTCGAAGCCGTCGAGGCGCGCGATCTTCTCCTCGGCGGAGAGTTCGGGATTGTCGGCGATATCGTCGATCGCGCGCGCATAGGCGTAGAAGATCGCCACGCGCGGCCGCAGCGCCTTCGGCAGCAGGAATGAGCCGACCGGGAAGTTCTCGTCCCCGGCGCCCTTGCCGGACGGCGTTTCGGCGGTGGGTGCGGCGGTGGCCAAGGTCGGTGTCCGTGCGCGTACGATGAAGGGCGACGAGACACAACGGCGGGCGCGGCCTGTCAAGGCGGCGGGGTTCTCTTGATTAGAACAAAACATGAACTAAATCATCGGGCTGCGGCCCGGCGGACACTGCGTCGCGGGCCGCAACGCGAAACGCGATAGACGGCGATGCTATACCCACTGCACGCGGAAACGGACGGATCGATGACTACAAAAGACTACAAAAGACTACAGAAGCCTACACCGGCGGGGGGAGGGGTGCCGTGCACGGCCAGTTGCGCGGGCAAAGGCACCGGCGGGCGGAAGCGCTAGCGTATGCGCCTCTCCGACTTCGATTTCGAGCTTCCGCGCGAGCTGATCGCCGTCGAGCCGGCGCGGCCGCGCGATGCGTCGCGGCTGCTCGTCGTGCCGGCGCGCGAGGGTGCATTCCGGGATCGCGCCGTCCGCGATCTGCCGTCGCTGTTGCGGCCGGGCGACCTGCTCGTGCTCAACGACACGCGCGTGATCCCGGCGCGGCTCCTCGGCCGGCGCGGCGAGGCGACGATCGAGGTGACGCTGCACAAGGCCGAGGGCGTGGGCCGCTGGCGCGCCTTCGCGCGGCCGGCGAAGCGCCTGAAGGACGGCCAGCGCATCGCGTTCGCGCCGGAATTCTCTGCGCTGGTCGCCGGGAAGGGCGAGGCGGGCGAGGTGCTGCTCGATTTCGGCGTCGGCGACTCGGCGCTCGTCGCATTGCTCGAGCGCCACGGCGAAATGCCGCTGCCGCCCTACATCAAGCGGCCGAAGGGCGGCGCGGAGGCCGATCGCGCCGACTATCAGACCGTCTATGCCGCGCGCGAAGGCGCGGTCGCGGCGCCGACGGCGGGCCTGCACTTCACGCCCGCGCTGTTCGCGGCGCTCGAAGCGCGCGGCGTCGGGCGCACGTTCGTGACGCTCCATGTCGGCGCCGGCACGTTCTTGCCGGTGAAGGTGGAGGATATATCGCAGCACGTGATGCACGCCGAATGGGGCGAGATCTCCGCCGAAGCCGCCGCCGCGATCGCGGCAACGCGTGCGCGGGCCGGGCGCATCGTCTGCGTCGGCACGACGAGCCTGCGCCTGCTCGAAAGCGCGGCGGATGAAAGCGGCGCCGTGCGCGCGTGGAGCGGCGAAACGCGGCTCTTCATCACGCCCGGCGCGCGCATTAGAACGGCCGACATGCTGCTGACCAATTTCCACCTGCCGCGCTCGACCCTGTTCATGCTCGTCTCCGCCTTCGCCGGGCTCGAGCGCATGAAAGCCGCCTATGCGCACGCCGTCGCGCAGCGCTATCGCTTCTTCTCCTATGGCGACGCCTGCCTGCTCGAGCGCGCGGCATGAGCACCGGCTTCGAGCTTCTTGCGCGCGACGGCGCGGCGCGCCGGGGACGGATCGCCACCGCGCACGGCACCGCCGAGACGCCGGCCTTCATGCCGGTCGGCACGGCCGGCACAGTGAAGGCCATGCTGCCCGATCAGGTGCGCGAGACCGGCGCCGAGATCGTGCTCGGCAACACCTATCACCTGATGCTGCGCCCGAGCGCCGAACGCGTCGCCAGGCTCGGCGGCCTGCACAAATTCATGGATTGGCCGGGGCCGATACTCACCGATTCGGGCGGCTTCCAGGTGATGTCGCTCGGCCAGCTCCGGAAGCTCACTCCGAAAGGCGTCGTCTTCCGCTCGCACATCGACGGCGCCGAGCATTCGCTGACGCCCGAGCGCTCGATCGAGATCCAGCATCTGCTCGATGCCGACATCACGATGGTGCTCGACGAATGCACGACCTGGCCGGTCGAGAAGCGCGAGGCGGAGAAGTCGATGCGCCTCTCGCTCGGCTGGGCGGCGCGTTCCAAGAAGGCATTCCGCACGCGCGCGGGCTATGGCCTGTTCGGCATCGTGCAGGGCAGCGTGTTCGACGATCTCCGTGCCGAATCGGCGAAGGCGCTGGTGGACATCGGCTTCGACGGCTACGCGGTCGGCGGCCTCGCGGTGGGCGAGGGGCAGGCGGAGATGTTCCGCACGCTCGACGCCACCGTGCACCTGCTGCCCGAGGATCGCCCGCGCTACCTCATGGGCGTCGGCCGGCCCGACGATATCTTGGGCGCCGTCACGCGCGGCATCGACATGTTCGACTGCGTTTTGCCGACGCGCATGGGCCGCACCGGCAAGGCGTTCACGCGGCGCGGCGAGGTCAACATGCGCAATGCGCGCCATGCCGATGATCCGCGCCCGATCGAGGACGGCTGCGCGTGCCCGGCCTGCACGCGCTTCTCGCGCGCCTATCTCAACCACCTGTTCAAGGCCGGCGAGATGCTGGGCCCGATGCTGCTGACGCGGCACAACCTCCAGCACTATCAGGATTTGATGCGCGAGATCCGCGTGGCGATCGAGGGTGGCCGTTGGGCCGCGTTCCGCGAAGAGCGCGCGGCGCTCTACCGCGCCGGCGACATCGCGCTGCTATGAGCGCGTTACTGGAAGCGGAAGCCGGCGGCGATGCGGTCGAGCAGCTTGTGGGTCTGTTCGAGATCGACGTTCTTGGGATCGGAATAGCAGCGCAGCGAAACGCGACCGTAGCTCCGGAACGTGCGCAATTCGCGGCTCTGGCTGTAGGGCGTGCCGCTGCGCGCGTTTTCCATCAGCACGTCGATGCGCCGCGCCGGCTGGCCGCCGAGCGCCGCCATCTCGCGCGCGACCGTCACCGCCACACGCGAATTCGGCAACGGCTGGAGGTCGCGCCGCGCCACCGGCACGTTCACGCCGTTGAGCAGCGCCGGGAGGTTCTTGGGCTTGCCAGTGCCGTCGTCGGGCAGGCTTTGCGGGTGCACCTCGACGACGCAGCCGAGGAATTCCTCGTCCGGCACCGAGAGACGCACTTCGAAGCTTGCCGCGCGGCCGCCGCGCGCCGGCACCGTGCGCTCCTCGAGCTTGCCATTGGCGGGATAGGCGAAGCGGAACTTGTACTGCGCCGAAACGAAATCCTTGGAGGCACTCTCGGCCGCGACTTCGGCGGAGAAAGCGACAACCAAGGCGAGCGGAAGCAGGCACTGGCGGGCAAGCGAATGCATGGCGCGACCTTCACGGGCGTGGAAGCGAATCCCTTGCAGGCATTGCGTAAGGCGCGCGCACCGCGACCGCGAGGGGGCATGACGCCGCACGGATGGAGCGCAAATGACGCTCTGGCCGCAATCGGCGCGAAGGCTTAGGTTTGCAGCAATGCCGAAGAAATCCCGCCCGAACCTCACGCTGCTCGGCCGCCCGGCGCGGCTGCCGGAAAGCCCCGACGCGGCCGCGCTCGAAACGGTGCCGAACCCGCACCGCGGCACGGTCTATCTCGTGCGCTTCACCGCGCCCGAATTCACGACGCTGTGCCCGATCACCGGCCAGCCCGATTTCGCGCATCTCGTCATCGACTACGCGCCGCGCGCGAGGCTCGTCGAGAGCAAGAGCCTGAAGCTCTATCTCTCCGCGTTCCGCAATCAGGGCGCGTTCCACGAGGATTGCACGCTGGCGATCGCCAAAAGGCTTGAGCTCTTGCTCAAGCCTCGCTGGCTGCGCATCGGCGGCTACTGGTATCCGCGCGGCGGCATGCCGATCGACGTGTTCTACCAATCCGGCCCGCCGCCCAAGGGGCTCTGGCTGCCCGATCAGGGCGTGGCGCCGTATCGCGGTCGCGGTTGATGCGAACGTCGATTCCCGCGCGGCAAAAGGGCCCTGTCGCTCCGGCGAAAGCGGCAGCCCATGCGGACGCGGGCGCCATGCCGGCCGGCAAGATGGCCGGCGCGAGCGATGGATCCCCGGATTCGCGGGAACGACAGAAAGAAGCATCGAACAAGGACGCGATCATCGCAAAGGCGCATGAACTCGGCTTCGATTCGATCGGCTTCACGGCCGCGGCACTGCCGCCCGAGATCGCGGCCCGGCTCGGCGAGTACCTCGCGCGCGGCTACCACGGCGAGATGGACTGGATGGCGACGACGGCGGCAAGGCGCGACACGCCCGCCGCGATGTGGCCGGCCGCGAAATCCGCGATCATGCTCGGCGTCAATTACGGCCCGGCCGATCCGGCGCTCGATCTCATCGAGCGGCGCGAGCGCGCGAACGTCTCCGTCTATGCGCGCAACGCGGACTATCACGACACGATCAAGAAGCGCCTGAAAGCGCTGGCGCGCTGGATCGCCGAGCGCCACGGCGGCGACGTGAAGGTGTTCGTCGATACGGCGCCGCTGATGGAAAAGCCGCTCGCCGAGCGCGCCGGCATCGGCTGGCAGGGCAAGCACACCAATCTCGTCTCGCGCGAATTCGGCTCGTGGTTGTTCCTCGCGGCGATCCTGACGACGCTCGAAATCGCGCCCGATGCGCCTGAAGCGGATCACTGCGGCACGTGCGGACGCTGCCTCGAAGTGTGCCCGACCGAGGCGTTTCCGGCGCCGTATCAGCTCGATTCGCGGCGCTGCATCTCGTATCTCACGATCGAGCACAAGGGGCACATTCCGCGCGAGTTCCGCGCCGCGATCGGCAACCGCGTCTATGGCTGCGACGATTGCCTCGCCGTATGCCCATGGAACAAGTTCGCGCAGGCGACGAAGGATTACGCGTTCATCCCGCGGCTCGAGCTCACGCGCCCGAAGCTCATCGACTACGTGGCGCTCGACGACGACGGGTTCCGCAAGGTGTTCAGCGCTTCGCCGATCAAGCGCATCGGCCGCGACCGCTTCGTGCGCAACATTCTCATCGCGATCGGCAATTCCGGCGACCGTGCGCTCGCCGCCGAAGCCGAGCGCCTCTTGCGCGATGCCTCGCCGCTCGTGCGCGGTGCCGCGATCTGGGCCCTCACGTGCCTATTGCCGCGCGAAGCCTTCGCCGCGCTCGCCGCCGCGCACGCCCCGCGCGAGGCCGACGATGCGGTGCGCGCGGAGTGGTCGGTGGCGTAGCAGCTACATCCGCTTCGCCACCTCTTCGAGCATCACGTCGGTCGCGCCGCCGCCGATGGATTGGACGCGCGCGTCGCGGTACATGCGCTCAATGGCGCTCTCGCGCATGAAGGCCATGCCGCCGTGGAGCTGGCCGCAGACATACATGCACTCGTTCACGAACTCGCCCATATAGGCCTTCACCATCGAGACTTCCTTCACGCAGTCGATGCCCTGCGCGTCGAGATAGGCGGTGTGATAGACGAGCGCGCGGCCGGCCTCGAGCTTCATCGCGAGCGTCGAGAGCTTGTGGCGCACGACCTGCTTGTCCCACAGCACGCCGCCGAAGGCCTTGCGCTGCTTCACCCAGTCGAGCGTGATCTCGATCGCGCGCGCGGATTCGCCCGCCGCGCCGGCGCCGGCCACGAGCCGCTCGTTCTGGAAGTTGCTCATGATCGAGTAGAAGCCCTTGTTCTCCTCGCCGAGCAGGTTCTCCGCCGGAATCTCGCAATCCTCGAACACGAGCTCGGCCGTGTCCGACGAGCGCCAGCCGAGCTTGTCGAGCTGCTTGGCCACCTTGAAGCCCGGCGCGCCCTTCTCGACGATGAACATCGAGATGCCGCGCGAGCCCTTGGCCTCGGGGTCGGTACGCGCCGCCACGAAATAGACATCGGCGAGCACGCCGTTGGTGATGAACATCTTGGAGCCGTTCAGCACCCACTTGTCGTTGCCCTTGCGCCGCGCGCGGGTCTTGAGCGCCGCCACGTCGGAGCCGCCGTCGGGCTCGGTGACGGCGACGGCGGTGATCACCTCGCCCGAGACGATCTTGGGCATGAGCCGGTCCTTCTGCGCCTCGGTGCCGTAGCGCGCGAGGTGCGGCGAAGCCATCTCGGCGTGCACGGACGCGCCGACGCCGACGCCGGCGTAGCCGCTCTTCGCCAGCTCTTCCCACAGCACGACCGAGGCGACCGCGTCGAGCGCGCTGCCGCCGTATTTCTCGGGATAGCGCAGCCCGAAGAAGCCGAGCGACCCCATCTTGCGATAGACCTCGCGCGGCACGTGGCCCTGCTTCTCCCAGGCGTCGCCGTGTGGGCGAATTTCTTCTTCGACGAACCGCCGCGCCTGGTCGCGCAGCATGCGGTGCTCGTCGGTCACGAAAGCAGGGTCGCGCGTCGTCATCGTTCCTCCCAATGCCGGCTCACCAGCGGCTTGCCCCGATGCCTATAGATCGCGCCGCGCCTTGCCAAGCATGGCCCATCGCGGCACGGCCAGGCGGAACCTCGACCGACACCATTCGTAAAACCGGCGCTTTCGAAGTCCTAGCAAAGCCTTCCTTCACCGGTTAATTTCCGGCCGATGTTCGGCCTCTTCAAGCACAAGTCCAAGGAGACGATCGAGGAATACCGTGAAGCCGGGGAGAACCTCGGCGTCTTCACGCTGACCCTGGTCAACGTGGAAGACCCGTTCGATCCCGACCCGCTCTGGGACCGGCGCTATGGCGGCAATCCGAAGATCGCGGAGCAGCGGACCGGCGACGGCGATTTCCGCCTCCAGGCGGCGCTCGACGGCTGCCGCGACATCAAGCATGTCCGCGACGCGGAGGGGCGCTTCCGCGAGACGACGCCGGTGTTCACCGACGTCGTGGTGTGGATCCCCGAGGCCAAATGGCGGGCGGATGCCAAGCGCCGCGGCCAGCGCCTCGAGGCGCTGGCATCGAACCTCGCGCAGCTCCACACCTCGAAGTTCCGCCGCTCGCTGCCGGCCGACCGCGAGCCGATGTACACGATCATGCCCGACGCGGCGATCGACCCCAACTCGGTCGTCTTCCAGTTCGGCTTCGGCGTCTACGTGCCGGGGCCGGACGACGAGATGCTCGGCACGATCGCGCTGAAGCGCGCCAAGGACGCCGACCAGGTCAAGTTCGAGGAATGGTCGTTCTGGAAGGGCGGCGCGCAGGTGAAGCGCCCGATCGGCGTCTATGCCGGCCAGGGCTCGATCCTGATCACGCCGGACGCGTCGGGCCCGGTGCGCGCGCCGCTCTGGTTCGCGCAGCGCGAGGGCAATGTTTCGCTGAACCTCTCGTCCGCCGATGCCGAGCGGGTCTATTCCGACAACGAGCATGTGCGCGTCGCCGAGCAGGTGACGCCGAAGCGCGACGGCGAGTCGTTCCAATGGGTGTTGAAAGATACGCGCGGCGCCGAGAACGGCGAGGACACGCTCGTCGTCGAGGTGAAGTTCGTCTCCGAGCCGGCGACGCGGCGCGCGTTCAACCTGCCGCCGCCGCCGCCGCCCAAGCCGCCGCCGGCGCCGCCTCCGGCGCCCAAGGCCAAGGCGCCGCCGCCCGCGCCGCCCGCGCCCAAGCCCGGCAGCCGCCTCGCCGACCGCATGGCGCAACCCAAGCCGGCCGAGCCCGCGCCGCGGGGCACCGGCCTCGGCCGTTTCTTCGGCAGCCCCAAGCCGGCCGAGGAGGCGCCGCCGCCCGCCACGGTGGCTCCCGGCGGCGAAGAGGCGGCGTCCGGGGCGCAGGCGCCCATCTCGCAGCGCTTCTCGGTCAAGCTCTCGGGCTGCGCGCTGCTGCGCATCGACGGCGCGCGGCGCCTGGGCGGCCTCGAGCAATGGACGGTCTGGTTCGACCGCATCGGCCGCCCGGTGCGCCGCGCCGACAAGGACACGGTGGATACGCGCCGGTGCCTCGCGCTTTCGGCGCGGGCCGACAGCCAGCATCTCCTCTATCGCCTGCCGGGCCAGTCGGATTTCAGCCCGGTGCGCCACATGCCGAGCTCGCTCGACACCGGCTCGGGCAAGTATCTCGAGCTGCTGGCAACGCCGGTGCCCGAGGCCTATCACGGCCTCCTGCTGCTGCGGCAGGAGCAGACCCTGCCGCTCAGCACAACGGTGTTCCTGCTGGGCCGCAGCGATTCGGCGGCCGAAGGTGCCCAGCCCGACCTGCCGATGGAACTCCTCGATCATCCCGAATCGCTGCGCTGGGCCGACGGGCAGGGACCCAAGGGCGCCAAGCTCAACGCGCTCAACCTCTCGCGCCGGCACGTCGCGCTGCGCCTCGTCGGCAACAAGCTCGACATCGCGATGGCTGACGGCAAGATGCCGATCTACGTGCTCAACGCCGAAGGCAAGCTGCTCAAGACGCTCTCGCCGGGAGACCGCGGCAGCGTGCTGATGAGCCCGGACGAGCTGTTCATCGTCGGCAGTTACCTGCTGCGCTTCCACCAGGAGAAGCTCCAGGCCATGTCCTCGCGCGACGCCACGGTCATGCGCGCCCGCGCGCGCGAGCCGGGCATGGCGCGCTAGGCACTTCCCATAGACCGAACACCGCGTTAGCGCCTTCTTGTCGCCGCCGGCCTGCGGTATTGTAGGCGCTCTTGAAGGCGGCGGCCCCGCCGCAGCGGAGGATTCCGGGAATGGCGATGAAGAAGCCGGCCAAGGCGCCCGATCGCGGCGCGCGGAAGAAAAAGGGCAACCCCTATCGCGCCGCGCTCGGCTACGGCCTGCGTTTCCTCGGCATGGCCGCCTATCTCGGCGTCGCCGCGGCCCTGTTCGCGCTGATCTACTGGCGCCTCGGCGACCTCAACGGCCGCTACCAGAACAAGGCCGGAGACGCCGAAGCGGCGCTCCAGAGCTACGAAGATTCGACGCTGTTCATCAATCTCGTCCGCGCCAACCTCATCGTCCCGCGCGAGTCCGACAGCGGCCTCGACATGGCGCCGCCCGACTACGTGCTGATCAAGCGCGCCAACGGCAAGAACAAGGACGAGGAGGAAGAGGGCATCAGCGAAGGCGAGCAGGAAACGCTGCTGAAGGCGCTCTACGATTCGGCGGCCGGCACGATCGTTCGGACGCAGGTGAACCTCTGGAACGGAACGCGCCGCATGGCGGCGGTGCGCGACGACCGCGCGGTATCGCAGGAGGCGGCCAACAAGGTGGTGTGGAAGGCCGCGAGCGAAGGCGGCATTCCGAAGCCGCTCACCAATCTCGTTCCCGAGAGCTTCGGCTTCGTCAACAAGGACCAGATCCCGAAAGGGATGAGCGATTGGGTCGCCGTGGCGGGCGCACGCGAGAACGAGCGGCTCGTCTTCTCGACCAACACCGGCTCCTATTCGGGTCCGCTGCACGTCCAGATCATCGGCCGGCCCGTCAAGCTGCCGCCCGGCGCGCGCGTCGAGCGCCGCACCTACGACTTCTTCACCGAGAAGGGCGAGTTGAAATGGGCGTGCAAGACCGTGGCCGAGGCCGCGGTCATCACGCTGAACGTGCGCGAGAACACGCCGCTCGACATCACGGTCGAGCCGGCGGCCAACTGCTCGCCGAGCGTGTTCGGCCTCGCGATCAGCATGTCCGGCGAGGATCTCGCCGGCCGGCCGCGCCAGCGCCCGAAGCGCAAGAAGGGCCTGCGCGGCAAGGACAAGGATCCCGGAGTCATCACGACCGGAACGATCGAGTGGAGCTACAACTGGCGCCCGGTGGCGCGCGCGACGCCCACGTCATCGCGCGCCGACAAGCTGTTCGTCGTGCGTACCGCCGACGGCGTGGCTCTCACCGACCCCAACGGCAAGGGCACGCCGACCCAGGCCGCGAACGAGATGGGCCTCATCAGCTTGCTCGGCTACAGCCGCGCCGATTCGATGAGCATCATCGGCCTGCTGAGCGGCAGCAAACTGCCCGGCGGCAACACCGAGGTGACGCTCACGATCGACAGCCGCGCCCAGCGCGTCGTGCAATCGACGCTCACGCATCACCTGACGCGCATCATCGACGGCAATCGCGGCGGGCGCGGGGGTCAGGGCCGCTTCTTCCACGAGCGCCGCGCCTCGATCACCGTGCTCGACGTCGATACCGGCGCCGTGGTCGCGATCGGCAGCTGGCCGCTCGTGCCGCTCGGCGCGCGGCCGTGGGATTACGTCTCCTACCAGATCACGAACCCCACCAAGGACCCGACGATGATCGCGTCGTGGCAATTGCTGACGATCGACAACACGCCGGGTTCGACCTGGAAGACGATCACGGCGCTGACGACCGCGCTCGAGGCCTCCGATGCCGCGGGACGCCCGGACGAAGCGCTCGGGCAGATGTTGCTCGGCATGGATCCCGGCACTTGGGCACGCAGGCTTGGCATTGCGATGGGCGCCACGACGGTGATGATTCCGGGTTCGACGACGCGCTCGATCAGCAACATCGGCGGCGCCGCCACGCACACCAGCGGGCCGCTGCGCAACCCCATCTGCACCGACACCGGCCAGGGCGTGAACGCGACGACGCTCAACGTGCCGCTGGCGCTCAAGCATTCGTTCAACGTCTTCTTCGCGCGCATGGCGATGCTGCTCGAGGAGCGCCACGTGCGGCAGTGGCTCGATTCGCTGCCCAAGAACCGCGCCGGGCGCGTGACCACCGATATCAAGACGCTTCCGCCCACGCGCATGATGGTGCGCATGAAGCAGATCGGCATCGATTGGGAAGAGCCGATCAATCTCGCCGCCAACCTCGGCGACGCGCAGCCGCTGCTGCGCATCAAGGGGAAATTCACGTTCGACAAGCTGTTCGTGCGGCCGCCGCTGACCGCGATCACGAGCAACGTCAACCTGATGCGCGACAACCCGCCCTCGGCCTATCTGCCCGACTACATGCATCGCATCGCGCTGAACGGCATCGGCCAGGCGTGGTCGGTCTCGACGATGCACGTGGCGCTCGGCTCGGCCACGATCGCCAAGGGCGCGCGCGTGCGGCCCTACATCATCGCCGGCTGGGGCCGCGAGCGGCTCGGCCCGCCGAAAACGCCGCCGGGTGAGAGCGACAACATCAATATCCGCGCCGATCTCTTGGCCGCGATCCGTCTCGGCATGAAGGCGGTGACGGAAGCGCCCGGCGCCACGGCCTCCGGCGTCTTCGCGCAAGAGCCGGTGATGATCCTCGGCGAGGAATACGCGAAGGCGAAGAGCGGCGACATCGGCAAGCGCGTCGCCGCGATCCGCCAGGCCAACGCCAAGAACGGCGTGAAGCCGATCTGGTGCCGCGCCTACGGCAAGACCGGCACGGCCGACCCCAAGAAGGGCGGCGGCTACAACTCGGGCTGGTTCACCGGCTGGAAGGAGCCGCTCCAGGCCGGCGGGCGCCGCTTCGCCGTCGCCTGCATGGTGAGCCACCTCGACCATGCGTTCGGCGGTCCGCGCTTCGGCGGCGCGGTCTGCGGCGCCATCGTGCGCGACATCATGATGTCGCTCGAGACGATGGAGAAGCCCGACCTCCGCGCCAATCCGGGCGAGGACGATCCGAAACCGCAGCCGGACGCGCCCGAGGGAACCGACGAAGATCTCGACCGCCCGCCGCCGCGCAACTGATACAGCCGGGACCCGACCACGATGATGGGGATCGAACGTGCATAACGGGCGGGCGGCGACGGCGGGGATGCGGCCGAGTGGCGCCGGCTGGGCGGCGGTGGGCGGATTCCTCGCCACGCTGGGCCCGGCGATCGTCGCCTACGCCGCGCTGATCGCGTGGGGCTGGCTCACCTGGATGGTCTTTCAGAACGCCCCGCCCGGCAAAATGGCCGGCCCTGTCACGGTGAAGGCGAGCGATGGACCCAGGGTTCTCGGCTATCTCGAGCTCGGCCAGCGCAGCGGCGCAAAAAGCGCCGCGGCCGAGCACCTGCTCGTCGTCAATCGCGGCGGGCAGTGGTTCTTCGGCAACAAGTCGCAGAACAAGCGCGTGCTGCTCACCACCACGCGCTACGACGCGCGCTTCGCCGAACGCTGGACCATCGCCGACGGCGACCGCATTTCGCTGCCCGGCGTCGATCTCGACGTCGTGAACCTTACCGCCGACACGCTCACGCTGCGCGACGCGAAGTCGGGCCGCGAAATGACGTGGGAAGGCAAGGTCGCGCCCAAGGGCGAGCCGGTCACCGAGGTTTGCGCCAACGGATTGCGCCGCGCGATCAACAGCGCGAAATGGTCGGTGCGCAACATGGTGCCGGCGAGCCACGCGGAGCTGAAGCTGTTCAGCGTCGGCGGGGGCGTCAATTGCTCCGACCGCTGGAAGATGGAGACGCTGCAGCCCGAAGCCGTGCTCTTCGCGTGGCAGGCCGGCAAGTTCCTGGTGGCGCCCGGCTCGATGCGGCTCGAGACGCTGCTGAAGCGCAAGAACGAAAAGGGCCAGGGCTTCAACGACATCATGGTGCCGCTCGACGGCGAATTGGGCCATGTCGAGAGCCTCGTCGCCGGCATCACGCGCTATCGCGTCGATGCGAAAGCCGATCAGCTCACGCTCATTCCGATCGTGAACCGCGTGTTCTTCTTCGCCGACGAGTTCGATCCGCCCAACAAGACGAACCTCAACTGGATCGGCGACGGCAATCGCTGGCTCGATTGGCTGCGCGCGCGCCTGTTCTCGATCACCATCGGGCTCGCCGCCGCCGGCTTCGCGGCCTTCCTCACCTTCTACGTCTGGTTCCAGCGCGAGCGCGGCGTCGGCTCGCTGTTCATGGCGCTGGCCGCGGTGGTGCCGCCGGTGCTCGGCATCTGGATCACCCTCATGCTCCAGCAGGGCACCGGACAGCCGGACCGCATCCTGATCGTGTCCGTCGCCATCGCCGCCTGGTTCTGGGCGAGCTTCATCCTCGCCTGGGGCGGGCGGCTGCGCGGCTATTCGGGCTGGCTGTGGGCGCTGGCCGCGGTGCTGGCCACGATCGGCATGACGACGCTGCTCCAGCTCGGCGCGGGGTCGGACAACACGCGCTGGCTCCGCTTCTTCTACAACCACGCGACCGTGCTCTCGCTCTTCGGCTGGACGATGGCGATGCTGGCCGCGGTGCCGGACAAATACTGGCGCCGCTTCTGGTCGTTCATCTTCACGCGCGAGCACGTCTTCACGTTCCTGGCGCTCCTGCTGATGGGGACGATGGTTGTGCAGTTCCTGTTCGGCGCCGAAGAGGGTCTGTTCGGCTTCCAGCCGGTCGAACTGGTGAAGATGACGCTGGTGGGCCTGCTCGCCTTCGTCGGCCTGCACATCTTCGAGACGCGCTCGCGCGAGGTCCGCGCCTACCGGCGCTCGCCGCTCACGTTCCTGATGCCCTATTTCCGCGTCGCCGCGATCTTCGCGCTGATCGTGTTCGCGATGGTGGCGGGCGTGCGCGATTTCTCGCCGCTCATCATCATGATGACGATCGTGCTGTTCTGGCTGTGGAAGGTCGGCTCGTGGCGCATGGAGCACTCGGGCCTGCGCTGGCTTTGGTGGTCGATCCGCCCGCTGATCATCATCGCCTTCGTCGGCATCATCTACGCCGGCTACAAGGTCTATCAGGATCCGAGCATCCTTCCGTCCGCCGTGCCGAAGAAGGAGCGCATCCTGGTTTGGACGCAGCCGAGCTTCCACCCGCACACCGGCTCGCAGGTGCTGGCGTCGATGGATCTGGTCGGCGAGGCCGGATGGAAGGGCGCGCGGCAGAAGTGGCTCGATTCGTTCGGTCGCAACGGCGGCGTCATGGCGCTGCCCGAAGTGCAGAACGATTTCGTCACGGCGTTCCTGATCAATCGCTTCGGCGGCGCCGCCGGATTGGTGCTGATCGGAACCGAGCTCGCGTTCATCACGCTGATCTTCCTGCTGGGCGGCGCCGTCGAGCGAGCATTCGGGCGTGGCGATTTCCGCGAGCAGCAACTGGGCGTCGTTCTGGGTTACGTGCTCTACGGCGCCGGCTGCATGTATGGCGCGCACTGGTTCATCTCGTGGGGGAACACGCTCGGCCTGTTGCCGGTCATGGGCCAGCCGATGACGTGGGTCACCTCGGGAACGTCGCACCTCGTGTTCTTCGCGATGTTCGCGCTCACCGTCGCGCTGGTGAGCGGCTGGGTGCTGCGCGGCTATCTCGACGAGGTGAAGGCCAGCGCGATGCCGCTCAAGAAGTAGGGGTTTGGTTACAGGATTCCCGAACCATGCTATGAATGCTCGCTTCTCGCGCATTCAGCGCTTTTCCCGGAGGCGATGTTATACGTCGAAATTCTGGTCGTTCTGATCCTCATAGCGATCAACGGCTTTCTTGCCATGTCCGAGCTTGCGGTCGTTTCCTCGCGTCGCGCGCGGCTGCAAACCCTGCTCGCGGAAGGCCATAAAGGGGCGGAGGCGGCGCTCACGCTGCTCGACAATCAGGGGCGCTTTCTTTCGAGCGTGCAGATCGGGATAACGCTCGTCGGCATCTTCGCCGGTGTGTTCAGCGGCGCGACCCTGGCCGAGCGGTTTGCGGCGTTCCTGAGAGAGACGGGGATCGGCGCCGACTTCGCCGATCCGTTGGCGTTCGGATTCGTCGTCGTGGCCATCACCTACGTCTCGCTGATCGCGGGCGAACTCGTTCCCAAGCAGATCGCGCTCCGCCGCCCGAACCGGACCGCGGCGGCGGTCGCGCCGGCCATGGTCGTCGTGGCGCGCATCGCCGCTCCCGCCGTGTGGCTGCTCGATGCGTCGAGCCGCATGATCCTCCGGTTGCTGAAATCGCACGTCCCGGTCAAGCCGCTGATCACGGAGGATGAGATCAAGATGCTGGTGGCCGAGGCAGAGACGGCCGGCGTCGTCGAGCCGGAAGAGCGTTCGATGATCGCGCGGGTGATGCGGCTCGGCGACAAGCCGGTGCGTTCGATCATGACCCCGCGGCACGAGATCGAATGGATCGACGTATCCGCCGGCGATCAGGAGATCCGGGAAGCGCTGGGCCGCGTGCCGCATTCGCGGCTGCCGGCCGCGAAGGGCTCTCTCGACGAGGTCGTCGGCGTGATCCAGGGACGGCGCGTTTTGAACGAGCTCCTCGCCGGTCGTGCGCCGGATTTCGCGGAATGCGTCGATCAGGTTCCGCATGTCAGCGAGCACATGAGCGCGCTCGATGCGATCGACGTGCTGCGCGAATCGCCGGCGCGCATGGTGTTCGTGTTCGACGAATACGGCCATCTCGAAGGGCTCGTGACCGAAGGCGATATCCTGCGGGCGATCGCCGGGCATCTGGTCGAGGAGCCGCACGAAGTGCCCTCGGCGACGAAGCGGCAGGACGGATCCTGGCTGATTGACGGCGCCATGTCGGTGGAGGAGGCGGCGGATCGGCTGAAATTCAAGCCGCCGAAATCACGGGACTTCCATACGCTGGCCGGGTTCGTGCTGCACGAGCTCGAGCACGTGCCCGATGTCGGCGATGTTCTCGAATATCAGGGGTGGCGCTTCGAAATCGCCGACATGGACGGGCGCCGCATCGACAAGCTGCTCGCCATTCCGCCGCAGGCGCCGCCCCGGCGCCTTCCCAAGCCCTAAGCCGAGGCGCGTCCGGCGTCCGCGGCCTGCTGCTCCGACAGCAGATGGCGCAGCCGCGCGAGCGCGCGCTTCTCGAGCTGGCGCACGCGCTCCTTGCTGATGCCGAAGCGCCGGCCGATTTCCCGCAGCAGCGGCGCGCCGTCGCCGAGGTGCCGCTCCTCGACGATGCGGCGCTCGCGATCGGGCAGGGCGGCCAGCGCCGCGGCGATCCGGTCGCGGTGCCGGCGCGCCTCGTCGGCCGCGAGCGCGGCATCCTCGGGGCCCGGCGCGTCGTCCGCGATCGTGTCGATCAGCCGAATGCCGCTGCCGGGCAGGAGTGCGCCGTCGAGCGACTGGTCGCGCGCGCTCACGCGCAGCGCGATACGGTCGACCGCGGCCAGAGAAACCCCATGGCGCCGCGCGAGGTAGGCGCGGTCGTCGGCCGCCAGCCCATCGCTGCCGCCAGCGAGCCGCGCCAGCGCGAACATCAGCGACTTTTGGCGCGACGAGGTGACGGCGCGCACGGCCGAGCCGTTGCGCAGCACGTAGTCCTGGATCGCGCTCCTGATCCACCATTGCGCATAGGTGGCGAAGCGCACCGCGCGGCGGGGATCGAAGCGGTGCGCGGCTTCGAGCAGGCCGATATGCCCCTCCTGGATGAGGTCGCCGAGCGGAAGGCTGCTGGCGCGGTAACGGCCCGCGATCTTGAGCACCAGCGGGCGGTGTGCGGCGACGAGCGCATCGAGCGCCGCCTGCTCGCGTTCCGCGATCCAGCGGCCGATGAGATCGCGTTCCTCGGCCGCCTCCAGCAGCCGCGCTGCCGGCCTCTTCCCATGGCTGTTCATCGCCGTCGCCTCTTGCGCGAACGCGATGTCCTACGCGCGTATGGCTCCGGCGGATCAGGCGCGCGACCGGCTCATCCGGCGGCGGCTTGGCGCCGTATAACGGCGTTCGCAGAGCAGCCACTGTTTCATGTTCGACGCACCGCCCGGGGCACGCCCCTTCGACGACCACCGCCGCCTTGCGCCCGGTTCCGCCATCGCCGTCGTCGGCAGCGGCATTGCCGGGCTTTCCGCCGCGTGGCTGCTTTCGCGTCGCTACCACGTCACCGTGTTCGAGGCATCGCCGCGCCTCGGCGGCCATGCGAACACGGTCGAGGTGGTGGCGGGCGGGCGCTCCATCGCGGTCGACGCCGGCTTCATCGTCTACAATGAGCGCACCTATCCCAATCTCACGCGCCTGTTCCGCCACCTGGGCGTCGCGACCGCGCCGAGCGACATGTCGTTCGGCGTTTCCGTCGCGGGCGGCCGCCTCGAATATGCGGGCGACCGGCGCCTCGCCGGCCTCTTCGCGCAGAAGAGCAACCTGCTGCGGCCGGGCTTCTGGCGCATGCTCGCCGATATCGCGCGCTTCTACGGTGCCTGCCGCGGCCGCGACCTCGCTTCGTTAGCCGGCGCCACGCTCGGCGACCTGCTCGCGGAGGGCAAGTACAGCCGCGCGTTCCGCGACGCGCATCTGCTGCCGATGGCCGCGGCGATCTGGTCCGGCACGTTCCGCTCGATCCTCGACATGCCGGCCGCCGCGTTTCTCGCCTTCTGCCGCAATCATGGCCTGCTCCAGATCGGCGGGCGGCCGCAATGGCGCACGGTGGCCGGGCGCAGCCGCGACTACATCGAGCGCATGGCCGCTGGCGTCAGCGGCCCCGTGTTGGTGAACACGCCGGTCCGCGCGATCCGCCGCGTGCCCGGCGGCGCCGAAGTGACGCTCACCGGCGGCGTCCACGCGCGATTCGATCGTGTCGTCGTCGCCGCGCACGCCGATACCGCGCTGCGCCTGCTCGCCGATCCGTCCGAGGACGAGCGGCGTCTGCTCGGCGCCTTCGTGTTCCAGCCCAACCGTGCCATTGTCCATGCAGATGCCGCGCTGATGCCGCGCCGCAGCGCCTGCTGGTCGAGCTGGAACTATCTCGCCGATACCGCCGCGGACGAGGAGATGCCGGTTTCCGTGACCTATTGGCTGAACCGCTTGCAGAACCTCGGCGATGCTCCGCCGTTGTTCCTGTCGCTGAACGCTGCCCGACGCCCGCGCGAGGACTCCGTCCTGGCCGAGTTTGTCTACGATCACCCCCAGTTCGACGGCGCCGCCATCGCGGCGCAGGAAGCGCTGCCGCGCATTCAGGGCGCGCGCAACACCTGGTTCTGCGGAGCCTGGACGCGCTTCGGGTTCCACGAGGATGGGCTGGTCTCCGGCATGGCCGCGGCATCGGCGCTCGGCGTCGAAGCGCCGTGGGCGGTGCCCGTTCCCGCGCCCGCATTGGAGGCGTCGGCGCCCGTGCTCGATCCGCTGCCGGAAGCGGCCTGATCCGATGCGCTCGGCGCTCTATCGCGGCAGCGTCATGCATGCCCGGCTCGCGCCGGTGCAGCATCGCTTCCGCTATCGCGTCTTCACGCTGCTGATCGATCTCGACGAACTGCCGGTTCTGACCAAGCGGCTGCGCTGGCTGTCGCACAATCGCTTCAACCTGATGAGCTTCCACGACCGCGACCACGGCGACGCCGGAGCGGAAGGGCTTCGCGCCTGGGCCGAAAGCACGCTATGCGCTGCCGGCATACCGCCGCCTCGAGGCCGCATCGAGCTCCTCTGTTTTCCGCGGCTGCTGGGGTATGTTTTCAATCCGCTGAGCCTGTGGCTCTGCCGGGACCGCGAGGATCGCCTCCGCGCGGTCATCTACGAAGTGCACAACACCTTCGGCGGCCGACATGCCTATGCATTGCCGGTCGCCGCGGGGCAGGATGAGGGCGCCGTCGCTCAACGGTGCGGCAAGGATTTCCACGTGTCTCCGTTCATCCCGATGGACGCGCAATACAGCTTCCGCCTGAAGGTGCCCGCCGAGGCGTTCTCGCTGCTGATCCGCGAGCGCGATGCGGCGGGCGAGATCCTCCGCGCCACGATCAGCGGCCGCCGCCGCCCGCTCACCGATCGCGAGCTCCTGAGCGCGTTCGCCGCGCATCCGCTGATGACTCTCAAGGTCATCGCCGCCATCCACTGGCAGGCGCTGCGCCTGTGGCGGAAGGGCGCGCGTTTCCATCGCCCTCCGGCCAAGGGTGCCGGCGAAGCGGCCGCGCCATGAGCGCGCCGCGGGGCATGCGCGCCCGCTTGATCGCGGCGTTCCTGCGCGATCCGCCCGCTGGAACGCTGCGGCTGCGTTGGCCCGACGGCGTCGAGACGGTCACGGCCGGCACCGCGCCGGGCGCCGTCGCGATCATCCACATGCACCGCTGGCGCGCGGTGCCGCGCGCCTTGCTCGGGGGCCCGCTCGGCCTCGCCGAGGCCTATCTCGAGGGCGATTGGGACAGCCCGGATCTGGCCGCCGTCGTCGAATTCGGCGCCCATCTGCAGCGCGCCGGAAACCTGAAGCGGCGGCCCACGCTGCCGCGGCGCCTCGTCGACCGCTGGCGCCACCGCCGCAACGCCAATTCGCACGTCCGCGCGCGCTCCAACATCGCCGCGCACTACGACCTCGGCAACACGTTCTATCAGCACTGGCTCGACGAGACGCTCACCTATTCGTCGGCGATCTTCGAGCGCGCCGATCAGCCGCTCATCGACGCGCAGCGCAACAAGTACCGTCGGCTGCTCGCGCTGCTGGCGCCGGCGCCGGACGCCAGGCTCCTCGAGATCGGCTGCGGCTGGGGCCAGTTCGCGTGCCTCGCCGCCAAGGAAGCCGGCGTCAGAGTCACGGCGATCACGCTTTCGCGGGAGCAGCTCGATTTCGCGCGCAAGCGCGTCTTCACCGAGGGCCTGGCGGAGCGGGTGTCGGTGGAGCTCTGCGATTACCGCGACGTCCGGGGCCGCTTCGACGGCATTGCGTCGATCGAGATGATCGAGGCGGTGGGGGAAGAGTATTGGCCGGTCTTTTTCTCCAAGCTCGCCGAGAGTCTCGCGCCCGGCGGACGCGCCGCGCTGCAGGCGATCACGATCGACGATACGCTGTTCCCGCGCTACCGCCGCAGCGCGGATTTCATCCAGAAATACGTGTTCCCCGGCGGCATGCTGCCCTCGGCGGCGACGCTGAAGCGCGAGGGCGAGCGCGCGGGCCTTGCCTGGCTCGGCGCCGACGGCTTCGGCACACACTACGCCGAAACGCTGGCGGCATGGCGGCGCCGTTTCCACGCGGCCTGGGACCGCATCGCGGCGCTCGGCTTCGACGAACGCTTCAAGCGCCTCTGGACATACTACCTCGCTTATTGCGAGGGCGGCTTCCGGGCCGGCAACATCGACGTGCGTCAGGTGACGTTCGCCAAGCCCTGACCGGGCCCCCATTGCCGCATGGGGTGCTTGCGCCTCATCCGTCGGCGCGCCGGCCGCGTATGCATCGCATCGTTCGGCAATCCGGTGCTTGCCATGGATGCGATTTCCGCCCGCCGCGCGCGCATGCCGGCCAAATCTGCCGGCCCTTTCGTGTTCGAGGAGTTCTTCCTCGGCGCGGTCGCTGGCAGCGGTTTCGTCGAGGACCGCCACGGGCGCGTGCGCCGCGCGTTCACGGTCGAGATGCAGGGCACCTGGAGC
Organism: uncultured Candidatus Odyssella sp.; assembly: GCA_964481045.1. GTDB lineage: Bacteria > Pseudomonadota > Alphaproteobacteria > Bin65 > Bin65 > SBBV01. The sequence continues at coordinate 11,016 of CAYZSG010000008.1, read as the reverse complement.
GGCGCGGACTTCGTGCTCGACGAGCTGTTCCGCTTCCGCGACGGCGAGGCGCAGCGGCGGCGCTGGCGCGTGACCTGCTCTGGCGGCGGCCGTTATTGGGCCGCGGCCGACGACCTCGTCGGGCTCGCCGAGGGCGTCGCCACGCCGGGCTCGGTCCGCTGGCGCTACCGGCTGCAGGTGCCGGTGGGCCGCCGCAAGCTCGCCATCGCGTTCGACGACCGCATGCACCTGATGGACGACGGCACGCTGCTCGACGTCGCCAACATGCGGAAATTCGGCCTCCGCGTGGGCCGCCTGGTTTTGGCGCTGGCGCGGCGCGCCTGATCCCTTTTCCCCGGCGGCGGCATTTGCCATAGACTGCTCGGCGGCGCGCGATCCGGCGCGCAAACCCGCGTGAGCCTGCGTCCGCTGCCGCATGAAAGACGGCCCCTCCGGCGAAAACCCGACCGTCCGCGACTGGGCGCGCACGATTCGCGAAGCCGAAGGCACGGGCGACTATTTCCAGGCCTTCGAAGTCGCCCGCCGCGCCATCGCCGCGTTTCCGGAGGACGAGCAGCTCAAATACATGGCGGTACGATCGCTGGCGCGCAGTGGCGCGGCCGATCGGGCGCTCGAGCTCTACGACCAGTACGGGCTCAAGAACACGGCCGATCTCGACATCCAGATGCTGCGCGCCGGGCTCGTCAAGGATCTCGGGCTGCGCGCGCGTACGACCGAGCGCTGGGCGCTGCTGCGCGATTCGGCCTCGCTCTACGAGAAGGTCTACGACGCGAGCGGCGATCATTTCCCGGCCGCCAACGCCGCGACGCTCTATGTCATCGCCGGTGCCGCCGATCGCGCGCGCGACTGGGCGCGGCGCACGCTGCGCGCCTGCGATGCGGCGCAGGCCGACAGCGAGATGGAGAAGTATTATCGCGCCGCCAGCCGCGCCGAGGCGCAACTCGTGCTCGGCGATACGGCGGCGGCCCAGGAAGCGCTCGCCGAGGCCAACCGGCACGCGAAGTCGCGCCTCGCGCTGCGCGCCGCCACGCGCCGGCAGCTCCGCCTGTTGTGCCAGGCGCTCAACGTCGATCCGGCGCTGTTGCAGCCGATCGCGCCGCCGTCCGTCATCCACTACACAGGGCACATGATCGACCCGCCGAACATGCGCGGCCGGTTCCCGCCGGAGCTCGAGCCGAGCATGGCCGAAGCGGTCGCGGCGCGGCTCGAGCGGCTCGGCGTCGGCTTCGCCTACGGCTCGCTCGCCTGCGGCGCCGATCTGCTGTTCGCCGAGGCCTGCATCGCGCGTGGCATCGAGCTCAACGTCGTGCTGCCGTTCGCGATGGACGAGTTCAAGCACCACTCCGTCGCGCGCGGCGGGCCGGGCTGGCTCGAGCGCTTCGAGCGCGCGCTCGGCAAGGCGCGCTCGCTCACCTACGCGACCGAGAGCGAATATCTCGGCGACGAGATGCTGTTCGCCTACGGCTCTCAGCTCGCGATGGGCCTCGCGCTGCTGCGCGCGCACAATCTCGAGGCCGACGCGGCTCAGATCGCGATCTGGGACGGCGAGCCCACGAGCGGCCGCGCCGGGACCAGCATCGACATCGGCACTTGGGAGCGCAGCGGGCGCAAGACGGAGGTCATCGACGTCAACATCAGCCGCCGGGCCGGCACGCGCCCGCCGAGCCATCCGGTCGTCGTCGACGACGGCTCGCGCGTGCTGACGGCCTGGAAATACGGCGACGTCACGCGCGAGCTGCACGCGATCATGTTCGGCGACGTGGTGGGGTTCAGCCAGGTGCCCGAGCGCCAGCTTCCGCAGTTCCAGAAACATTTCATGGGCCGGATCTCGGAAACGCTCGACGCGTTCGGCAAGCAGGTGCTCTACCGCAATTCGTGGGGCGACGCGATCTACGCGATCCTCGAGACCGCAGAGGCCGGCGCGCGCTGCGCGATCGACATCCAAACGGCGCTGAAGGACCTCAACCTCAAACAGCTCGGCTTCTCGCACCCGCTCGAATTGCGGCTGGCCGTGCACTACGGCCCGATCTTCCGCGGCCGCGACTTCCTCACCAAGACCGAGACGTTCTTCGGCTCGCACGTCACGCGCGCGGCGCGCATCGAGCCGGTGACGCCGCCGGGCGAAGTGTTCGTCACGGAAGCGATGGCCGCCGCGCTGGCGCTCACCGGCGCCGCCTCGGTGCGGCCCGAATATGTCGGCAGCACGCAGCTCGCGAAGAATTACGGCTCGCTGCGCATGTACGTGCTCAGGCCCGAGGCGGCGTAGCGCGGCGGCGCGAAGAATTGTACGGTGCGCGCCCCATCGCAGCGAAAGCATCATGCCTCCCTCACAGCCCGATCATCTGCTCGCCCGCTTCCTCGGCATTCTCCCGAGCACGCCCGAGGAGAAGATCCTGCGCATGCTGATCGAACTCGGCTGCGAGGTGGTGGGCGGGCAGGAGGGTTCGCTGCTCGTCTACGACAAGGACGCGGACGTGCTGCGCTTCGCGATGACGGTCGGCGATCCCGAATCCGAGAAGAAGCTGCGCGGACAGGCCGTGCCGCTCGGCGCGGGCCTCACCGGCCTCGCCGCCGCCACGCTCGAGGTGCAGACCGGCGCGCCGACGTTCAAGGACGTCGAGCAGAAGCAGCGCACCGGCGACGCCTCGACGCCCGACGCCGTCATCGCCGCGCCGATGGTCTCGGGCGACGAATTGGTGGGCGTCGTCACCGCGGTGAGCTTCGAGAACGGCAAGCGCTTCTCGAGCAAGGATGCGCGGCTCTATGCCGGCTTCGCCGCGATCGCCGCGATCGTCGTCGATCTGCGCCGGCGCCTCTCGGCCTACGAGAGCGGCGAGGCGGCCGCGCCGCAGGAGGAGAACGAGCGCGCGCGGCTCGAGCGCCGCGTGCTCGAATCGATGCAGCGGCTGGTGTCGGGCGATTCGGCGCGGCTCGCCGCCGTCGCCGAATTGCTGACGGCGATCGAGACCGTGGCGCTGTCCCGGCCGGCACAATGAGCGCGGACGCCGTGCAGTCCGCGTTCCAGGAGCAGTTGAGCCGCCTGGCGGAAAAGACCCTCCAGCCGGTCGACGTCGCGATCCTCGACAGCGGCATCGACGCCACGCACCCCGATCTCGCCGGCCGCGTCGCCGAGGCGTTTCATTTCCGCCCGGACGGCGACGGCGTCGCGCGCGCCGTGGTGGCGGCCGGCACGAACAACGACACCTATGGCCACGGCACCGCCGTCGCCAGCATCGTGGCGCGGCTCGCGCCGAACGCGCGGCTTCACGATCTGCGCGTGCTCGAGCCGGGCAACAAGGGCGTCGCCGCCTGCGTGATCGCGGGGCTGCGCTACGCGCTCGAGCGACGCTGGCGCGTGATCAATCTGTCGCTCGCGGTGGCGGAGAAGTTCAGCCCGCAGCTCATCCCGCTCTGCGAGAAGGCCTACTTTCAGAACCAGATCCTGATCGCCTCGAAGCGCAACTTCCCGTTTCCGGACGTGGGCTATCCCGCGGCCTATGCCGCCACGATCGGAATCGAGATCGGCCGCTTCGATTCGCCGTTCAAGCTTGTGTTCAATCCCGAGGACACGATCGAATTCACCGCCCTCGGCGAAGACATCACGGTCGCGAACGTGGGCGGCGGCTACACGACGAAGTCGGGCACGAGCTTCGCGACGCCGGTTGTGACGGCGCTGTGCACGCTGCTGGTTGGCCTTTATCCCGACTTGCGTCCGTTCGAGATGAAGACGCTGCTGAAGCACTACGCCGCGGCGCCCGCGCCCGCGTCCTGATCGCCCCGCATCGCGACAGTTGACAGTCACAGCCCTTGCCCCTTAAGAATGCGAATGCTTCTCAATAGCGTCGGTCGATGGGGATCGCCGGCAGCGGGGAAGCCCGGCCGCTTCCTCGGCCGGACAGGCAACCGGTAGCAAGCCACCACGCGAGCAGCGTTCGGCAGCCAGCCACCACCGACCGACCCGGATCACGGGCGGTTCCGCGGGGGACTCATGCTGCGAAAGATTCTGCTCGGCTCGGCGAGTGCCATCGCGCTGGCGCTTCCGGCACAGGCGCAAGAACGCGATGCGGGCGTCACACAGCTCGACACGGTGACGTCGATCGGCACGCGCACGCCGAAATCGATCTTCGAGACGCTCGGCTCGGTCTCGGTCATCAACAAGGAGCAGATCGAGCGCAGGGTGCCCTCGACCTTCGGCGACATCGTGAAGGAACTGCCCAACGTCGATCTCTCCGGCGGCCCGCGGCCGCTGGCGCAGAACATCACGATCCGCGGCCTCGGCGGGGATCGCGTGGTGACGCGCTTCGATGGGGCGCGCAGCAATTTCAACGCCGGTCATCGCGGCCGGCTGTTCGCTGATCCCGACCTGATCCGCAGCGTCGAAGTGCTGCGCGGGCCGGGCACGCTCTACGGCAGCGGCGCGATCGGCGGCGCGGTGGCCGCCGAGTTCAAGAACGCCGAGGATTTCCTCGATCCGGGCCGCAGCTTCGGTTTCCGCACCAAGTTCGGCGTGCAGAGCGCCAACCAGGAATTCCTGCAGAGCCATACCGCCTTCGGCCGCTATCAGGAGCTGCAGGGCCTCGTCTCGTTCACGTCGCGCATTTCGAGCGATATCCGGGCGGGCAACGCCAAATCGATCACCAACGACGTGAACGAGTACAATCCGGTCGTGCCGTTCTCGACGGAGAAGTCGAAGTCGGGGCTCGTCAAGTTCAGCTACGACCCGACGCCCAATTCGCGCATCTTCTTCACCTACACGACGTTCAACGACCGGACGCTGATCCCGACCAACACCGAGGCGAATGTCAACACCACCGACAGCCTGCTCGTCCAGCGGCTCACCAACGAGTCCCTCTATATCTTCGGCTACAACTACAAGACCCACGAGAGCGGGTGGTTCGATCTCAACGCGCGCGTGTACTACAACCAGATTCGCATCGACGAGACCGCGGTGCAGGGCTCCGCGACGCTGAGTGCTTCGCAGCGCGCCAATCTGGGCCGGCTCGACGAGACCGATCTCACCACCTGGGGCCTCGACGTCAGCAACACGACGCGCTTCGCCTTCTTCGACGGCCGCGTCAAATCGGCGACGACGTACGGCATCGAGTGGTACTACGACGACTTCGATGGCCGCCGCCGCGGCGGACCGCGCACCGGCTATCCCAACGCCAACGCCTACTCCACCGGCCTTTACGTCCAGGAAGAGCTGACGCTCTGGGAGCAGATCATCCTGCTCGGCGCGCTGCGCTGGGACAGTTTCGATTATTCGGCGGTCGGCCAGCCCGGCTACGACAAATCGAAGCTCTCGAAGACCGCGGGCATCGGCTGGCGGCCGTTTCAGGATCTTCTGGTGTACTTCAAGTACAGCGAGGGATTCCGGGCGCCGAACCTTTCCACCGAGCTGTATCTTTCGGGCCCGCATTTTCCCGGTAACGTCTTCATCCCGAATCCCAATCTCCGGCCCGAAACCTCGCAGACGATCGAGGCCGGGTTCGCGGCGCAGCGCCGCAGCGTTCTCACGCACGGCGACCGCGTCTGGCTCAAGGGCGCGATCTTCCGCTCCAATGTCGAGGATTTCATCGACTTCAATCTCACCACCGCGTCGTTCCAGGCGGTCAACGTGCCCCAGGCGCGGCTCTTCGGCGGCGAGATCGAAGCCGGCTACCTGTCGCGCTACGTCTTCGGCACGCTCGGCGCCTCGTACTTGATCGGCGAGAACCTCACGACCGGCAATTCGCTGAGTTCGATCCCGGCCCAGAAGCTCGTCGCCACGATCGGCGGGCGCCTGCCCGAATGGGATCTGCTCGCCGGCTTCCGGCTCAACGTCAACAGCGACCAGAACCGCGTGCCGCCGCCGATCCCGGGCACGATCTTCGGCACGTCCTTCACGTTCCAGACGTTTCCCAAGACTTCGGGTTACACGACCGGCGATATTTTCCTCTCGTGGGTCCCGTCCGGACGCTACATCTCGCCGCTGCTGCGCGGGTTCCGGCTCGATGCCGGCATCGACAACATCTGGGACAAGCGCTACCGCTCGCACCTGTCGATCTTTCCCGAGGCCGGAATCAACTACAAGTTGGCGGTTTCCTACACGGTCCAGTTCGGTGGCCCGAACTGAGCCGGCTTGCAAATGATAACCGTTCGCAATATATACGGGGCGGGGAACGGAGCGAACGTGCCGGCGCGGCTCGAGGGCTGTGCATGAAACCGTATGCCACTCCGGCTGCCGGCGAGCGTGATGCCGCGCGATCGGGCGAGCGAGCGCCCGCCAAGCCGCGGCGCGTTCGCGTCGAAGACCTGCTCGGTGGCAGCCGCGAGCTGATCATCGAGCACCGGAACGAAGAATATCGCCTGAGGATGACCAGCAATTCGAAGCTGATCCTCACGAAATAGAACGACAACCAGCCAGCAAGCCGGCACTCGCCGGCGAGCCAGCCAGTGGACAAGACCGGCGTTTCGCGCCGACGGAACCATGGCTGAGCCGAGGCCTTTTCAATTCGATTCGCAGCAGCGCAGCGTCGGCGCGGCGGGCGGCAAGCGCCGCATCGCCTGGCCGTGGATCGCGCTGTCGCTGGCGGTTCACGGCGCCATCATCCTGTTCGCGCTGATGGGCGCCGCGCGCGGAGGGCACACCGAACTGCTCGGCACGCTCGAAGTGACGGTTGTCGGCGCGCCCTCCGCCGGCGATCCGGACAGCCGCTCCGCTGAAGGCGAGACGGAAGCCAAGCTGGAGCCGTCGGCCGTTCCGCGGCCCGAGGCGCCGCCCGACGCACCGACCAATCCCGCATCGATCCCGCAGCCATCGGCCGTGCCGGAGCAGGCGTCGGCCATGCCGCAACCGCGCGAGGCGCCGCCAACGCCGGCGAAACCCGATGTCGCCGCGCCGCCGCCAGTAGCACCTCAGCCACGCGAAGCCGCCGCGCCGGAAGCGCCGCCGCCCGCGCCGCGCACCGACGAGGCCAAGGCGCCGCAACGGCCTGAGCGCGCCGAACGACCCGATCCGCTGGCGCTGCCGCGCAAGGCGAGCAAGGCCGAGGCTGCGCCGCGGGAGCCACGCACCGCGACCGACGCTGCGACGAAGCGTCCCGAAGCGCCGTCGCAGGCGGCGCAGCCGCCACGGCCGCGCGAGGCGCAGCAGGCCGAGAAGGCGCCGGCGGAGCCGCGCCTCGCCGAGGCACGTCCGCCAACCTCGGCGCCTCCGGCGCCGGCGAAGCCTCCGCAGCCAGCATCGCTGCCGCGGGCGAAGGTGCCGCGCGACGCGGCCGCGCCGGCCAAGCCCGCGCGCGCCGGCGTGAAGCAGGCGCCGAAAGGCCAGACCGCTTCGCTCGGCACGCCGACGGGCGGTGATCGCCTCGGCCGCTCCGACAATGACGACGCGGGCGGCCTGCTCAACGTGAACCTCAATCCGCGCTTCCGCGCGCCGCCATCGCCGCCGGTCTATCCGCGCCAATCGATCGAGCGCGACGAAGAGGGCGTCGTGCTCGTGCGCGCACTCGTCGATCCGTCCGGCGCGCCGCAGCGCGTCGTCGTCCACAAAGGCTCGGGCTTCCAGCGGCTCGACGAGGCCGCGCTCGAGGCGGTCCGGCGGTGGCGGTTCGAGCCGATGGTCCGCGACGGGCGCGCAACGTCCGCCTGGGTGCAGGTGCCTGTGCGCTTCCGCCTGAATTGAGTCTGTCGAGGTTTCGAGAGGAGACGATCATGCCTGCCACTGCCGTCGATCACGCCCGCGTCGAGCGCCTGCGCGACGCCTACCGCGCGCTGGCTTCCTCCAAGCCGGCCGCGCGCATCCGCGACGCCGCCGACGAGCTCGGCGTCTCCGAAGCCGAACTGGTGATGACCGAAGTCGACGGCGCCGCGCGCCGGCTCGAAGGCGATTGGGGCCAGTTGCTGCAGCGCCTGCCGGCGCTCGGCACGGTGATGACGCTCACGCGCAACCCGCATGTCGTCCACGAGAAGGTGGGGCGCTTCGAGACCGTCACGGTGAACCCGGGGCACGGCGGCATCGGCCTCGTACTCGGACCCGACATCGATCTCCGCATCTTCCTGCGGCACTGGCGCTACGGCTTCGCGGTTGCCAAGGAAACGAAAGACGGCGTGCGCAACTCGCTCCAGTTCTTCGACGAGTCCGGCACCGCCGTGCACAAGATCTTCCTGAAGCCGGAGAGCGATGCCGGCGCCTACGACGCGCTGGTCGGCGAATTCTCGGCGCAATCGCCGGGACCGCTCGAGATCGTGCCGCCGCCCGCGCGGCGCGCGCCGCGGCCCGACGCCGAGATCGACGTGCCGGCGCTGCGCGCGGCGTGGCTCGCGCTCAAGGACACGCACGATTTCGTGCCGATGCTGATGAAGCAGAAGGTTCAGCGCCTGCAGGCGCTGCGCCTCGCGGGCGGAGACCTCGCCGCGCCGGTGCCGGCGTCGAGCCTGCGCAGCACGCTCGAATGGGCGGCGGCGAGCGGCGCCGACATCATGGTGTTCGTCGGCAACCGCGGCTGCATCCAGATCCACACCGGCCCGGTGAAGAACCTCCGCGCGATGGGGCCGTGGTTCAACGTGCTCGATCCCGGCTTCAACCTGCACCTGCGCGAAGACCGGATCGCCTCGGCCTGGATCGTGCGCAAGCCGACCGCCGATGGCGTGATCACGTCGCTCGAGCTTTTCGACGCCGAGGACGAGATGATCGCGACGCTGTTCGGCAAGCGGAAGCCGGGCGAGGCCGAGCGCGGCGAATGGCGCGGCTTCGCGGAGTCGCTCGCCGCGCCGGGCGCGCGCGCATGATTCGCCGCCGCGCGCTCCTGG
>CAYZSG010000008.1:0-2213 GCA_964481045.1 uncultured Candidatus Odyssella sp. | reverse complement strand
CTGCATGGCGGCGGCGCCGGCGCTGGCCGAGCCGCCGCCGCTGACCGACGCCGAAGGCAAGCCGATCGTGCGCGGCGATGCGAGCCGCCTCGTCGTCGTGGGCGGGGCGTTGACGGAGATCGTCTACGCGCTCGGCGCCGAGGCCAGTCTCGTCGCCGTCGATACGACGAGCATGTATCCGCTCGATGCGCTGAAGCGGCTGCCGAATGTCGGCTACATGCGCGCGCTCTCGGCCGAGGGCGTGCTGTCGCTGAAGCCGACGCTGATCCTCGCCGAGGGCGATGCCGGCCCGCCGGCCGTCATCACGCAGCTCCGCAATGCCGGCGCGGCGCTCGTGATGTTGCACAAGGATCCGACGCCGGCCGGCGTCGTCTACAAGATCCGCGCTGCGGCCCGCCTGCTCGGGCGCGAAGAGAAGGGCGAGAAGCTCGCCGTCGCGTTCGAGGCCGACATGGCCGCGTTGGCGGCCGCGATCGCCAAGGCCGGGCAGAAGCCGAAGGTCGTCTTCATCCTGAGCGCGTCGCGCGGCCTCCTCGCGGCCGGACAGGACACAGCCGCGGACCACATGATCGCGCTGGCCGGCGGCGTGAACGTGATCCACGGCTATACCGGCTACAAGCCGCTCTCCGGCGAGGCCGTCATCGCCGGCAAGCCCGACGTCATTCTCGTCACGGAGCACGGCCTCGCGCAGCTCGGCGGCGTGGCGAAGCTGCTCGCGCGCCCGGAACTGGCGCCCACGCCGGCCGGCCGCGCGAAGCGCGTGATCACGCTGGATGCGCTGCTGGTGCTCGGCTTCGGGCCGCGCACGCCGCTCGGGTTGCGCGTTCTCACCGAGCAGCTTCATCCCGGCCTCGCGCTGCCGCCGCTTTCGGGCGCGCGCGGGGAACAATGACGAGAGGCGGGCCGCCGCGGGCCGCCGCCGTGCCCTCGTTCGAGCGGCGGCGCGTCGCACTCTTGGCGCTCGGGCTGCTCGGAATCCTCGTCGTCTTCGTCTCGATCGGGCGTGGCGCCAGCGCCATTCCGCTCGCGCGCATCGTCGAGATCTTCGGCGCGCTGCTCGGCTTCGGCGGCGAGGCCGCCGGCGCCGAGACCGCGATCGTGCTGCAGATCCGGGCGCCGCGCACGGTGCTCGGCTTCGCGGTGGGCGGCGCGTTGGCACTCGCCGGCGCCGCGCTTCAGGGCCTGTTCCGCAACCCGCTGGCCGATCCCACGCTGATCGGCGCGTCGAGCGGCGGCGCGCTCGCGGCGGTCGCGGTGATCGTGCTCGGCGGCGCCGTGATGGGGCCGCTCGGCGGCCTCGGCCGCGCGCTGGCTCTGCCCGCCGTCGCGTTCGCGGGCGCGCTCGCGGCGACATTCCTGGTCTATCGCTTCGCCAGCCGCGACGGGCAAACGAGCGTTGCCACGATGCTGCTGGCCGGCATCGGCGTCGCCGCCATCGCCAATGCCGGCATCGGCATCCTCATCTTCATCAGCGACGACGATCAGCTCCGCACGCTCAACTTCTGGCTGCTTGGCAGCCTCGCCGGCGGCGGCTGGACGCTCGTTCTGCCGGTGCTGGCGTTCCTCGCGATTCCGCTCGTGCTGCTGCCGCGCTACGCCGCCGGCTTGAACGCGTTCGCGCTCGGCGAGGCGGAGGCGGGCCATCTCGGCTACGACGTCGAGCGGCTGAAGCACCGCCTCATCGTGCTGAGCGCGCTCGCGGCCGGCGCCAGCGTCGCCGTCGCCGGCATCATCGGCTTCGTCGGCCTCGTCGTGCCGCACCTCGTGCGCCTGGCGCTCGGCGCCGATCACCGGCTGCTGATGCCGGCCTCGACCTTGCTCGGCGGTAGCCTGCTCGTCGCCGCCGACATCCTCGCGCGCACGCTCGTCGTCCCGGCCGAATTGCCGATCGGCATCGTCACGAGCCTCGCGGGCGGGCCGGTGTTCCTCTGGCTGCTGCTGCGCCGGCGGGAATTCGTATGACGATGCTCGAAGCCGAGCGCCTCGAATACATGGCCGGCCGCAAGGCGCTGCTGGCCGATGCATCGCTGGCGCTGCGAGCGGGCGAGTTCGTCGCCATCGTCGGGCCGAACGGCGCGGGCAAGTCCACGCTGCTGCGCCTGCTCGCCGGCGAGACGAAGCCGAGCCGCGGCGCCGTGCGCCTCGACGGCAAGCCGCTCGCCGCATGGAACCGCCGCGCGCTGGCGCGCCGCCGCGCGGTGCTGCCGCAGAGC
>CAYZSG010000007.1:0-52099 GCA_964481045.1 uncultured Candidatus Odyssella sp. | reverse complement strand
CTGGCTGGCGGATGGGGTGGGATTCGAACCCACGATACGCTTTTGACGTATACACGCTCTCCAGGCGTGCGCCTTAGACCACTCGGCCACCCATCCGCGAAACCGCCAGGAAGACCGCGGCCCGGAATGTGCGGCTGGAGCCGGGGGGCCGACGGCGCGCTTCATATATCAATGCCGGGGCCATGCGCCAACCCCCGCCGCCGTGGTAGGAAGCCGCTGCCTTCCGCCGCACCCCGCCGTCCTCGGTGAGCCATGCGCATCATCCGCGCCATTTTCCTCGTGCTCGGCGCCCTTGCCCTGCTGGTTGCCGCCGCCGCGCTGGCGGCCGAGATCGCGAGCTATGCGCGGAGCGGCACGCCGTTCGCCAAGCCGCTGGGCCTCGTCTGGCGCGAGCAGCATCTGATCAGCCTCCAGCTGTTCCAGGTCGGCGTCGAGCGGAAGCTGGGCCTGGACTGGCTCTGGCAGAACGTGTTCCAGGAAATGCTCGGCTGGCTGCCGATCGCCGTCGCCGGCGCTTTCGCGGCGCTCGGGCTCGTTCTGCTGCGGCTCGCGCGCGCGTTCCGCCGCCGCCGCTGAGGCCGGGCGGCTTCATTTTCGCTTAACCGCGCCGCTTAGCGTTTCGCATCCCGCGGCGCGCTAGGTTTGCGCAACCCTGGCCGCCGCCGCTTCCCCCGATGCGCGGCCGCCCCGGCTTCTGTCGCAGGAGGCGAGGCATGGCGCTGTTTCGCTCGCTGGGAGCGCTGGCCTTCGTGCTCGGCGTGGCCTTGCTCGCCCTGGACGCCGCGCGCGCGCTCAACAGCGGGCAGTTCGAGGCCACGTCGCTGGAGCGGTTCTGGTCGAATCTCGGCGGCGACGGCCTGTTCCAGATGCGCCTTTACTTCGTGGGCTGGTTCGGCGACATGGCGGAAAAGATCCTCGATCTTCCCGCGGCACTCCTGCTGTTCGGCGTCGGCATGACGCTGCTGATCGCCTTCGACGGCGTGCAGCGCGACAAGGCGCGCAAGCCGCTGCTGTTCTGAGCGCCGCCGGCCCTCCGCGCGGGCCTTCCCTGGATACGCAGCGCCGAAGCGCGGCGCGCCCTAGACGGAGAACAGATAGGCCTGCGTCACCGGCTGCGTGTTCGTGCCGAGACTGGTGACGAGGAAATCCTCCGCGCCCACCTCGGCCCGCGTCGTTCCCGACAGGATCGCGACATACACGTCGGGGTGCCCGTATTCGTCGGGCGCTGCGCCGTTCACGTCGATGAAAACGCTCACCTGCGTGCCGCCGCGGCCGGGCCCTTCCTCGAGCACGAGATAGCCCTGATCGATGGCCTGCTGCGCGCTGCCGTTGAAGCCGGCGACGTAGAGCAGCATCGAGCCGATGTCGATCTTGTCGCCCTCTTCGTGCGAAAAATCGCCGATCACGTCGCGCTTGTGATCGAACCGGATCGTGCCGTCGGCATTGAAGCTCGTCGTCACGTCCGACGCCTTGAGCACGAAGGTGTCGGCGCCGCTGCCGCCGGAGACGTGATCGTAGCCCTCGCCGCCGTAGAGGATGTCGCGACCGGCGCCGCCGGAGAGCGAATCATCCCACGCGCCGCCCTCGAGGCGGTCGTCGCCGTCGCCGCCTTCGAGAACGTCATAGTCGCCGTCGCCGGCGAGAACGTCGTTTCCGGCGCCGCCGACGAGCCTGTCGCGGCCCTGGCCGCCCTGGAGCGTGTCGTTGCCGGCGCCGCCGTCGATCGTGTCGTCGTCGTTCTGGCCGTAGAGGTAGTCGTTGCCTTCGTCGCCGAAGAGCTTGTCGCCGCCATCGCCGCCCCAGAGCCAGTCGTCGGCCTGGCCGCCATGCAATTCGTCGGAGCCGGCCTCGCCGAACAGATAGTCGCGGTCGCCGCCGCCCCAGAGCTTGTCCATGCCGTCGCCGCCCCACAGCACGTCGGAGCCGGCGCCGCCATCGAGGACATCGTTGCCCGCCTCGCCGAACAGCGTGTCGTTGCCGGTGGCGCCCCAGACGTAATCGTTGCCGGCGCCGGCGGAGATGCGGTCGTTGCCTTCGTAGCCGAAGATCGAATCGTCGGCGGCGGTGCCGGTCATGACGTCGTCGCCCGGCGTGCCGTCGAGGAAGGTGTAGAGCGGCGCGCTATAGACGGGGGTAACGCCCGAAAGCGTCTTGGTGCCGATGAGGGTGTTCTTGATGGCCACGGTCCTGCTCCTGTCGCCCGAAAGGCCGCGGCGCCCCGCCATGCGCGGCAATGGACGGCATCATACGGAAGCGGCGCGCCCAGCGCAGTGACGGGCGGCACAAGTCCTCGCGCCCGGCCTGCCGCCACCCTCCCCCGTCTCGCGTAGACAAATGTGGACATTCGTAGACATGAGTGGACATCCAACCGGGCCTACGGAAAATCCGCCGCCGCGCAGCGCAACATGGGTTTTTCTCATCATCCATTGGCATTCCTCATCATTCTTGGATGGGAAATGATGAGAGATGCCGAGGTTTGCCGCCGGAAGACGCGGCAAACATTGTCTTTCCTCGTCATTCTCGCGCACCGGCCGCGGCCGGATTCCTATCGCCGAGCGCACGCTCCAGCCCGCGCGGAGGCGCGGCTCGCCGCCGAGACAATCACTGCCCGCGCATAGAACAAAAGAGGAACAATGTCAAGGCGAGATTCCGCCGTCCGGCGCCGCGCGATTCCGTCCGAAGCGATCTTGCGCTACGGATCGCCCCCCGGCCGGCGCTGCAGCCATGCCTGCACGCGCGCCTTCAAATGTGCGGGGCGGAACGGTTTGGTGAGATAGTCGGTGACGCCGGCGGCGAAGCCCTCCGCCGTGTTCTCGGCGCCCGAGCGGCCGGTGATCAGCACCACGGCCACGTCGCGCAATGCGGGATCAGCCGATTGCCGCAGGCAGCGCGTGACCTCCACTCCGTCCGCGCCGGGCATCTCCCAATCGAGCAGCACGAGCGCGGGCCGCTCGAGGCGCGCGAGGCGCAGCGCGCTTTCGCCGTCGCGCGCGGAGACGACGCGGTAGCCGTCGCTCTCGAGCGTTGTCTCGATCAGCCGCAGGATGTCGGCATCGTCGTCGGCGACGAGGATCGTGGGCCGGCCCGAGACCGCCGCCGGCTCGGGCCGGCGCGCGGCGGCGCGCGGCGCGGCGGCCGCTTTCGCCGCGAAGCGGATCTCCTGCCCTTCGGCCGCGGCGAATACCTCGAGCCCGCTGCCTTCGGCGCGCCTGCGGCAGATCTCGAGCACGCGATCGACGCCGGCATCGTCGCGCAGCGGATCGTGATGCGTGAGCGCGAGCCGCCGCGCGCCGGCGGCCATCGCGTAGTCCACCGCCCATTCGGCGGGCGTGTGGCCCCAGCCCGTCTTCTGCGGATATTCGGCGATCGTGTATTGCGTGTCGTGGATGACGAGATCGGCGCCGGCGAGGAAATCGATATGGCGCTGATCTTCGCCGTGCCGCGCGGGATCGCCGGCGCCGCGCGCGGCGGGATTGGCCGCGTGCGGCTCGTGATCGACCGCATAGACGACGGCGTTGCCCGCCTCTTCCATCCGATAGCCGAGCGTGAGCGCGGGATGATTGAGATACTGCGCCGTGACCCGCACCGGCCCGATCGCGAATTCGCACTCGGCGATGTCGTGATAGCGGATCGTCGCCCCGAGCTGCGCGAGCGTGACGGGAAAATAGGTGTGCTCCATCTGGCCCGAGAGCGTCCGCTCGAGCGCGCGGCCGAGCGCGCCCGGCGCGTAGATGTCCCAGACGTTGCCGGCCACGAACAGCGGCGCGAAGAACGGAAAGCCCTGGATGTGATCCCAGTGCGTGTGGCCGATGAGGAGATGCCCGTTGCACGGCTTCGGCCCGGCCAGCAGCGCCTGGCCGAGCCCGTGCGCGCCGGTTCCGCAATCGAGCACGATCAGCGTGCCGTCGCCGCCGCGCACCTCGACGCACGACGTGTTGCCGCCATAGCGCACCGTGCCGGGGCCGGGCTTCGCCAGCGATCCGCGCGTCCCCCAGAACCGGACAAGCATCGCGACCCTCCCTGCGGCGAGGTAGCGAGGGAAGTGTAGCACGCGGGCGGCGCGGGCGAGCGCCCTTTCGCCGAAATGCCGCCGCGCCTAAACTGCGCCGATGATGACGCCCGAGGAAATCCGCATCCTGCGCGCGATGACGCCGGAGCAGAAGCTTCGGGCGGCAGAAGAGATGTACCGCGCGGCGCTCGAAATCAAAGCCGCCGCGCTGCGGGCGCAGCATCCCGATTGGAGCGAGGAGAAGGTTCGGCACGAGGTCAGAGACATTTTCCTCCATGGCCGAACTTAATCGCTTCCTCGTCTTCACGCGCCGGCTCAACGCGCTCGGCGTGCGCTACATGGTGACGGGAAGCGTCGCCATCATCGTGTACGGCACACCGCGCTTCACATACGATGTCGATCTCGTCGTCGTGCTTGACCGGACGCAGATCGCCCGCCTGCCCGAGATGTTCCCGGAAGCCGAGTATTACCTCCCGCCGCTCGAAGCCATCGCGGCCGAAATCGCGCACGCGGAGCGCGGACACTTCAACATCATTCATCACGAGACCGGTTTCAAAGCCGACATCTATACTGTCGGTCGCGATCCGCTGCATGCCTGGGCGCTACCGCGGGCGCGGCGATTCGAGGTTGCCGGCGAGCCCTTCATCGTGGCGCCGCCCGAATACGTGATCGTCCGCAAGCTCGAATTCTACCGCGAAGGCGGATCGGAGAAGCACCTGCGCGACATTCGCTCGATGCTCGACATGGCGGCGGACGCGATCGATCGGGACGAGCTGACGCGGATGATCGACGAGCGGGACCTCCGGGACGCTTGGAAGAAGGCCGGTGAGGCCGCTGTCTAGAGCGTGACTGTTCGAGATGGGACCGCTGTAGCTTCGGCAACGGCTCGTGTGCGTCCATCCTTCGAGGCGGCCCCAAGTGGGGCCGCACCTCAGGATGAGGCCTATTTGTTGCAGCAAACCAGCCTCGTCCTGAGGTGCGCTGCGAACGCTCTTGCGTTCGCAGCGCCTCGAAGGACGAACGCGCGCGAGGCGTGGCGCCAACGAGCGATTCAACCTAAATCGAACTTGCTCCAACCCGGGCTTTCGCGACCCGATCGAAGCTCCGTCTATGCGCCGATCTTTCGCTCGGCGCATCACACCGTGAAGTACCGGTCGAGCAGCTGGAAGGGCTGGCCGACGGCGCCGAACTGGCTGGTTTGCACTCCCGCCAGGAACGCGACCGTCATGTCGCCCTGGCCGGCGACGTCGGGCGCCAAGCCGTTGCGGTCGATGACGACGTAGGTGCCGCCATCGCGACTCTCGAACACGAGATAGCTCTGGAGCCAGGCCTGATAGGCCGAGGTGCCGGTGAAATTGGTCTTCTGGTCGAACAGGAAGCTGAGATCGATGGTGTCGCCCGAGAACGACGTGTTGTCGGTCGTGAACTGGAAATCCGTGATCCGGTCGTATTCCGCCTTCTTCCCGGTGAGGTTTTCGCTGTCGCGGAAGATGAAGGTGTCGCGGCCCGCGCCGCCGGTCAGGATATCGGCGCCCTGCCCGCCATAGAGGCGATCGTTGCCGGCGCCGCCATCGAGCCGGTCGCGGCCGGCGCCGCCGTCGAGGAAGTCGTCGCCGTCGACCGCCGCGGCGCCGCCGAGGAGCGTGTCGTTGCCCAAGCCGCCGAACAGGCTGTCGCTGTCGGCGCCGCCGTACAGCTTGTCGTCGTCGAAGCCGCCGAACAGGTTGTCGTTGCCGTCGCCGCCACTGAGCTCGTCGCGGCCGGCTTCGCCGTCGAGGAAATCGTTGCCGCGGCCGCCCATGAGCAAGTCGTTGTCTCCGCGGCCGAGCAGCGTGTCGTCGCCGTCGTCGCCCTGGAGGATGTCGTTGCCGTAACCGCCGTCGATATAGTCGGCGTCGTGCAGGCCCATGATTTCGTCGTCGCCGAGGCCGCCGAAGAGGCGATCGTTGCCGTAGCCGCCGTTGATCTTGTCGTTGCCGGAGTAGCCCTCGATCTGGTCGTCGCCGAGGCCGCCGAGAAGCGAATCGTTGCCGTCGTGGCCCACGATGGAGTCGTGGCCGTCGCCGCCATTGATGAGATCGTCCCCGCCGTCGCCATACAGCTGGTCGTCGCCGCCCCAACCGTAGATATAGTCGTCGCCGCTGGTGCCGATGATGTAGTCCGCGTTGTTCGAGCCGATGTACTCTTGGCCGATCGGCTCGGGATCGACGGGCAGCGGATCCAGGCTGCCGGTGCCGCCGATGATCGTCGTGACGCCGCCCGGAATGACGTTGAAGCTGCCGCCGGTGATACCGGACCCGCCGACGACGCCGGCGATCGGCACAGGTGTGAACCCGCTCGCGGCGGTCCCATCGACCACGGGCTCCGCGGGCGTGTCGGCATAGACGACGACGTCCGCGCTCTTCGACAGAGAAAGGTCAGCCACGACCTGATCCACGGCTTTCACGCTGCTCAACGCACGCATGGTCCGTACTCCTGTCCTGAATGGAACGCGCCCACTGTTGGACACCTTATCGTGAGCGCGCAGCGAACGCTGTGTCGGGCGTCACTTTGGCATCGCCGGCTTCTGGAATATCAGTTGCGCCGTCAGGATCTGGCGCGGTGGGAATGGCCAACACAGGAGGACGCGCCGTCGCGGACCGACAGCGGCGCGATGCATGACCGCAACCCGACTTTGAATCCGAATCCGCGCGATCGTGGTAGTTCGACTCCGGCGCGGAATACCGCGGACTACTTGGCGATCTCCCAGAAGATCCCGGCGACGCAGACGAAGCCCAGCACGAACACCAGCGTGCGCACGAAGGGGACGGCCAGCAGATAGAAGACGGCGTGCGCGACGCGCAGCCAGAAGAAGGCCATCGCCCAGAACGCCGTCATGGCGTTGGCCTTGCCGGCGATGTGCGCGACGACAACGAGGGCCGCGAACGGCGCAAACGTCTCCACCGCGTTCATATAGGTGCGGTCGGCGCGCTTGCCCCAGAGCGGAACCGGGCGCGGCGCGGGATCGACGTAGTTCTCGGCTTTGAGGAACCCGTTCGACGCCACCTGGGCGACGACATAGGGAATCCACAGCGCCGCCGTGAGCATGGCCGTGTAGGCGAGGTATTTGAGATCGGCCGACATGATGAGCCTCCTCCCTGCGCGGGATGATGTCCGCAGTCTATGCCGATGGCGCGAGAATAGCGCGCGCGGGATTGGATGTGCGGACTCTGTCCCCAAGTTCGGGCTGCAATCACCGCACGGTTTGCAGCGAATTCGCCCGCTGTTCGCTGCAGAGAATGCGGTAAATGAAGCGTTCCGTGTCAGAGACACCGACAACCGTCGGCGCGAATCGCGCTTTGCGCAGCCAGCCGGCCGATTTCCGGTACTCTGGCACGGATTTCGAAATATCGCCTTCTCGTGGCGAGTTCAATTATGTGGCCTCGTCGAATGCGTCTTTCAAATATCGATCGATTGCGGACAACCACACATCCTCATGCTCCGGCAGAAAGTCGGGAAGCCGAGGCATTTTGCCTGCCTGTGTCCTAACGGCGGACTGCCGACCACCCTTCATCTGAACGATTCGACCGCCGATACCTGCCGCAAGCGCCTCATTGTACCTTCGTCCAATTTCGGTTCGATCCCACCAAGTTGCCGGTCCGGTATCGACATAGCCATTCTTTGTTATAGTACCGACATTCAAGTCATTCCCGGTCGGCGCTACGTGCTTCAAATTCAGGCCGGACTGATGATCTGCGAAGACTCCCCGAGTTTCAGCTTTGGCAAGGAAAGATTTGAGACGCTCCGACACGCCGGGCTCATTCTGTTCCAACAATTCATAGAACTCGTCCTCGCCAATTCCAAAGGACCGCTCGCGCGGCCCAGTGCTGCGCGTGGCAGGAGGATCGCGCACAACAATTCGCTGTTTCCCCGCGTTCCCGTCCTCAATTTGAACCACGCCCCTTTCGATCAGCGCTGTTTGCGCCAAAACCGATGGCGCAATGATTCGGATTGACGACTCGGGCGCCTCATAGACAGCCAGTTCGATCAACGCAAAAGTGAAGCGATGCCCGGCATGAGTCTGCAATAGCTCGGCGAGAGGGACTATATCCTCGCGAATTCCGTCGCCAACGACTGCGACCACTGCCCGTCCCCGCGATAGATTTCGCGAGATCGCGTCAACGAATTCGGCCTCATCAATCCCTTCAGCGCTACCGGTGGCAATTTCGTAGAGCGATGATTGCGTTTCGCCGGCCGAGGCGCGCGCACGTAGAACAGCGGTTTCCAATTCCTGGTACGTTAAGCGGAATACGGCTGCAGCGTACTCCATCGCCTGCGCAACGACCGTGCGCCGAGCCTCCGGATTCCGCCATAACTTCGCTTCGGCCAACAGCAATCGGCCTTCCGACGTCACGAACAGGTTATCGAGCGCGCCTGTCCTTCCCCCGCCAATAGTCAGAGGCAATTCGCGGCATAAGGGGATGAGACGACCGAAACCGGACTCGACTTGTTCAACCGGCACGATTGCTGGAAAATCGTGAAGCATCCTTTGCAACCAAGCTTCATCGTAGTTTCCGGGGCCAGTCGAGGTGCGCAAGTCCGCGCGGCGCAACAGAAGTGCTTTGCCTCGGGTTTCATCAATCCACAGAGGAGCCCCGTCCCTGCGTCTCATACTTCCCCCGGTGTCGGCCGCTTGCCCCAGACTACCATAAGCTATTGTTACCGCCGAGAGTTCGACAACTCTCTTTCCTGCTGGGCGGCCCAACAAACGCGCTCGTCGGCCCACTCATGCAGCGGTACAGCTCGGACGATCATCGACCTGCCGCAGCACCTAACAGGTCGTAAAGACCGCCGGCCTGGGCGAGCAGTCGATCATGCCACGCAAGCACTGAACGCCAAGAACTGGGTATCGCGGACCAACCGTAAATCGCTCCGGCCAATTGACCAGTCACCGCTGCGACGGTGTCGGCATCGTCGCCCAGATTGGCCGCGGCGATGACGGCTTGCTCAAAAGAGCTGGTGCTGTTCACCGCCCATAGCGCAGCCTCGAGCGTGTGAATGACATAGCCGCTTGACCGGATTTGGTCACGCTTCGCGTTGCGCCATCGCTCGCCGAGCCTCGTGCCCAGTGCAGGAGACGCACCGTGTCGAATCGAATCGAGCGTTTCGGCTTTGCCTGCGCCGGATATGGCCGCGCACAGCAACGCCACAAACAGCCCGCATGCTTCGACAGCCTCCATCGCGCCGTGGGTGAGCCGGCTTTGCTGACGCGCGATTTCTTCTGCCTGCCGTGGACTGCGCCACCAAGCCACTGCGACGGGCGCTAGCCGCATCAGCGAGCCATTGCCGGCGGTGTTGGGGTCGCCGGAACCGCTCAACGGGTTGCCAGTTCGCTCAAATCGGCCGAGAGCTTCTCGCGTCGTAATGCCGATATCGAAACAGCGGCCCGTTACCGAGTTTTCACCGGACCGCCACCATCGGACGAACCGTTCCATCGTATCGCGCGGATCGAACCCTCGCCTCGCCAATATTGAATCGGCGAGGCAAAGCGCCATGCTCGTGTCGTCGGTCCACTCGCCGGGTTTGAGATTGAATGGCCCCCCGCCAATGAGGCCCGTGACCGGCGGCCGCGAATCGCGCGTGCAGAACTCCAGCGTCGTTCCCAGCGCGTCGCCGCAGGCGAGGCCGAGGAATGCCCCGATTGCGCGATCGCGGGTATCGCCGCTCACCTATCCTTCATCCTCAACGCCTCGATGAACGCACTCTGCGGGATCTCCACGCTGCCGAACTCGCGCAGCCGCTTCTTGCCCTCTTTCTGCTTGTCGAGGAGCTTGCGCTTGCGGCTGATGTCGCCGCCGTAGCATTTCGCGGTGACGTCTTTCCGCATCGCGCTGATGGTTTCGCGCGCGATGATCTTGCCGCCGATGGCGGCCTGGATCGGGACGGCAAAGAGCTGGCGCGGGATGAGGTCTTTCAGGCGCTCGCAGACCTGGCGGCCGCGCGCCTCGGCGCCGGTGCGCGTGACGAGCATCGAGAGCGCATCCACCTCTTCGCCGTTCACGAGGATCTGCACCTTCACGAGATCGCCCTCGCGATAGCCTTCGATGTGGTAGTCGAAGCTGGCATAGCCGCGCGAGATGCTCTTCAGGCGGTCGTAGAAATCGTAGACCACCTCGTTGAGCGGCAGCTTGTAAACCACCATCGCGCGCGTGCCGACCCAGGTGAGATCCACCTGCTCGCCGCGCCGCTCGGTGCAGAGCGTGATGACCGAGCCGAGATAATCGCCCGGCACGAAGATCGTCGATTTGATCCAGGGCTCTTCGATCTTGGCCACGCGCGTGACGTCCGGCATGTCCACCGGGTTGTAGAGCTCCATCTCCTCGCCGTTCGTCAGATACAGCTTGTAGACGACCGAGGGCGCGGTGGTGATGAGATCGAGATCGAATTCGCGCGCGAGGCGCTCGCGCACGATCTCGAGATGCAGAAGGCCGAGGAAGCCGCAGCGGAAGCCGAAGCCGAGCGCGGTGGAATTCTCGGGCTCGAAATGGAACGAGCTGTCGTTGAGCGCGAGCTTCTGGAGCGATTCGCGCAGGTGCTCGAACTCGGCGCTGTCGGTCGGGAAGAAGCCGCAGAAGACGACCGGCAATGAGGGCTTGAAGCCCGGCAGCGGCGCCGGCGTGCGGCGGCGGTCTTCCGTCAGCGTGTCGCCGATCTTGGTGTCCTGCACCGTCTTGATGTTGGCGACGACGAAGCCCACGTCGCCGGGGCCGAGCTCGTCCATCACCACGCGCTTCGGCGTGAAGACGCCCACCTGCTCCACCTCGTAGACGCCATTGGTCTGCATCATGCGGACCTTGACGCCCTTCTTCACGCGCCCCTCGAACACGCGCACGAGGATGACGACGCCGACATAGCTGTCGTACCAGCTATCGACGAGGAGGGCCTTCAACGGCGCCTCGGCATCGCCCTTGGGCGGCGGCATGCGGTGGACGATCGCCTCGAGCACGTCGGGGACGTTGAGGCCGGTCTTGGCCGAGATCATCACCGCGTCTTTGGCGTCGAGGCCGATCACGTCTTCGATCTGCTGCTTCACGCGGTCGGGCTCGGCGGCGGGCAGGTCGATCTTGTTGATCACCGGCACGATCTCGAGATTGCCCTCGAGCGCCATGTAGACATTGGCCAGCGTCTGCGCTTCCACGCCTTGCGAGGCGTCCACCACGAGGAGCGCGCCCTCGCAGGCGGCGAGCGAGCGGCTCACCTCGTAGGAGAAATCGACGTGGCCCGGCGTGTCCATGAGGTTGAGCTCATAGGTTTCGCCGTTCTTGGCCTTGTATTCGAGGCGCACGGTCTGCGCCTTGATCGTGATGCCGCGCTCGCGCTCGAGGTCCATCGAGTCGAGCACCTGGTCGCGCATCTCGCGGGCGGTCAGCCCGCCGGTCGCCTGGATCAGGCGGTCGGCGAGCGTCGACTTGCCGTGGTCGATATGCGCGATGATCGAGAAATTGCGGATATGCGCGAGGTCGGTCATGGGTCCGGCCCGGGGCCCCGGATTGGCGGGGCGCGCGGCTAAGCTCAAGTTGTTGCGAGGAAAAAGCGGTGCGTGCCTATAGCACTTGGGCCGCCCCGGCGCCATACGCAAGAGGCCGGTATTAAGGACGCAGGGCGGGCGGGAGAAGGAAAGGTGAAGGGGACAGGAGGCGGGGAGAAGCGAAGGAAGGTTCACCACCAAGGCACCAAAGGCGCGCCCCCGTTGATCTTCGCCGCTTCCGGGGAGAGACTTTCGCCAACAAAATACGGGAGGAGACCATGCGCGCCGTTGCCGCCGTGCTTGCCCTCGCCCTCGCGCCGGCCGGCGCCTTCGCCCAGAGCGTGGGCATGGCGACCTCGAGCGCGGGCTCGATCTATCACTCGGCCGGCTCGGCGATCGCCAAGGTGGCGCGCGAGAAGGGCGGCGTGAACGTCATCGTGCAGCCGTTCACGAGCCCCAACGTGCACATTCCGGTGGTGGACGGCGGCGAGGTGGAGTTCGGCCTCGCCAACGTTTACGAGCTCGGCCTGGCCGTGAGCGGCCACGAGCATTTCGCCGGCAAGCCGCACAAGAACCTGCGCGCCGTCTTCATCATGTTCCCGCTGCGCACGGCGCTGTTCGTGAAGAAGGACTCGCCCTACAAGTCGATCGCCGATCTGAAGGGCGCGCGCATGCCCGACGGCTTCGCGAGCCAGAAGATCCTGCTGCCGATCATCGACGCCGCCTACGCCACGGCCGGGCTTTCGCGCAAGGACATGACGCCGGTGATGACCGCCGGCGTCGTGACGCAGGCCAACGATTTCATCGCCGGCAAGACCGATGGGTTCGCGTTCGCGCTCGGCTCGGCCAAGGTGCAGGAGGCGAACGCGGCCGTGGGCGGCATCCGCACCCTGCCGATCCCCAACACGCCGGCGGCCCTCGAGGCGGTGCGCAAGCACCTGCCGCTCGCCTATCTCCGCCTCGAGCAGCCGGGCCCGCGCAATCCCGGCGTGCTCGAGCCGATGCACATCATCGCTTACGACGCGCTCGTCTTCGCCAGCGTCAAGGCGTCGGACGAGGCGGTGTACACGCTCGTGAAGGCCGCGGCCGAGAGCAGGGCCGAGCTCGCGCAGGCCTTCGGGCCGTTCGCGCTCTTCGACCCCGCGGCGATGGCCAAGAAGATCGATCCGATCGCTTATCACCCCGGCGCGATCAGATACTTCCAAGAGCAGAAGCAATGGCCGCCCAAGGATTAAACGGTAGCGCACCAACCTTTTCTGTCGTCCCCGCTTGCGCGGGGACGACAATGTCTGTTTGCGGTCATTGCCGATGAGCACGCGCATATTCCCCGCCGCGCATGCGGGCGAGACGCTGCTCGCCGTGCTCGCCGATCGCGGGATCGAGTATCTGTTCGGCAATTCGGGAACGGACTTCCCCTCGATCATCGAGGCTTTCGCGAACGCGTCGCTCACGGGGCGCAGCGTTCCGCAGCCGGTGACGGTGCCGCACGAGAACGTGGCCGTGGCGATGGCGCACGGCTTCTATCTCGCCACGCAGCGGCCCCAGGCGGTGATGGTGCACGTGAACGTCGGCACCGCGAACGCGATTTGCGGCCTCATCAACGCCACGCGCGAGAACATTCCGCTGCTGCTGCTGGCGGGGCGCACGCCGATCACCGAGGAGCCGGGGCGCGCGGGCGGGCGCAGCGTATATATCCACTGGGGCCAGGAGATGTTCGACCAGGCCGGCATGGTGCGCGAGCTGGTGAAGTGGGACTACGAGCTGCGCGATCCGGCGCAGATCGAGCCCGCGATCGACCGCGCGCTGAATCTCGCGATGAGCGAGCCGCGCGGCCCGGTCTATCTCACCTTGCCGCGCGAGATCCTGGCGGGCGGCGCCGGCGATCAGGCCTTGCACGCCGCGAATTTTCGAAGCGTGCCCGCGGCGCCGCAGCCCGATCCCGCCGCGATCCGCCAGGCGGCCGAATGGCTGGCCGCGGCCGAGCGCCCGCTGCTGATCACCGCCAGCTACGGGCGCAACCCGGCCGACATGCCGGCGCTGGCGGCGCTGGCCGAAGCGGCGGCGCTGCCCTGCGTCGGCTATCGCCCGCGCCACCTGTTCCTGCCCAGCGCGCATCCGATGCATCTCGGCTTCGAACCCGGCGCGCATGTGGGCGACGCCGATCTGATCTTCGTGCTCGATTGCGACGTGCCGTGGGTGCCGCGGCTGCACAAGCTGAACCCGGACGCGCGGATCGTGCACATCGCCGCCGATCCGCTGTTCGCGCGCTATCCGATGCGCAGCTTCCGCTCCGATCTCGCGATCGCGGGCTCTTCGCGCGCGGCGCTCGAGGCGCTGGCCCGCGACTTCGTGGCGCTCAAGGACGACGCGCGGATCGCGCGCCGGCACGCCGCGGTGGCGCAGAAGCGCGCCGCGCTCGACGCGCGCAACCGCGCGATCGCCGAGGCGGCGGCCAAGGCGCCGGCGATCACGCCCGCCGCCGTTCTCGCCGCGCTCGAAACGGTGCGCCGGCCCTCCGACATGATCGTCTCCGAAGTCGTGCTGCCGCTGGGCCTGCTCGGCTTCAGCGAGCCCGGCACCTATTTCGGCAACAGCCCGGCCGGCGGGCTCGGCTGGGGGCTCGGCTGCGCGCTGGGGCTCAAGCTCGGCGCGCCCGGGCGACGCGTGATCTGCATCCTCGGCGACGGCACCTACATGTTCGGCAATCCGACGCCGGCGCATTTCGTGGCGGCGGCGATGGGCCTGCCGACCCTGACCGTGATCCTCAACAATCGCATGTGGGGCGCGGTGCGCCGCGCGACGCTCAGCGTCTATCCCGACGGCGCGGCCGCGAAGGTGAACCGCGCGCCGCTCACCTATCTCGAGCCCGCGCCGGCTTACGAAATGATCGTGGCCGCCTCCGGCGGATATGGCGAGCGCGTCGAGCGGATCGTCGACCTGCCCGGCGCGTTCCGGCGCGCGCTGCACGCGGTGGAGGCGGAGAAGCGCGCCGCGGTGCTCAACGTGATCACCGAATACAGCGACGCCGACGCGGTCGCCGACGCGAAGCGGTAGTCGGGTTTACCCCTTTGACCGTCGTCTCCGCGAAAACGGGGACGACAAATTTGCTTGGCAGCCCACGCCTTTACCCACTCCGGCGAACTGGATACGCTGCCCAACAAAGAGGCACCCCGTTCGAGGGCGCCGGTATATAGGGAGAGAACGCCATGAAACGCCTGCGTCTTGCGGCGCTCGTCGCCGCGTGCGCCCTCGCCTTTCCGCTCACGGCCGCCGCGCAGGGCAAGGGCATGATCTTCGCCGCGCAGGAAGCCGGCACCGCCTACTACACGATCGGTTCTGGTCTCGCGAAGCTGCTCGGCGACAAGCTCGGCCGCCGCGTGGCGGTGCAGCCCTATTCGGGCTCGTCGGTGTATCTGCCGCTGCTCGATTCGGGCGAGGCGACGCTCGCCTTCTCCTCGACGCTCGACGCCAACGACGCATTCAAGGGCGAAGGGCGCTCGCCGCTCAAAGATCTGCGCGCGGTGGCGCGCATCTGGCCGCTGCGCGTCGCGATGATGGTGCGCGCCGATTCGGGCATCAAGACCGTGGCCGATTTGAAGGGCAAGCGCGTGACCGTGGATCTCAAGGGCCAGCGCGCGATGGGCCAGGTGATCCGCGGCATGCTCGCGGCCGGCGGCCTCAAGGAAACCGACGTGAAGGCGATGACCGTCGCCAATGTCGGCGAAGGGGCCAAGGGCCTGACCGAAGGCAATCTCGATGCGGCGTTCATCGCGGTGGGCATTCCGCTGGTGAAGCAGGCGCACAGCACGATCTCGGGCGGCGTCGCCTATGCCGATGTCGGCGAGGGCCCGGAGAAGACGAAGGCGATCCAGACGTTCTCGGCGGGCTCCTATCCCGACCGGCTCGACCCGGCGCCGCATCTGCCGGAAGTGAAGGCGCCGATCCACGTGGCCGCGTTCGACATCCTGCTGCTCACCGGCGCCAAGACGCCAGACGCCGACATCGCCGCGGTGCTGAAGGTGCTCGAGGAAGCTTTCGCCGATCTGCAGAAAGACTATCCGCAGCTCCGCACCGGCGACGCGAAGAAATTGGCGCTGCCGACGAACACCGTGCCCTATCACCCCGGCGCGATCGCTTACTTCAAGAGCCGCGGCCTCTGGACGCCGGCGAACGAGGAGCGCGAGAAGGGGTTCAAGTAGAACGTCCATTCGTCGTGGCCGCGATGAGAAGCCTTCCCCCGCCTGCGGGGGAAGGTTGGATGGGGGCCTCTCCGCATCTCGGGCGCCGAACGCCCCGCAGGGCGCCGCCGCATCGTGCCGGCAACAGCGTAAATTCGCGCCGTCCCCACCCCCACCCTAACCCTCCCCCGCTCTTCGCGGGGGAGGGAACAAGGCTGCGCGCATGACGCGCATCGCCGCCTTCGCGCGCGACATCTTTCTCGCGGCGATCCCCATCGTCGGCATCCTCTGGCTGCTCGATGCGCCGCTGCGCATGGGCTTCGCGGTGCTCGGCCATGCCTATCTCTCCGGCATGCTGGGTCTCACGATCGCTGCGGCGTTGCTGCTGAAGCCTTATGGCCGCGAACCGGGCGCGCTCGATCTGGCGCTCGCGCTGGCGGCGCTCGGCGCGTGGCTCTATGGCGCGATCCACACCGAGGCGTGGCTGACCGACATCGCCGACCGCGGCCCGCACAAATGGATTCCGGCCGCGATCGCCCTCGCGCTCGCGATGGAGGCGACGCGCAAGCATTGCGGCGCGGCGATGACGGGCCTCGTCTGGATCTTCCTCGCCTACGGGCTTTGGGGCCACCATCTGCCCGGCCTGTTCGAAGCCACCGAATCGCCGCCGGCGCGCTATGCGCTCTATCTCTACAACGACACCAACGCGATCCCCGGCCTCGTGCTCGATACCGGCGTAACGCTCGTGCTCGGCTTCATGATCATGGGCAAGGTAATGGAGCGCGGCGGCGCTACCGCGTTCTTCAACAACGCCGCGCTGGCCGCGATGGGCCACCGCCGCGGCGGCGCGGCGAAGGTGGAGGTGGTGGCCTCGAGCGCATTCGGCACGATCAACGGCACCACGGTCGGCAATATCCTCGGCACCGGCATCATCACGATCCCGCTGATGAAGAGCCACGGCTTCAAGCCGCACTACGCCGCGGCGATCGAGGCCTCGGCCTCCAACGGCGGGCAGATCGTGCCGCCGGTGATGGGCACGACGGCGTTCCTGATCGCCGAGTTTCTCCAGGTACCGTATTCCGAGGTGGCGCTGGCCGGCATCATTCCCGCGCTCGTGTATTACTGGGGCATCTTCGCGCAGATCGACCGCTATGCCATGCGCTACGGCCTTGCGGGCATCGACAAGGGCAAGCTGCCGCGCATCGGCGCCGTGCTCGCCACCGGCTGGGTGTTCGTGCTGCCGCTGGTGCTGCTGATCTATCTGCTGTTCTGGCTCGGCTACAATCCCGGCAAGTCGGCGCTGATCGTGGCGGCGTTCATTCTCGTGCTGAACGCGTTTCAGCACCGCCGCCCGCCGCGCCTCGGCGAATTGCGCGACATGATCGTGGGCTCGGGCAAGGACCTCGCGCCGCTGCTCGTGATCTGCGCGGCGGCCGGCATCATCATCGGCGTGCTCAACGTCACCGGGCTCGGATTGCAGCTCGTCGGCATTCTCACCGATCTCGCGAAGGCGGCCGGCCTGCTCGCGATGCTGGTGGCCGCCGCGATCATCGCGATCGTGCTCGGCATGGGCATGCCGACGGCCGCCGTCTACATCGTGATGTCGGTGGTGCTGGCGCCGGCGCTCGTGAAGATGGGCATCGTGCCGATGGCCGCGCACTTCTTCCTGTTCTATTTCGGCCTGCTCTCGATGCTGACGCCGCCGGTGGCGATCGCCTCCTACGTCGCGGCCGGCATCGCCGGCGCTGATATGTGGAAGACGTCCGTCGTCGCGCTGAAATTCTGCGCCTCGGCCTATCTGCTGCCGTTCCTGTTCGTCTACAACCCGGCGATCCTGCTGCATGGCGGGCCGGTCGAGATCGGCATTGCCGCCGTCACCGCGATCGTGTCGGCTTGGGTGCTCGCCTACGCGGTGGAAGGCACCGGGCGCGGCCTTGGCGTCGACCTCGCGCTGGGCGGCACGCTCTTCGCCGCCGCGATCGCGATCGGCGCGGCGCCGGTCTGGCTCGGCGCCGCAAATCCGCTTTCGCTCGTGCCCGCTCTCGTCGCCCTCGCCGCCCTCTATTTCTGGAAGCCCAAAAACAAGGAAACGCTCGGAGCAACGCCATGACCGTCATCGACGTGCATACCCACATGCTGAGCCACGCCTGGTTCGACCTCATCAAGCAGAAGGGCAGGCCGCGCTATGCGGTGAAGCCCTCCAAGGACTGGCCCGCCCCGCTCGGCATCTATGCCGACGGCGCGCCGTTCATGACGCCGCAGGAAGGCCATTTCGACTACGAGCTGCGCATCAAGAAGATGAACGAGGCGAAGGTGGACCTCGCCATCGTCTCGCTGACCGCGCCCAACTGCTTCTGGGGCGGCCCCAAGACGAGCTTGAAAGCCGCGCAGCTCGTCAACGACGACATGGCGAAGGCGCAGACGACGTGGCCCGACCGCATCCGCTGGTTCTGCTCGATTCCGTGGGAGCACGAAGAGCTGGCGCTGCAGGAGCTCGCGCGCGCGACCGATGCCGGCGCCATCGGCGTGATGGTGCTGGCCAACATCAACGGCCGGTCGCTGACCGATCCGCGCTTCGCGAAGATCTGGAAGGCGATCGACAAGATGGGGCTGCCGGTGCTCGTGCACCCCACGGCGCCGCCGGGCACGAAATCGCTCGACATCCAGCGCTTCAACCTGATCGCGCAGGTGGGATTCATGTTCGACACCTCGCTGGCGATCGCGCGCCTGATCTATGACGGATTCCTCGACACCTATCCGAACGTGAAGCTGATCGCGGCCCATGCCGGCGCCACCTTGCCCTATCTCGTCGGGCGCATGGACATCTGCTTCGACAACATGGTGGCCGTGCGCGAGAAGGTGAAGGAGCGGCCCTCGGAGCTGCTGCGCCGCATCTACTACGACTCGGTGACGTTCACGCTCGACGCGCTCAAGATGGCGGTGGAGGTGGGCGGCGCCGACAAGATGCTCTACGGCTCCGACTATCCGCACAATATCGGCGACATGCGCGGCTGCCTCTCGCGCGTGGACGCGCTGCCCTACGACCAGCGGAAGGCCGCGCGCGGCGGCAATGCGATGCGGATTTTCAAGATCTGAGAGGCGCGCTCGACGCGCGAGGCGCGAAGTCTGGCCTTGATCGCCGGCCTGTGACAGGCTGCGCCGCCCGCGCAGCCGAACACAAGCGGAGCGAACCGGCCGTGGCGATTGCAAGGCGGAACTTCGTGCACATGATCGGCGCGGCCGCCGTTTTCGGCGCGGCCGCGGCTCGCCACGCGCGCGCCGAAGCCAGGCTCCGACGGATCGGCGTGCTCGAAGCCTGGTCGCCGACGGCGTTTCCGCAGCGGCTTCAGGCTTTTCGCGATGGCCTCGCCGAGTTGGGGCATGCCGAAGGCCGGACGTTCGCCTTCGAGTATCGTTCGGCGCGCGGCGACGCCAAGATCCTGCCCGCGCTCGCGGCGGAACTGGCGAATCTCGAGGTCGACGTGATCTTTGCCGCCACGACGGTGACGGCGCTGGCGGCGCGGCGCGCGACGAGCCGCATTCCGATCGTGATCGCCGTCGTTGCCGATCCTGTCGGTGCGGGATTGATCGCGTCACTTGCGCGCCCGGGCGGGAATGTCACGGGGCTGACGACGGCAAGCGCGCAGATCTATCCGAAGCGGCTACAGCTCCTGCGCGAGATCACCGGCGGCGCGCCCGCACGGATCGGGCTGCTGATGAACCCGAGCGATCCTTCGAACCGGATCGCGCGGACGGCCGCCGAGGCGGAAGCGCGGGCGTTCGGCTTTGCGCTCCCGATATTCGAGGCGGCGGATCGCGCCGCGCTTGCGTCGGCATTCCCGCATATGATGGCAGAGCGCATCGACGCGCTGCTTGTCGCCGCCGGACAACTTATGGACTCCGAGGCGAAGCTCATCGTTGACTTGGCAGCTCGACACCGGCTACCCGCACTCTATGGCGCGCCGGAATTCGTCGAGGCTGGCGGCCTCCTGTCTTACTCGGCGAGTTTCACCGACAATTTCCGGCGCGCCGCCGCCTATGTGGACCGCATCCTCAAGGGCGCAGCGCCGAGCGAGTTGCCGGTCGAACAGGCGAGCACCTTCGAGTTGGTCGTGAACCTCGACGCGGCGAAGGCGCTCGGGCTCGAGGTGCCGCCCTCCTTGCTCGTTCAAGCGACGCGCATCATCGAGTAGCGGGCGACAAGAGCGCTCCACGCATACACCCGCACCGCATGTCCGCCACCCTCGCCATCGTCCTTCCCGTCTTCGCCGTGATCCTTCTTGGCTACGGCCTCGGCAAGACGCGGCTGTTCGGCGAGGAGGCGGTTCGGGCGCTGACGAATTTCTGCTTCTTCGTGACGATCCCGGCGCTGCTGTTCCGTTCGATGGCGCGGCTCGAGGCGCCGCACGGCGACGCGCTCTTGATCGTGTTCGCGTTCTACGCCGCGGTGCTCGCCACCTTCGCGCTGGCGATGGCGGCGGGGCGTCTCCTGTTCCGCATGAACCTCGCCGAGCAGGCGCTGTTCGCGGTGGGCGGCACCTATTCCAACATCCTGCTGCTCGGCCTGCCGCTTTCGATAACGGCGTTCGGCGAGCAGGCCGTGCTGCCGGCGAGCGCGCTGCTCGCGCTGCAATCGCCGATCCTGTTCTCGCTCACCTCGATCACGGTCGAGATCGGGCGCGGCGGCGCGGACGGCCAGCGGGCGGGGACGCTCGCCATTCTCGGCACCGCCGCGCTTTCGCTCGTGAAGACGCCGATTCTGACCGCGATTGTGGCCGGCGTGCTCTGGGGCCTCACCGGTTACGGCCTCGACCCGGTCATCGACAAGTCTCTGGCGTTCCTCGGCCAGGCGGCGACGCCGACCGCCCTCTTCGCGCTCGGCGCCTCGCTCACGCGATTCAGCATCGGCGGCGATCTGCGCCAAGTGGCGGCGCTCGGCGTGCTGAAGCTCCTTGTGCTGCCGGTCGCGTGCTTCGTCTCGGCGCAATATGTCTTCGGCTTGGCGCCTCTCTACGTGGCGATCGCGGCCCTCTGCGGCGCGATGCCGACCGGCGTCACCGCCTTCGTGCTCGCGATGCGCTATGAACTGCTCGTGGCGCGCGTCGCGGCCTCGGTGATCGTCACTTCGGCGATCGCGTGGATCATCGCGGCGGGGCTGCTCGCCTGGTTCCTGCCGCGGATCGGCTGAGCGTGCGCTAGGCCTCGAACGCGGCGGCGACGGCGCGCGCGAGCTGCGCGGTGGTGTAGGGCTTCGGCAGCAGCACCGCGTAGCCCACCTCCGCCATGGCCGCGCGCGTGCCGGGATCGACATGCGCGGTGACGAAGGCGATGCGCGTGGCGCCGCCGGCGCGGATCGCGCGCGCGGCCGCAATGCCGTCCATCGCGCCGCGCAGGCGCACGTCCACCAGCGCCAGATCGGGCGCGAACTCCCGGGCGAGCGTGATCGCTTCCGCGCCGTTGTCGGCGGTGCCGACGACGTCGTAGCCGAGCGCCTCGAGCTCGTCGCGCATCGCGAGGGCCATGATCGTATCGTCCTCGACGATGAGGACGGTGCGCGGCGCCGCCGCCGTGCGCGCACCCCCGCGCATCGCGAGCCGTGCTCGTGTCGCCCCGCTGCGCGCGGCGAGCGCCTGATGAACCGAAGGCAGCATGATGTTCCTGCTCCTTGTCGACGCGGAGCCCCCTTTATTGGGATATAGATCATTCCCGCGCCCGCGATAACCCCGGCTTTGCGCAAGGCCGGGATTTGCGGATCACGGGGAGGCGGCGAAACCTGTGGCCGGTGACTTGCGTTCCGCTATAGTGCCGCGGAATCCCAGCGCGAAGCACGCATGAGCCTGCGGCGGCGGCTTTATACCCTCGTAGCGGCGGCGTCGATCCCGTTCGTCGGGATTCTGGCCTTCAACGCGAACGAGCGCTACGGCGATGCGGAGCAGCGGGCGCGCGAAGAAGCCGTCACGCAAGTGCGGCTGGCCGCCGGCGCGATTTCGGAGGTTCTCGAGGGATCGCGGCAGCTGGCGTCGGCCATCGGCGAACGCATGCGGGAGCGGGACGCGCCCCCGGGCGCCTGCGATCGCTGGCTCAAATCGGTTCTTGCCACCATACCACTCTATACCCTGGCGGCCGTCGTCGATCTCGAGGGCCGCACGGTCTGCGCGAGCGTTCCCATCTCGCGCGACGTATCCGCAGCCGATCGCGTGTACTTCAAGGAGGCGCTGGAGACAGACCGGATCGTGCCCGGAACCGTGCAGAAAGGGCGGGCTTCCGGCCGGTCCACTTTGCCAGTCGGCCTGCGCTATCGCGATGCCGAGGGGCGCGTGGCCGGCGTCGTCATCCTGACCATTGATCCGCTCGTGCTGACGAAACTGCTCGAGCAGAAATACGTCGGCAAGCAGGGATTCTCCGCGGTGCTGGACCGCGCCGGCACGGTGGCGGCCGTATCGCCCGGCGAGTATGGAGGGCTCGACCCGAGCGAGACGGCGCCGCCGGCTCTCGTGCGCCTCGGCCAGGCGCGCGAGACGATGCAGGAAACCGTCGAGCTCGGCGGCCGCCAGCACTTCGCCGCGGTCGTTCCCGTGGCTCTGCCGCCGGCGGATCTTGCCGTCGTGGTCGGGCTCGACCGCGGCGCCATTCTGGCCGGCGCACGGGCCACGGCTCTGCGCAGCGCGTTGATCGCGGCCCTGCTGCTGCTCGCGAGCTTCGGCCTTGCCCGGTGGGCTGCGCGACGCCTGATCCAGCGCCCGATCGCGGCCCTCGTCGATGCGGCGCGCAAGCACGCCGATGGCGACATGGGCGCGCGCTTCCCCGCCGGAACGCCGGGCACGGAATTCGGCCAGCTCGGCGCCGCGCTCAACACGATGGCGGGTGAGATCGAGCGGCTCGTCGGCCAGAAGACGCTGCTGATCCGCGAGGTGCAGCATCGCGTGATGAACAGCCTGCAGCTGCTCGCCGCGTTCCTGCACCTGCAATCGCGGCAGGTGGATGACCCGGCGGTGCGCAAGCACTTGAAGGACGCGCGCGAGCGCATCGTCTCGATGAGCGTCATCTACCGCCATCTCTATCACTCCGAGGCGACGAGCACGGTGGATTTCGCCGAGACGCTGAAGGCGCTGTGCGAGGAAACCGCGCGCGCCTACATGGATGGCGGCGCAGCGGCGATCACCGTGGATGCCGAACGCACCGTTCTGCCGATGCAGGCGGCGCTGAGCCTCGCGCTGATCACGCACGAGCTCGTGACGAACGCGGTGAAGCACGGCTATGCCGCCGGCGCCGGCGGGCCGCTGCACGTTTCGCTGCGGCGCTGCGGCGAGCGCGTGGAGCTGGCCGTTGCCGACGAGGGCAAGGGGCTGCCGGCGGATTTCGCGCCCGAACGCGTCCGCTCGCTCGGCATGGCGGTGATCCTGAACCTGACGCGGCAGCTTCAAGGCACGTTCGCCGCCGAGCCGCGCCCGCGCGGGGCGCGCTTCGTCGTTTCGTTTCCCGTCCCGGAGACGCCGGCGGCCGCCACGGCCACGACCAAGGCGGCCGAGTAGCGCCGGACAAGCCCGCGCTCAACGCGCCGTATCTTCCGCCTTGGCGAGGCGCTCGAGGATGCGGTGCGCGGCGACGAGGCCCTTGTCCTGCCGGATCGGCATGTCGCGGCGCCCGGGCGCGAGATCGATCATCCGCTGCTGCGCCTCGACGATGTCGATGTCCTGCGCCGCGACGCGGTCGTTGTCGGCGTGAATGCGCCGCGTGAGCTCCGCGTCGCCGATGCGGAAGTTGCGCGACACCAATACCC
Source organism: uncultured Candidatus Odyssella sp. (assembly GCA_964481045.1). Lineage (GTDB taxonomy): Bacteria > Pseudomonadota > Alphaproteobacteria > Bin65 > Bin65 > SBBV01. The sequence continues at coordinate 28,625 of CAYZSG010000007.1, read as the reverse complement.
AGTAGTGCAGGGTGCGCTCGGTTTCCGGCGTGAGGAAGTGATCGATGCGGAATTCCACCGCGCCCTCGCCGGCGCGCGAGCGATTGGCGAACTGGATCGCCGTATAGCAGGGCGGCGTCCAGTCCGAGACCGAGATGCGGTCGACGCGGCCGGTGAAGCCGCCCCACCCTTTCACCGCGGGCGCCGGCTCGATGTTTTCGACGATGCGCGTGTTGCGCACGCGCTCGCCCGTCACCTCGGTGACGAGCGGGTCTTTCTCGAGCACGGCGGCGTTGAAGCCGATCGTGTCGGCATGGATGTAGGCGACGTGCCCGAGATCGAGCAGGTTGTCGGTCATCAGCAGATGGCCGGCCTTGACGTGATAGTAGTGCGTGCTCTCGGCGTTCCAGGCGGGATCGGCGCGCCAGGGCCGCGCCGGAATCGTTGCGGGATCGGCGGCGGCGGGCGCGCCCATCCAGAGCCAGACGAGATTCCAGCGCTCGACGGCCGGATACGCGGCGATGTGCGCCTCGGCCGGGATCGTCTCCTGCCCCGGGATGCGCACGCAACGGCCGGCAACGTCGAAGCGCAGGCCGTGATACGGGCACTCGAGCGCATCGCCGGCGAGCTTGCCCTTGTCGAGCGGCGCGCGGCGATGCGAGCAGATGTTGCTCAGCGCCGCGGGCGCGCCCGCCCCGGTGCGGAACAGCACGACCGGGACACCGCAAATGATGCGGCCGAGCGGCGTGCGCGTCACCTCGTCCGCGCGCGCGGCGATGTACCAGTGGTTCTTGAGCATCATGGGCCGGACCTCGGCGGGCAGGTTCCGGCAATCCGCGCGCGGCGGCAATGGCGCAGCGCCGCCGTGTCCGCGTTACGGACGCCCTGACGCGAAAAGGGCGGGCCTCGCGGCCCGCCCCTCGATCGCTTCCGGTTTTGCGGCTGCGCCTAGAGCCGCATGTTCGCCGGGCACTGCTCCCAGTAGGCGTCCTTGTGCTTCTCGAGGATGGCGCCGCGCGTGACGATGGAGGGCTTGCCGTCGGCCCCTTTCACCACTTCGCGCAGATAGAAGTTCTGAATCGGCACGCCGTTGACGTTGTACTGGTAGGGCCCGCGCGTCGATTCGTAGGGCGTGTGGCGCAGCGCCTTGGCCAGCGCCATCGCGTCGTCGACCTTGCCGTTGATCGCCTTCACCGCCGTGTCGATCAGGATCACCGCGTCGTAGGCCTGCGCCGCGAACTCCGAGGGCTGGCCGTTGTATTTCGCGACGTAATCCTTGACGAACTTCTGGTTCGCCGGGAACGGCAGATCAGTGCCCCAGTGCGAGGAGTGATAGGTGCCGACCGCGGCGTCGCCGATCGCCGGCAGCGTGGCGTTGTCGACCGAGAACACGGTGTAGAGCTTGATGTCCTTGCCGACGCCGGAGGCGCCCCACTGCTTCATGAACGCGATCGCCATCGCGCCGGGCATGAAAGCGAACACCGCCGCCGGCTTCTCGGCGCGCAGCTTCGAGATGTTGGCCTGGAAGTCGCTCTCGCCCAGCTTGACGAGATCCTGCCCGATCACCTTCGGGCCCTTGAGGCTGCGCATGACGCCGGAGATCATGTCCTTTCCGGCCTGGTAGTTGGGCGCCATCATGTAGATCGAGGTGAGCTTGTCGTCGCTCATGCGCTTGCCGAGCGCCTCGGAGTTCTGGTCGTTGTTCCACGACGTCGAGATGAACAGCGGATTGCACGCGGCACCCGCGACCGGCGAGGCGCCGGCATTCGTCGTCATGAGGATCGTCTTCTGATCGAAGGTGGACTTCGTCAGCGCCATCAGGATGTTCGACCAGATGATGCCGGCGAGGATCTGCACCTTGTCCTGCTTCAGCAGCTTCTCGCCTTCCTTGACGCCGATATCGACCTTCTGCTGATCGTCGGCATAGAAGATCTTCGTCGGAACGCCGCCGATCTTGTCGCCGTCCTTGGCCCAGCCGACATGCGCGAGGCCGAGCTTCCAGCCATTGTCCTGGTGCTTGCCGAGCACCGCGCCGCCGCCGCTGTAGGTGTTCATGAAGCCGATGCGCAGCTCTTGCGCCGCGGCGGGCGCGACGAGCGAACTCGCGAGCGCCGCGATCGCGAGCGCGGCGGCGCCGTAGTGGGATCCCTTGATCATGCGTTCTTCTCCCAGAGTGATGCGTTGCCGTGATCGTGCCGTCGCCGCCGGACTTGCCGCCGGTCTCGTTGATTGCCGTTACTCGGCCGCGGCCGCCGGATTGTCGTCGCCTTGCAGCAGGCGATCGATCGCGCGGCGCGCGTGCACGCGCATGGCGTCGTGCTTGACGTCGACGAGCGGGCGATGCGGATCTTCCGAAAGCCGCGCCTGCTGCCCCTCGAGGAATGCGAGGTCTTCCGTGAACGTGTAGGCGATTTCCTTGTAGAGCAGCTCGGTCGCCGCCGGATCATCTTGCTGATATCCGTTGGCCGGCGTCCAGAAGTAATAACACTCGTTCTCGCTCACCGGCGTGGCGCCGTGATAGAGGCGCAGCGAGAAGCCGCCGTCCTGATCGCGATTCTGCTGCGCGCCGCGGCCGACCTCGAGCGCGCCCGACCACTGGATGACGCTGCCGGGGGCCACGTATTCGAATTCCTGCCAGCGGTCCACCTTCACGTCCGCGCCCCAGCCCGCCGCCTTCACGTAGGTGGGCGGCGGCGTGTGATCGAGCATCCAGCGCATGTAGTGCACGCCCTTCTCGGTGCGCTTGATCTCGACCTTCGCGTTCACCTGCTCCATCCGCCCGCCGCCGCCGATCGTCTTGCGGTGGATGAACGGGATGTGCGTGAGATCCATGAGATTGTCGATCAGCAGCATGTAGTTGCACTTGACCGGATACATGCCGTGCTTGTGCGGCCACTTCGCGTGGTCGTCGTTCCACGGATAGTCGAGGATCAAAGCCGGATCGGCCTTCTCGGGCTCGCCCATCCACACCCAGATGAATTCCTGCTTCTCGACCGTGGGGTAGGCCTTGACGCGCGCCTGCGGCGGGATCGAAGCCTGGCCCGGGATCCACACGCACTTTCCCTCGGCGTCGAAGATCATGCCGTGATAGCCGCACTGCAGGCCTTCCGGCAGCACGGTGCCCATCGAGAGCGGCGCCGCGCGATGGCAGCAGCGGTCCTCGAGCACGGCGGCCTTGCCGTCGGGACCGCGGAACACGACGACCTTCTCGTTCATGATCGTGCGCGCGAGCGGCTTCTCGCCGAGCTCGCTGTTCCACGCGGCCTGATACCACGCGTTGCGCGGCCAGGGCTGTGCAGCCTCGTTCCTCATGGCCTCCTCCCGATAGCGCTATAGAATAGACTGTTCTTACCCAGTTTAGAATGCCGCCTGTTCATTGAGATGTCAACGAAACCGCCGGTCACGCCGGCGCGGCGGCGGGCAACCGCGTGGCGTCGTGGCTGAACAGCCATTCGTAGCGCTCGGCGATGCGGTCCGGGTGCCAGTTCTCGGACACGAAGCGCTGCGCGGCCTCGCGGCCCGCGAGCATCGGGCTATGGAAAAGCTGCGCGTTGGCGGCCGAGCCGCGCACCGTGCGCGCGGTGCGCTCGCGGCGCAGATCCTCGTAGGCGCGCAGCCCCGCGGCCACGTCGGCGTGCGCCTCGAGGCATGCGGCGAGCGCGTAGCCGTCTTCGATCGCCATCACGGCGCCCTGGGCGAGGAACGGCAGCATCGGATGGCACGCATCGCCGAGCAGGCCGACGCAGCCCTGGCACCAGCGCGCCATCGGCTCGCGGCCCATCAGCGCCCATTTCCAGGGCGTGCCGATGTTGCGGATCATCGTCTGGATGTCGTCGTGCCAGCCTTCGAAATCGGCGAGGCACTCCTCGATCGTGCCGGCCGCCGTCCACGACTCCACGGTCCAATCGGAACGCTCGCGCACGCCGACGAAATTCAAGAGTTCGCCGCGGCGCACGAAGTAATGCACGATGTGGCCGCCGGGGCCGACCCAGTTCGTGCCGGCCGGGCGCAAGAGATGCGGCGGCAGGCGATCGGCCGGGATGAGCCCGCGCCATGCCATGCAGCCGGTGAATTTCGGCCTGTCGGGCCCGAACAGGGCCGCGCGGATCGCCGAATGCACGCCGTCGGCGCCGATCAGCGCGCGGCCGCGTACGCTTTCGCCGCCGGCGAGCGCCAGCGTCACCCCCGCCTCGTCCTGCGCGAAGCCTTCGGCGCGCGCGCCGAGGCGGATCGCCTCGGGATCGCGCGCCCGCACTGCCGCGGCGAGCACGGCGTGAAAATCGGCGCGGTGCGCCATCACATACGGGAAGCCGTAGCGCTCCACCGAGACGAGGCCGAGATCGAACAGCTTCCAGGTCTCGCCGGAGTTCCAGAGGCGCACCTCTTTCCCCGCCGGAACCCAGGCGATGTCCATCAGCGCGCGCTCGAGGCCGAGCGCGAACAGCACGCGGGTGCCGTTGGCGCTGATCTGGAGGCCCGCGCCGATCTCGCGCAGCTCCGGCGCCTGCTCGAACACGCGCACGCGGAAGCCGCGCTGCTGCAAGGCGAGCGCCGCGGTGAGCCCGCCGATGCCGGCGCCGGCGATGAGGATCGCGTCTCCGTCCGTCATGTTCCCGCCGCAAGATTTGTTGATTGCTCAATGAAAATCATGCGATAAGGGCCGAGTCAACCTCGCCGGCATCGCCCGCATGAAACCGCTCCCCGTCCGCGCCCGGCGCGAAGCCGACAGCGACAGCGCCGTGCCGCTCGAGGATCTGCTGAGCTATCAGATCTGCATCCTGGCCAAGCTCATCGAGCGCACCAGCGCCTCGGAGCTCGACAAGGCCTACGAGCTCGGCGTGGCCGAATGGCGCGTGCTGGCCCAGCTTTCGGTGCAGTCGCCGTCGACCGTGCGCTGGATCGCGGCGCGCATGCGCGTGGACCGCGCCGAGGTGAGCCGCGCCGCGGCCGGCCTCATCCGCCGCCGCCTGGCGCGCCGCGAGGCCGATCCGCGCGACGCGCGCAGCGTGCTGTTTTCGGTCACCGAGAGTGGCCGCGCGCTCTATCGCGCGATCATGCCGCTGCGCCTGGCGCTGCACGAGCGCCTGATCGCGGCGCTGGCTCCGGCCGAATCGGCGGCGCTGACCGGCGCCGTGGCGAAGCTCATCCGCCTGCTCGATCGCGACGAGACGGTGGTGGCGGCGCCGCCGCAAAAGCGCGCGGCGCGGCCTGGCAAGGCGGCACGCGGCTAGGCCAGGGCCACGCCGCGCTTGCGTCCATCCTTCGAGGCCGCCGCAAGAGCGGCGGCACCTCAGGATGAGGCAAATTTTGCTCCAACAAGAATAGCCTCATCCTGAGGTGCCCGCCCGTCTTCGGGCGGGCCTCGAAGGATGGACGCAAGCGAGCCGCTACAGGATCACGTCGGCCTGCTTCAGCGGCACGAGCGTGTCGAGCGAGATGCGGAAATCGGCGGTGAGGCCGGCATCGACGTTGCCTTCGACATAGGTCTTGTTGGCCGCCGCGTCGTGGACGAAGCGAACCTGCCCCGCCGCGGTGAAATTGGCGCCCTGCGTCGCGAGGAACGTGAAGGCCTGGTTGCCGGACACGCCGAGGTTCGCGTCGATCGCCGAGAGATCGAGCTTGTCCTGCCCGCTGCGGAAATCGGTGACCACGTCGCCGAGCGCCAGCGTGCCGAAATCCTCCATCGCCGACCAGACGAAGCGGTCGTTGCCGCTGCCGCCGGTCATCCGGTCCGCGCCGGCGCCGCCGGTGAGGATGTCGTTGCCGCCGTCGGCCTGGAGCGCGTCGTTACCCGCGCCGCCCAGCATCGTGTCGACGCCCGCGCCGCCGATCAGGATGTCGTTGCCGGCGAGGCCCGTGAGCGTGTCGTTGCCGCCGCGGCCGTCGAGCGTGTCGCCCTCGCCCGTGCCGTTGAGCGCGTTGGCCGAGCCGTTGCCGTTGCGCACGACTCCGAGCACGTCGCTGACCGCGACGGCCAGCGTCTGCTGGTCCGAGAGGCCGAGCCCGTCGATCGCCCGCACGACGATGTCGTAAACGTTGTTGCCGCCGACATCGTGCGGCGCTTCGTAGTCCGGCGCGGTCTTGAACGCGATCGCACCCGTGCTCTCGTCGATCGTGAACGCGGCCGAATCGGCGCCGCCGACGATCGCGTATTTGAGCGCGCCCGGCTCCTGATCCGTCGCCTTCACCGTGGTGACGGCGGTGCCGTTCTCGGGCACGAGGACCGTGGCCGCGTCGCCGCCGCCGTTGGAGGTGATGACCGGCGCGTGGTTGACCGGTGCGGCCGAGAGCGTGACGGCCACGTCGTGCTGGCCCAGGCCGGTGAGGTTCAGCTCGAGCCTTTCACCGACGAGGCTCACGATTTCGGCGCCGGTGACGCTGAGGCTCAGGCCCGCCGGATTCTTCAAATCAATGATGAGCTTGCCTTCGCCGATCGCCGAGAATGAAAGGTTCGTGCCGTCGCCGGTGACCGCGAGCAGTTCGGCCCGCGCCGGCAGCGCTGTGATGTGCGTGACGTCGTCGGCCACGGCGCCGAGCGTGATCGCGAACTGCCCGCCGTTGCGCGCCAGGAACACGCTGTCGGAATCGTAGGCGTACCAGTTCTGCACCTTCTGGATCGTCTGCCCGCCGTCGATGTCGAGCGCGAACTTGCCGACATCGCTGCCGGTGACGGTCGCGGTGACGACGTTGCCGCTGACCGAGGTCTGGATCGACGATTTCTCGAACGATTCGATTCGCTGCGCGAGATCGGCGAGCGTCACGAACTCGGTGCCCGCGGCCGCCGCGCGCGCGATGAAGTTCGTGTACATCTCGGTCGTGTAGTCCGAGCCCGCCGGCGGATCGATCAGCCACTCGGTCGGCCCGTAATCGTGCCACGGCCAGAGGATGATCGGCACCTCGGCGTGGTTCGTCAGCGCGCCCCACTCTTTCGCCCAGGCCTCTTCCGCCTGCGCCGGCGTGAGGTTCTGCCAGCCCGCGAGCGTGAAATCGAACGAGACGTTGGGCGCGAGATAGATCTTGTTCGCGAGCTCCGGCGTGAGATAGCCGAACGCGCCCGGATACCCGGCGCCGAAGGTGGAGGCGCCGCCGGAGATATAGTCGAAGTACTGGATGATCTGAGTCGCGGTCGGCAGCTTCTCGGGATTGCCGGGCAGCGCCGCGCCGACCACGTTGATGCCGAGCTGCTGCTCGATGACGAGCTGCGACTGGTTGAACTGGAATTCGATCTGCGACGCCGAGAGCAGATTGGTGTCGTCGGGGTGCGTGTAGGAGTGCGTGCCGATCTCGTTCCCCATCGCCAGCATCTGCTGATAGTAGGGCTTCGAGACCGACCAATCCGTGAGCTGATCGGGCGGGTTGTTTCCGACGTTGATGTAGTAAGAGCCGACGAAATTGTAATCGGCTTTCCACTGCTGGAGGATCGGCAGCATCACGTCGTAGATGCCGGGGCCGCTGTCGGGAGAGACGTCGTGCGTCTCCTGCGACTGGTCCATGTCGTTGCGCGCGGCGAACAAGCTCGTCTGCCGGCTCATCTGGAGGCCGATCTCGACCGCGCCGGGCGCTTTCGTGACCTCCTGGATCGCCTGCCACAGCAAATTGTTGTCGGCGAGCAGCGCGTCGGTCGCGAAGTGCACGTTGTCGCCGCCGGTCTTCGTGGCCAGCACGGCGTTGAAGGTCTGGCCGCCGACCGTCTCGGTCGCGAGCACGGTGGCGCCCGCCGTCACCGGCTGGAAGTGCAGATAGCCGACGTTCGTGTAGTCGCGGATCACCTCGTTGGACTGATAGCCGTCCATCATGCCGTGCGAGATGTCGCCGGCGCGCACCGAGACGTCGCCGGTGCCGTAGCCCTCGAACGTGACGCCGAGCAGCGACTTCATGCGCGCATAGCTGTCGCCGGGCAGCGAATTGCCGGCGGCGTCGTTGGTCATGAAATCGCCGGCGGCAATGAGACTCACGCCGTAGTCGTAAACGGCGGATTTCAGCGCGCCTTCGATCGCGGCGAGCTGCCCATCGGGCACGTGCGAGAACGCGGGGAACACGATCGCGTCGTAGCTGGCGAGCTTCAACGCGTCGGTGAGATCGTCTTCGGACAGCACGTCGAACGGCACGCCGGCCATCGTCGCCTGGCTCTGCGCGGCCATGAAGAGCTGCGAATAGGCCGTGAGATCGAAATACTTCGCCGCCGTCGTCTCCGAGTAGACGATCGCGACTTTCAGCCCGTCATTGGCGGGCGGCGGCAGCGCGGTGCCGCCGCGGATCGTGAACTGGTTGACGTAATCGACCGGCAGGTAAGTCTGGTCATTGACGTCGACGAGCACGTTGACGTTGCCGGTGGCGCCGCTCATCGCGGATTTCGCGACGGCGAATTCGATCACCTTGCCATCGGCCGAGAGGCCGTGCTGGAGGCCGGATTGCAGCAGCGTCTGCCCCGCGTCGCCGCTGAACAGGCCGATCTGCCCGCCGGTGCCGATGTTGACGTTGTATTCGGCGCCGCCCGAATTGCCGAAGATCTGATAGCCGGTGGCGGCGTTCTGATCGACGTTGAACCACGTCGTCGTGCCGGCGCCGATGACCGTGTCGGACTTGATCGCGACCACGTAGTGATCGCCGGTGAGCTTGCCGTAAACCTCGTAGCCGGGCACCTGGAAGCCGGGCAGGTCGACGCGATCCGCGGCGGTCCAATCGGCGAGATTGCCGTCGAGCGTCTTGTCGCCCACCACCGGCGCCGGGCCCGGCGCGACCGGCGCCGCCACCGAGTAGGTGTAGGAGGAGTAGTCGGTCGGCAGGTAAACCGAATCGTTCACATCGACGAGCACGTCGAGCGCCTTCGTGCCGGCGAGCTGCGCGGCCGACACGGCGAATTCGACGATGCCCTTGTCGGCGCTGTAGGAATATTGGAGCGCGTTGCTCACCAGCGTCTGGCCTTCGCCGCCGGTGTAGAGATTGGGCTTGTTCGTGAAGTTCACGTTGTACTCGGCGCCTCCGGCCCAGCCCCAGATCTGATGGCCGGTGGCTTTGTTCTGGTCGGTGTTGAGCCAGAACGTCGTGCCGGCGCCGATCTGGCCGGCATCGGCCTTGAGCGCGAAGACGTAGGAATCTCCCGTGAACTTGCCGTAGAGCTCGTAGCCCGCGACGCTGGAGCCCGGCAGCTCGAGCCGGTCGGCCGCGGTCCAGTCGGCGAGGCTGCCGTCGAGCGTGACGTTGCCGACGACGGGCGTGGGGCCGGCCTGCGGGGCCGCCACGGTGAGCGTGTATGCGTCGTAGTCGTTCGGCAGGTAAGTCTGCTCGTTCACGTCGGCGAGCACGTCCACCGCCTGCGGCGCGCCGGCGAGCGACGACACCGGCACCGCGAACTCCACGAGCTTTCCATCGGCGGAACGGCCGTAGTCGATCGTGCCGTTGACGAGCGTCTGGCCCTCGGCGCCCCTGAAGAGCTTGGGCAGGCCCGCGCCGTCGAAGCTGACGTTGTACTCGGCGCCGCCCGCCCAGCCCCAGATCTGATAGCCGGTGGCCTTGCTCTGATCGGTGTTGAGCCACACCGTCGTGCCCGCGCCGATCGCGACGGCGGAGCTGATCGCGAACACGTAGGCGTCGCCGGTGAACTTGCCGTAGAGCGCGTAGCCGGCGGCGCCGGACGCGGCGGTGTCGAGCCGGTCGGCGGCGGTCCATTCGCCGAGCGCGCCGTCGAGAGTCACCGTGCCGTAAGTGGCGGCGAACTCGACCGGCGCGCTCGCGCCCGCGATCTCGATCGTGCCGTGATCGTTTTCGGCCTTGAGCACCGCGAATTCCGCGGGCGCGATCGCCTCGCCGAGCACGAGCTTCGCGAAGAGCGCGCCCTCGTCGCCCGGCGAATCGCCGAGGCCGAGGCGCGCGTCGATCGCGTGGCCGAGCTCCTCGAGCAGCACGCGCTCGATCGCGGCCGTGGAACCACTCGCGACGAGTTGCTGCGAGACGTAAATCGTGTCGGACTTCGCGTCGTAGGCGCCGCTGGCGCCGTGCAGCGTTTCGGCCGGAACGAGCTGCACCTTGGGCATATTGCGCGAGACGAGAACGTCGGCCAGCGCGTCGGCCACCGCCTTGCGGTCCGCGCCGTCGGCGAAGGCCGTGCGCACGATCGCGGCGAACTCGGGCTCGGCGACGCGGCGGGCGAGCAGGCCCACCGCACCCTCGAGCGAACGCGAAAGAATGTCTTGCGGAGTTTCGGTCCCGCTCGCGGCCCACATGATGCGTGTTCCCGGATCCATTTGTTTGCGGCGGCCCCCTCGACCGGGACGCGAGCGGGCTGGAGCCGCCGCAAAGAAATGCAGGCGCGAAAATTCAATACTTTTTTAAGCAAGTCAAAGAAAAACGCGAACCATTTCTTAAGGTTATTGATTAATTAATATGGTTAACTTGAGGGCTCCAAGTGAAGAAGGAATCACAGGAGCCGGGGAGCCGGGGAGATTCAACAGCGCTCGCGCAGCGCGCAAATAACTTTCTCCCCGGCTCCCCGGCTCCTGTTCACTTCCCTTTTCCCGCGATCACGTCTTCCGCTTCGAAAATCCAGCGCGGCCGCGGCGCGCCCTGCGCCAGCGCGCAATACACGTGGCGCCGCCACTCTGGAATCGCGGCCGGCGGGCGCACGAGGATGCCGAGGAGTTCGTAAGGCCCCGGATCGCCCTTGGCGCGGCGCGCGAGGATGCGGTCGCGCGTTGCGGGCGAGAGCACGAGCATGATCTCGCCGGCGCGGCCGAACGGCGCGCGCACGTTGTAGTGCACCGCGCTCTTGACCGTTTCGTGCTCGCAGCGCGGGCCTTCGGCCGTCGTCTCGATCGTGATGCGCGCGAGCTTCGATTGCTCGAGCGTGGCCTTCGTGTCGCGGATCTCCTGGAAATAGCGCGCGCTCGCGGCGAGTTCGTTCGCATCGATGCGGATCGCGGCGGCGACGCGCGCCGCCTGGTCGCGCCCGGTGGAGAACCACGCGAAGCCGCCCGCCACGAGGAGGATCGGCGTCAGCACCGCGTAGAACGCGAAAACCGGGCGCCAGCCCTGGCGCAGCACGTCTTCGGCGTGGCGCGCGGCCTCGGCGCCGGGCGCCGGCGCCGGCGGGCGCAGGCCGAGCCCGTACCACGCGAACAGCCGCGCCACCGGCGTGAGCAGCCCGAGCGCGAGGATGATGATGCCTTCGAGCCTGCGCTCCTCCCAGCCCTCTGCCCAGACCGCGTAGATGAAATAGGCGAAGCCGGCCGCGAGCGCGTCCATGAACACATAGGACGGGTGCGTGGACGGGAACGTGTAGGTGAGCGCCGCCGAATGATTCCACACCGGCAGCGGCCCGGCCCGGAAGAACGGCGTCCACTTCACGCGGCCGAGCGTCGGCCGGAAGATCGTGAGCATCAGCCAGACGAGGCACAGCGCGCCGATCGCCCAAGGTAGGAGATCGAACCAGTCGAACTTCGTCTTCAGGATGCCGGTCTGGGGCCGCGCGACCGCGTTCACGAGCCGGATCACCGGATCGGACAGGAACAGCAGCACGATCATCTGCGCCAGCCAGATCTGGACGACCGACGGAATCTTGAAGAAGCCGCGCATCGCGTCTCCCGCGCTTCGCCTGCTACTTCATTGCGCGCCACGCGATGTCGCGGCGGCAGAAGCCTTCCGGCCAGTCGATGAGATCGACCGCGCGATAGGCGCGGGTGCGCGCCTCTTCCACCGACTTGCCGCGCGCGGTGACGCCGAGCACGCGGCCGCCGGTGGCGAGGATGCGCCCGTCCTTCGCGGCGGTGCCGGCATGGAACACGACCGCGCCTTCGACCTTGCCCGCGCGTTCGAGGCCCCTGATCTCGGTGTTCTTCGCGTAGTCGCCGGGATAGCCCTTGGCCGCCATGACGACGCAGAGCGAGGCCTCGTCGTGCCAGCGCAGATCGAAATCCTTGAGCTCGCCGTCGCGCGTCGCGATCAGCGCCGGCAGCAGATCGGACTTCAGGCGCACGATCAGCGCCTGGCATTCCGGATCGCCGAAGCGGACGTTGAACTCGATGAGCTTCGGCCGGCCCTTGTCGATGATGACGCCGGCATAGAGCACGCCCTTGAACGGCGCGCCCGCCGCCTTCATCGCCGCCACGGTGGGCTTGAAGATGCGCTCCATCGCGATGCGCTCGACCTCGGGCGTCACGACCGGGGCGGGCGAATAGGCGCCCATGCCGCCGGTGTTCGGCCCGGTGTCGCCGTCGCCGACGCGCTTGTGGTCCTGCGCCGAGGGCAGCGGCAGCACATGCTCGCCATCGACCAGCGCCAGCAGGCTGGCCTCCTCGCCTTCGAGGAACTCCTCGATCACTACATCGGTGCCGGCATCGCCGAACTTGCGCGCGACCATGCGCTCGTCGACGGCGGCGAGCGCCTCGGCGACCGTCATCGCGACGACGACGCCCTTCCCGGCCGCGAGGCCATCGGCCTTGATCACGATCGGCGCGCCCTGCGCCTGCACATAGGCGCGCGCGGCCGCGGCATCAGTGAAGCGCTGATAACGCGCAGTCGGGATATCGAGCCGCGCGCAGAGGTCTTTCACGAAGCCCTTCGAGCCTTCGAGCCGCGCCGCCGCCGCCGAGGGGCCGAAGGTCTTGATGCCCGCTTCCTCGAGCCGGTCGGCGAGGCCGGCCACCAGCGGCCCCTCGGGCCCGACGACGACGAAATCGATCTTCTCCTTGCGCGCGAATTCGACGAGGCCGGGGATGTCTTCGGCACCGATCGGCACCCGCTCGGCCTCTTGCGCGATGCCGGCATTGCCGGGCGCGCAATAGAGCTTGTCGCAGAGCGGCGAGCCGGCGATGGCCCAGCACAGCGCATGCTCGCGCCCGCCCGATCCCACGACGAGTATCCGCATCCCGATCCCTCCCGGCGCGCCCTATTTGCCACGCCGGCGCGGCTCGGCGAAGGAAGAAAGATCAACAGGTCAGAGCCGGCGCCAGCCGTTCTTTTCCCTAAGGGCCGGGACCGCCGGGCCGACGCGTTTCACCGTGTCGAGGGATACCGTTTCGGCTGCCTGCTTCTGCGCCGCCTCGAAGGCGGCCCGGATCTGCGCGACGACCTTGCCGCGCAGGATCAACCAGACGCCGTCGAGGATCGGCCCGACGAAGACCCGGGCAAGCCGGGATTTCGCGATCTCCCGCTTGACCGCCCCGAAAAGCGCGTCGATGCGGCAGCGAATGTCGAACGCGTAGTGGTCGTAGTTCAGATGCGCCAGCAGGGGCTTGCGGTCGGCGATCACGATCGGCCCCTGCACCGTGCCGACCAATGGAATGATCGGGATGAGACGCTGCGGCTCGCCGATCTTCCGCCCATTCTCGTATTTCTGAAGCAGCACCGGCTTGTCGCCCTCTTTGACCTGATACTGCTGGATCCACCGGGCGCGCTTCTCTTTCGGCCACTTCTTGAACAACGGATTCTCCTCGGGCAGGGCGAACCAGCGCAGGAGGAAGGCGCGCGCGTTCTCGCGGCCCAGCCGATAGTCGTAGTGGCGGAGATCGCGGTGCAGGAACGCCGCAAACGCGCCGAGAAGCTCGCCGAAAATGGGATAGCGGTAGTAGCTGCCGTCGGAGATGGGCGAGCGCGGGGCCACGAGAAAACGGCTGAACACGGTCTCGTCGGCGGACAGGCCGAGCTCGTCGCTCTTGAATCGCGCATTGGCGATCAGGGTACCGAGCAGGCTGGCGGCGACGGCGAAGATGCTGGGGTCGCCGCGCCGGGCAATGCGCCCCCGCTGCACCTCGCCATCGACGACGACGGGCTTCCCGTTTACCGTCGGATCCTGGCCCGATTCGGGGCGCCAGAGCGGGTCGATCAGAATGACGGCGCGATCGGCCTTCTCCGCATCGCGCGGATTGCGGCCGTCGACGCCGGACAGCGCGACGCGCGCGAGCTCGAACGGCTCGTTGTTGATGGCGCCGCCGTCGACATTCAGGAATTCGATACGCGCGTCGACCGGTTTCGCGTCGTAGTCGATCAGCCAGTCTGGCTCGACGCTTGCCGGCGAGAGTTTCATCGCGACGTCGGGATAGAGCCATTGCTGGTTGGCGTAGAATTCGCGCGCATGCCCGAGCCGGCGGGCGCGGAATCCCAGCGGAAACGCCGAGGTTGCGCGCGCCGCGTCGACGAGCGCGGCCCAGCCCTCGCGCTTCCCTTCTTCCGCCTCATTCAGGGCCACTCCCTTGATTTCGGCCGGATCGAGGTGGGTCAGCCACGCGGCCTTGGCCGGCGGCGCCGCGACGAGGAAGTGCTGGTAGTTAAAGTGCCCGAGCATCGGATAGCCGAGGCCGGTCGTGCCCGTGAACGTGATTCGATGTGGAACGCCGCGCAGATTTGCCGAGGTGATGAAGACGTGCAGCTCGTCTTTCACCCAACCGCGCGGCCCGGGCGGATCGGCCGGCGCCATGTCGAGCGTTTGCTCGGCGATGCGATCGATCGCGCGCGAATTGAGCAGCGATTTGGGTTTCTCCCGCGGATCGAGGTCGTCGAGCGCGAGCAGCTTGTCGATGTTGATCGCGCGGACCCACGTGTCGTACAGGCGGTTATCGCGGGGCGGCAGCGCCTCGGGCGAAGGCACTTCCGCCATGTTCATGGGGCTGAACTTGCGGAACAGCGTTGCCGCCGCGATCGCGGCCGTGATGCCGCCTCCCGATGTGCCGCTGATTGCGTGCAGCGTGACCGTGTGATCGGGTGTGTCGGCCGGATCGCTCCGTTTCGCCTTCTCCCAGGCCTCGATCGCTTCGATGAAGAAGTCGACCACGCCTGCGGTGTAAGCCGCTGCCGAGACGGTTCCGGCCATGGTGAGCGCAAGATGAAACTGCCCGTCCGCCTGCTTCGGTGCGGTGAACGCGGCAGGATCGATCCGGCCGGATGTAGACTGAAAAATCGGCGGCAGCATGGGCGCCCCTCCGCGCACGGTCCGCTCGCGAGACCGGTCTGATCAGGACAGACGAGGATTCGACGGGCAAGCCTCGAACGGCGGCGCTTCCAGACAACAGCAGCATCGCCACAAGCCGAAAAGTGACCTGCGCCACACAGCGCGATCCTCGCTGTCCCGCACTTTGCCCGGCCGCGCCGGCGCTGTTAGATAGGGCGCATGGCCGACGCCCCCGCCGTTCCGCTCGATCATAACCGCCCGGCGCTCTCGGTTTCCGAGCTGTCGTCGGCGCTGAAGCGCATGGTGGAAAGCGAGTTCGACCATGTGCGCGTGCGCGGCGAGATCTCGGGCTTCAAGCGCCACACCTCGGGCCATTGCTATTTCGCGCTCAAGGACGAAGACGCGGTGCTCGACGGCGTCGTCTGGAAGGCGATGGCGGCGCGCCTCGGCATAAAGCCCGAGGACGGCATGGAGGTGATCGCGACCGGGCGGCTCACCACCTATCCCGGCCGCTCGAAATACCAGATCGTCGTCGAGCGCATGGAGCTGGCCGGCGCCGGCGCCCTCCTGAAGCTGCTCGAGGAGCGCAAGGCGAAGCTCGCCGCCGAGGGCCTGTTCGACGCGGCGCGGAAGCGGCCGCTGCCGTTCCTGCCCACGGTCATCGGCGTCGTCACCTCGCCGACCGGCGCCGTGATCCGCGACATCCTGCACCGGCTCGACGAGCGCTTTCCGCGCCGCGTGCTGGTGTGGCCCGTGGCCGTGCAGGGCGAAGGTGCCGCCGAGCAGGTGGCGCGCGCGATCGAGGGATTCAACGCGCTGCCCGAAGGCGGGCCGGTGCCGCGGCCCGATCTGCTCATCGTCGCGCGCGGCGGCGGCAGCCTCGAGGACCTCTGGGCGTTCAACGAGGAGATCGTCGTGCGCGCGGCGGCGGGCTCGAAGATTCCGCTGATCTCGGCCGTGGGCCACGAGACCGACACGACGCTGATCGATTTCGCCTCCGACAAGCGCGCGCCGACGCCGACGGCGGCCGCCGAGATGGCCGTGCCGGTGCGATCCGAGCTGGCCGCGCGCATCCTCGACCTCGGCCGGCGCGGCATCGGCGGCATGCAGCGCGCGCTCGACGAGCGGCGTGCGCGCGTCGCGGCGGCGGCCGGCGGCCTGCCCGACCTGCCGATGCTGTTGGGGCACGCGCAGCAGCGGCTCGACGATTGGTCGTCGCGCCTCGGCGCGGCGCTGCTCGGCTGGCTGCGCGTGCGCGAGCAGCATTTCGCGCGCGCGGCCGGCGGCCTGCGCCGCTCGGTGCTGGAGCAGCCGATCGCGCGCGGCCTCGAGCGCACGCAGGAACTGGCGGCGCGCATGCCCGGCCTCGTGCGCCGGCGCATCGCCGACGCCGCGCAGCGCCTGGCCGGCCAGGCGCAGCTTCTGGAATCGCTCTCCTACGCACGCGTGCTCGATCGCGGCTATGCGCTGGTGCGCGACGCCGCCGGCGAGCCGATGACGAGCGTTTCCGGCGCGAAGCCCGGCGCCGACGTGACGATCCGCTTCCGCGACGGCGAGGTGGGCGCGCGCATTACCGGCGAAGGTGCCCGCGCCGCTCCGGCCGCGCCGCGCCCCGCGCCGAAACGCAAGCGCGGCACCGACGACGATCAGGGGACGCTGCTGTGAAGCTATTGCCGCTCGGCCTCATTGCAGGAATTGCCTTTGCGACCCTCGCCCGCGCCGAAGTTCCGCTGAAGCTCGAAGGGAAGCTCACGCAGGGCGCGCTGGTGGTCGGGCGCACCGTTCCGGGCGCGATCGTGACGCTCGATGGCAAGCCGGTTGCCACCGATTCCGCCGGCGCTTTCGCGCTCGGCTTCGCGCGCGACGCGAAGCGCGACTGGACGCTGGCCGTGACCGCGCGCGGCGAGACACGGACGCAAGCGCTCGCCATCGCGCCGCGGCAATACAAGGTGCAACGCGTCGACGGCGTCGACCAGAAATACGTCGAGCCGCCGCCGGAGGTGATGAAGCGGCTCGAAGAAGAGTATTTCATGGTGCGCCGCGCGCGCGAGCGCGTGAGCACGGAGCCGTTCTGGCGCACAGGCTTCCTCTGGCCGGCGATGGGGCGAATCTCGGGCGTGTATGGCAGCCAGCGCATCGTGAACGGCAAGCCGCTGCGCCCACACTACGGCGTGGACGTGGCAGCTCCGCCCGGCGCGCCGGTGCGCGCCGCCGCCGCCGGCACGGTGAGCCTCGCGCATGGCGATCTCTATTTCTCCGGCAAGACCGTGATCATCGATCACGGCCTCGGCGTTTCGACGCTTTACATCCACATGCAGGATCTGCGCGTGGCGACAGGCGACCGCGTGGCGCAGGGCCAGGTGATCGGCACGATCGGCTCCACCGGCCGCTCGACCGGCCCGCATCTCCATTGGGGCCTCAATCTCGGCCAGGAGTATCTCGATCCCGCGACCGTCGTGGGGCCGATGCCGGGCGAGAAGCCGAAGGCGAAGAAGTAATCGAGAATTTCGATGGACAAGACTTTCACAACTGCAGTCGAGTCGCTCAAGCCGTCAATTGAGCGATTGCTGACGATGCAGCCGCTTCGAAATGGCGAACTGCCAAAGATCATGCCGACAAAAGGGGTTTACCTGTTTAGTGAGGGTGAGAACCATCTCTACGTCGGTCGATCTAACGACTTGCGGGGGCGATACGGACGTCATTGCAAGCCGAGCGCAACTCATCGGATGGCGGCATTTGCATTTCGCCTGGCCCGCGGCGAGACCGGCAAGGAGAAAAGAAGTTACAGACAAGGGCCAGAAAGCAGAAACGGATTAATGCTCAATCCTCAGTTTCGCTCAGCCTTCGAAAACGCAAAGGCCCGAATTCGCAAGATGGACTATCGATTTGTCGGTGAAGAGAACCAAGTTCGACAAGCTCTGCTGGAAATCTATGTAGCGGTAGTACTGGACACGCCATACAACGATTTTTCTAACCACTAACCTAAAGCCTCACCGCCCGCCCAGGATCGCCGTCGTTTCGTCGAGCACGGCGCGGAGCGCGCGGGTCTTGTCGCGGCCGAGCTTCTCGGAAACGTGGCGCTGCGCGTCGCGCCAGAGCGGGACCGCCTTCTCGAGCAATGCACGGCCTGCCTCGGTGAGCGCGAGCGTATGCGCGCGGCGATCCTCGCCGCCTTCCATCGCGACGAGCCCGGCCCTCAGCAGTGGACGGAGATTGCGCCCGAGCGTGCTGCGGTCGAGGCCGAGGCGGCGCGCGAGCGCGGTGATGGAGATTTGCGAAGGCACTTCGCCCGGGGCGCCGGCCAATTGGCCGAGCACCGCGAACTGCGTGATGCGCAGGCCGAGCGGCTTCATGTGCGCGTCGTAGATCTGCGTCACGCGGCGCGTGGCGCGGCGCAGGGCTAGGCAGGTGCAATAGGTGGGTGCGATCTCGCTCATCTTGACCCCGATTATAGGGGCATATACCCTCGACGCAAGATGCGGGTATATGCCCGCGTAGGCGAAAGAGGACCTTCGGCATGAGCGAAACGGCCGGCAACGGTAGCGCCAGGAGCTACGGCAACGTCCCGCGCGAGACTCTGAAGTCGGTGCAGGGGCTCGATTTGTTGCAGGGCATGATCGACGGCCGCTATCCGGGCCCGCCGATCGCCGAGCTCATGGATTTCGCCGTCACCGAGCTCGGCCCCGGCCGCGCGGTGTTCATCGGCCGGCCCGGACGCCAGCACTACAACCCCTCGGGCACCGTGCACGGCGGCTACGCGGCGACACTGCTCGATTCGGCGATGGGCTGCGCGGTGCACACGCTGGTGCCGCAGGGCCAGGGCTTCACGACGCTCGAGATCAAAGTGAACTACGTGCGCCCGATGTTCGAGAACACCGGCGAGGTGCGCTGCGAGGCGGCCGTGATCAATATGGGCAAGACCGTCGCCACCGCCGACGGCAAATTGCTCGACGCCAAGGGCCGCCTGATCGCACACGGCACGACGACGTGCATGATCTTCGCGCTGCCCTAGAGCGGGTCTTACCGCGCGAACAGCCTCGCCAGCATCGCCTCGACCGCGCCCGGCGCTTCGAATTCGATCCGCACCGGCAGCGTCTCCACCATGCGGCGCGCGTCGGGCGAGAGGCGCGCGTGGTCTTTCTCGGTGGTGACCGCGACGGCCTCGTGCTTCGCGGCGATCTCGAGGATGAACATGACCTCCTCGTCGCTGAACGCGTGGTGATCGGGATAGGGCATTTCCTCGGCGATGCGCGCGCCGAGCGATTTCAGCGTGGCGAAGAACTTGTCGGGCCGGCCGATGCCGCAGAACGCGACGACGGTTTTGCCGGCGAAGCGCTGGCCCGACTCGTCGGGCACGATGCGCGCGCCATGCACGGGCTTGCCGGCGAAGTGGCGCGCCGCTTCGGTCTCGTCCGCGCCGACGAGGACGATCGCATCGGCGCGCGCGATGCCGGCGGAAACGGGCTCGCGCAGCGGCCCGGCCGGGATCACGCGCTCGTTTCCGAAGCCGTAGCCGCCATCGACGACGACGAGCGCGAGATCCTTCGCGAGCGACGGATTCTGATGGCCGTCGTCCATCACGATGCAGCCGGCGCCCGCCTCGGCCGCGGCCCGCGCGCCGGCCGCGCGGTCGCGCGCAACCCAGGTGGGCGCCGCGCGCGCCAACAGCAGCGGCTCGTCGCCAACCGCGCGCGCATCGTGCTTCACCGCATCCACCCGCAGCGGACCGGCCTCGCGCCCGCGATAGCCGCGCGTGAGGAAATGCGGATTGCGCCCGGCCGCCGCGAGCATACGCGCGAGCGCCAGCGCCACCGGCGTTTTCCCGGCGCCGCCGATGCCGATATTCCCGACGCAGATCACCGGCACCGGCGCGCGCCAGCCCGGTTTGCGCACGCGCAGCCGCGTCGCCAGCGCATAGACACAGCCGGCCGGCGCGAGCAGCGTCGAGAGCACGCGGCGGCTCGACCAGAAATCAGGCGGCCGCATCGCGCTTCTCCGCGAGCGGGGCGAGCAGCGGCTCCAGCGCCGCCGTCACGCGATCGATGACGCCGCGCTCCGCCTCGGCGCAACGCTTCGCGGCCGCGCCCATCGCCGCCAGCTCGTTCGGGCGCGGCAGCAGTTGCTCGAGGCACGACGCGATCGACGCGCCGTCGCGCACTTCGAGCGCCGCGTTCGCATGCGCCAGCGCACGGATCACGTCGGCGAAATTCTCGACATGCGGGCCGTGCAGCACGGGCACGCCGAACAGCGCCGGCTCGATCGGATTTTGCCCGCCATGCGGGATCAGCGAGCCGCCGATCAAGGCGAGACGCGCCACGCGATAGAAAAGCCCGAGCTCGCCGAGCGTGTCGGCGACGTAGATCGCCGTGTCCGCGCCGGGCAGCGCGCCCGTCGAGCGCAAAGCGACCGCAAGGCCGCGGTCGCGCATCGCCTCGGCCATTGCGGCGCCTTTCTCCGGATGGCGCGGCACGACGATGCAGAGTGCCCCGGCCGCGCGCTTCAGCCGCGCCTGCGCATCGGCGACGGCTTCCACCTCGCCCGGATGGATGCTGGCCGCGAGCCACACCGGGCGCGGCCCGATCGTGGCGCGCAGCGCGGCCAGCTTCGCGTCGTCGGCCGGCAGCGGCGGCGCCGCGTATTTGAGATTGCCCGCCGCGGATACTTCGGCGGCGCCGAGCGCGCGGAAGCGTTCGGCGTAGGTTTCGTTCTGTGCCAGCACGATGCGGAACGCGCCGAGCAGATCGCGCGCGGCGGCGGGCCAGCGCTTCCAGCCGCGGAACGAGCGCTCGGTCATGCGCGCGTTGACGAGCGCCGACGGGATGCCGCGCGCCGCCGTTTCGCGCAGCAGGTTCGGCCACAGCTCGGATTCGATCCAGAGCGCCAGGTCGGGCCGCCAGTGATCAAGGAAACGCGCGACCCACGGCGCCGCATCGAGCGGCACGAACTGGTGGAACGCGCGCGGCGGCAAACGCTCCGCCATGATGCGCGCCGAGGTGACGGTGCCGGTGGTGACGAGCACATGCGCCGCCGGCACGCGCGCCAGCACGCGCTCAATCAGCGGCAAGGTGGAGAGCGATTCGCCGACGCTGGCCGCGTGCACCCACACGAGCGGCCCCGCCGGCCGCGCGCACCCGGCCATGCCCATGCGCTCGCCGAGCCGCGCCGCGTCTTCCTTGCCGCGCGCGAGCCGCCGCTTCAGCAGCAGCCTGAGCGCCGGCGGCGCCAGCGCAGAGAGGCCGCGATAGGCGCCGAGGATCACGCCCGCAGCTGCCGCACGACGGCGGGCTCGGCGCCGGACTGCGCGGCATAGAGCGAGGCGTAGAGACCGCGCTGCGCCAACAGCTCGCGATGCGTGCCGCTCTCCTTCACCTCGCCCCCGTCGAGCACATAGATGAGATCGGCGTCGATGACCGTCGAAAGCCGGTGCGCGATGACGAGCGTCGTGCGGCCCTTCATCAGCGCCTTGAGCGCGCCCTGCACCTGGCGCTCGGATTCGGTATCGAGCGCCGAGGTGGCCTCGTCGAGCAGCAGGATCGGCGCGTTCTTGAGGATCGCGCGCGCGATCGCGATGCGCTGGCGCTGGCCGCCCGAGAGCTTCGCGCCGAGCCCGCCGACGCGCGTGTCGTAGCCGTCGGGCAGGCCGACGATGAAATCGTGCGCGGCCGCCGAGCGCGCCGCCGCCTCGATCTCCGCCTGCGACGCGCCCTCTCGGCCATAGGCGATGTTGGCGCGGATCGTGTCGTCGAACAGCGTGGTTTCCTGGCTGACGAGGCCGATCGCGCCGCGCAGGCTCGCGAGCGTCACGTCGCGCACGTCCTGCCCGTCGATCAGCACGCGGCCGGCATCGACGTCGTAGAAGCGCGGAATGAGATTGAGCACCGTGGACTTGCCGGCGCCCGAGGGGCCCACGAGCGCCACCGTCTTCCCGGCGGGCACGTCGATCGTCATCGCGTTCAAGGTCTGCGCGCCGCGGCGATAGGCGAAGGTGACGGCATCGAGCCTGACCGCGCCGTTCCCGACCGCCAGTGGCGCGGCGCCGGGCTTGTCGGTGATTTTCGCGCCGAGATCGAGCACCGCGAAGACGCGCTCGGCGGCGGGCAGCGCATCCTGCAGGTTCGCGTTGAGCTTCGCGAGCTTCCGCACCGGCTCGTAGGCCAGAAGCAGCGCGCCGATGAAGGCGAAGAACGTGCCCGGCGTGCGCCCGCCATGGATCACCTGCCAGCCGCCATAGAGCAGCACGGCGACGATCGCGAGGCCGGCGAGGAATTCGAGGATCGGCTCGGACGCGGTGCGCACGCGCGAGGCGCGGAAGTTGAGCTTGAACAGCCGGTTCACGACGCTGTCGGCGCGCGCGCTTTCGTATTGCTCCATGCCGTAGGCCTTCACGTGGCGGATGCCGGTGAAGCCTTCGTCGAGCAGAGTCGTGAACTGCGCCATCTCGGCCTGCGTGTTGGCCGACACTTTGCGCATCTTGCGGCCGAGCTTGGCCACCGGCCAGACGGCGAGCGGGAAGATGAAGAAGCCGACGCAGGCCAGCACCCAGTCCGTATAGAACATGTAGCCGACGAGGCCGATGACCGCGAGCGAATCGCGCCCGATGCCGGTGAAGGTGTCGGCAAACACGGTGCGCAGCTTCGCGGCGTCGGAGAGGAAATTCGAGATGAGCTGGCCCGCCGCCGTGTTGTGGAAGTGGTCGAGATCGGCGCGCATCAGCCGCGCATACATGCCGCTCTGGATGTCGGCGACGGTGCGATGCCCGATATATTGCATCATCATGTCGCCGATGTAGGAGCACACCGCCTTCACCGCGAACACGGCGACGATCGAGGCGCCGAGCCAGTAGAGCTCGTTCATGCCGCCGCCTTTCATCGCGCCGTCGATGATCGGCTTCAGGAAATTCGCCATCACCACCATGGCGGCGGCGGCGAGGGCCATGAACACGAACGCCAGCACGATCCGCCAGGTGTGCTTCTTCATGTAGTCGCCGAGGAGGCGCCGCACCAGCGGCCACGTCGCGCGATAGAGCGCGAAGCCCTTGCGTTTCGGCGGTGTAACAGGCGCGGCGGCGACAGTGGGAGCGTTCACGCGCGCCTCGCAACAATCGCTGTCGTCCCCGCGAAAGCGGGGACCCACGCTCGCCACACATCGCAGCGCTTGCTCAACATCTCACTCGCGGCCACATGGGCCCCCGCTTTCGCGGGGGCGACAATCCCGAGCCAAAGAATCACTCTCGCCGCAATATCTTATCGACAACGAGGTTTGCCCACCATTGCGACATGAACGAAGCCTTGACCGCGGCGGGATCGTAGACGCGGTCGACCCAGTCGAGGAACGGCGTCGGCTTCTCCTGGTTGTAGCGGCGATACTGCTCGAAGAAGTAATCGATCATGCCGACCTTGGCCTGGCGCATGTGGCCGTAGCGCCAGGAGAGCTGCTCCACCGCCTCTTCCACCGGCCGCCCCTCGTGCAGGATGCGGTAGAGCGTGCCCATGAGGCCGGCGCGGTCGGCGCCCGACTTGCAGTGCATGAGCGCGGGATAGCGGATCGTCTCGAACAGGCGCTTCGCGCCATGGATCAGCTCTTTGGAGGGCGTGTCGCGCGACTTCGTGGTGAAATCGACCAGCGCGATGCCGTGCTTCTCGCAGCTTTCGCGCTCGAGCACGTACCAGCCCGAATCGTTGCGGCCGCGCAGGTTCACGATCGTCTTGATGCCCTTCCGCACGATCCCGCGGAAATGGCACGGCAGCGGCTGGCCCGAGCGGTAGAGACTCGCGGAGACGCGCGCGCGGTTCTGATAGAGGAGGCGGATGAAGCCGTGATCGACCGCCATCAGATCCCAATGCGCGCGCCACCGCCCGCCACTGGCGGCGAGATCGTATTTCGGCTGGCTCATGCGCGGCAGGCCGTTTGGCGGCGCCACATCCGGTGCCTTCACTCTGAATTGGCTCGATATTTCGAGGGAACGCGGCGGACAATAGGAGAGACGCCGCCCAAGGCGCAAGCGGCCGGATGACCGCGGCGCGCCGGCCCATAACACGGCCGCCGCCGCGAAAGCGGGGACCCGATCCGGCGCCGAGGAGGAGGGATCGGAGGAGGCCCTTGCGCCGGAAGGATCCCCGCTTTCGCGGAGGCGGCACGGTTTCGCGCGGCTAGTGCGTCCTGACCTGCGTTTCCCAGCCGTCGAAGCTGCCGCCGAAATCCTCGGCCATCGTCTCCATCAGGTGGAACACCGTTTCGAGCGCGGCGTCGTCGGGCACCACCTGCGCGGTGGCGAGGCAGAGCCACTCGCCGCGCACGCTGGCCCGCACCTGGCAGCGGAAGCCGGTTTCGCCGAGCTCGCGGCCGACGGCGGCCGCGGCGTTCTCGGTCGGGAAGTAGAGGAAGAAATCGAACGCGCAGCGCTGCGCGGTGTCGACACCGACGCGATCGAGCGCTGCCAGGGCGTGCGCCGCATGATAGGCCGACATGCCGTTACCCTCCGGCCGCGCCGAGCTTGCGCAGCTGATAGCGCGCGATCTCGCGATGGAACTTGGAGCGGCAATCGGCGAGGAAGCGCTCGTAAACCGCGCGCGCCCGTTCGCTGTCCTTCTTGTCGCCCCAGGCCGAGGCTTCGACGATGGCTTCGCCGAGCGAGCGCGAGCCTTCTCTGCAGAGCCCGTCCATCGCGCGCACCGTTGCGACGAAATCCGCGCGATCGACCGGAAAGCCGCTCGCGCGCTGGTCGGCGCCGAGCATGACCATCACGCGCTGCATCGCCGCGATGCTGTCGGCGTCGATGCGCTTCGCGAGCGCGTCGTCGTCCAGCGCCGCGAGCGCGCGCAGCCGGTCGAAATCATATTGTCGTGCCATCGTCCGAATGTCCCCGTCTTGCGCCCGTCGTCTCTCTCCCCAGGGCGCGGAACGAAGCCTAGCCGCTCCGCCTTACTCCGACATTAAAGCGGGCGCGAGCGCAACCGCAGGATTCGCGGAGCCAAAAGGTTGCAAATTTCCTAGGAACATCTCGGCGCATGCGCGCCATGAATAATTCTCGGCATAGGCCCGGCAGTCCTCGGGCCGCTTCCCGAGCGCCGCGCGCGCAGCCTTGGCGAGATCCCAATCGAGGCAGCCGAGCTTGGGATCGGCGGCCACGTCGATGGGCCCCGTGACCGGAAACGCCGCCACCGGAACGCCCGAGGCCAGTGCTTCCAGCAAAACCAGGCCGAACGTGTCGGTGAGGCTCGGGAATACGAAGACGTCGGCCGAGGCCATGTGCGCGGCGAGGTCTTCGCCGCGCTTGTAGCCGGTGTAGACCGCGTCCGGGTAACGCATTTTCAATTCCTGGAGCTGCGGACCGTCGCCGATCACCACTTTCCGGCCCGGCAGATCGAGCTTCAGGAACGCCTCGATATTTTTTTCGACCGCGACGCGGCCGGTGAACAGGAACACCGGGCGGCGCTCGTTAAAATATGCTTTCGCCCGCGGGCGGAACAGCGACGTATCGACGCCGCGTGTCCAGCGTTTCAGATTCCTGAACTTGTATTGCCGAAGCGTTTCCGCGAGCGAGGGTGTGGCCACCATCACGCCCGACGAGGGCGCGTGGAAGCGGCGCATCATCGCGTAGCCCCAGCGGACCGGAATTCGCCAGCGCGCGTGGATGTATTCGGGGAACTTCGTGTGGAAGCTGGTCGTGAACGGCAGCTTGCGGCGCAGGCAATAGCGGCGCGCCGCCCAGCCGAGCGGGCCTTCGGTGGCGATGTGGATCGCCTCGGGCGCGAACGCATCGATGAGCCGGCGCATCTTGCGCGCGGGAAGCAGCGCCAGCGGAATTTCCGGATAGGAGGGCGTCGGAATCGTGCGGAACCGGTCGGGTGCGATCACCTCGATCACGTGGCCGGCGCGCGCGAGTTCGCCGCGCACCGTGTCGAGCGTGCGCACCACGCCGTTGATCTGGGGATACCAGGCATCGGTGACGATAAGGATGCGCATCTCAGCGTGCCTCCGCGGCTTGCCGCGCGCGCGACGGCGCGAAGAATTCGGCCGGATCCTCGACCCAGCGCAGGATCTCGAGCGATCCGTCGGCGTGCTCGACGAGCGCCGTGCAGCTCTCGACCCAATCGCCGTCGTTGCAGTAGGTGACGCCGCCGATCTCGCGGATCTCGGCGTGATGGATGTGGCCGCAGACAACGCCGTCGGCGCCGCGCTTGGCGGCCGCTTCGGCCACCGCGTGCTCGAAGCGCGAGATGTATTCGACCGCGTTCTTGACGCGGTGCTTCAGATAGGCCGAGAGCGACCAGTAGTTGAGGCCGAGCGCGCGGCGCAATACGTTGAGCCAGTGATTGGCCGCGAGCGCCAGGTTGTAGGCCCAGTCGCCGAGGAACGCGAGCCAGCGCGCATAGCGCACGACCGTGTCGAACTCGTCGCCGTGCAGCACGAGCAGGCGCTTGCCGGCC
The DNA here is from genome assembly GCA_964481045.1 of uncultured Candidatus Odyssella sp. Classification (GTDB taxonomy): domain Bacteria; phylum Pseudomonadota; class Alphaproteobacteria; order Bin65; family Bin65; genus SBBV01. The sequence continues at coordinate 2,336 of CAYZSG010000007.1, read as the reverse complement.
GCGGTCGTGTGCATCGCCTCGCTCACCACCTCGATCTGGCCGATGTTGATCTCGAGGAAGCGGCGCAGCAGCTCGTCGTGATTGCCGGGGATGTAGACGACGCGCGTGCCCTTGCGCGCCTTCCGGAGCAGCTTCTGCACCACGTCGTTGTGAAGCTGCGGCCAAAACCAGGAGCGCTTCAGCCGCCAGCCATCGACGATGTCGCCGACGAGATAGAGCGTTTCGGATTCGGTGTTGCGCAGGAAGTCGAGCAGGAACTCGGCCTTGCAGCCGCGCGTGCCGAGATGGATGTCGGAGATCCAGATGGCGCGGTAGCGGCGCGGCCCCGCCTCGTCGGACAATGCCTTGCCGGGCGGCGCCATCATGTTCATGGCGCGCGCCGCCATCGCGGGACCCATCGTCGCGCGCAGTCGCCCGATCCGGCTGCGCGCGGCTGAATTCCGATTGCCAAAGCCCGGTATATCTCTAAAACAAGCGGTGTACTCGGCGCGGAATTACTACCCGTAGTTCAAGTCAATATTGTTTCAATCATTTGGAGTTTTTATTTCGACTTTGGCGAACGGGCAGGCTCGGCCGATGAACGAACGGGAGAACGGTACGGCGGTCGCGCTGGAGAGCGACGCCGCGGCGGCGCCTTCAGGCGCGGACACGCGCCGCTCGCTGCTCGTCATCTACAACCCGATCGCGGGACGGCGGCGCGGCGGGCTGCTCGCCCGCGTGAGCGCTTCGCTCGGCGCGGCGGGCATCGACGTGCGCACGGCGGCGACCGGCGCGCGCGGCGACGCGGCCCGCCTTGCGCGCGCGGCGCGCGACGGCGGCATGATCGCCGTGGCCGGCGGCGACGGCACGATCAACGAGGCGATCAACGGATTGGCCGGCGGGCGCGCGCGGCTCGCGCTGATTCCGCTCGGCACGGCGAACGTGCTGGCCGCCGAGCTCGGCCTGCCCGCCGACGCCGAGGCGCTCGCGCGCATCGCCGCCGGCGACACGGTGCGCGCGATCCATCTCGGCCATGCGGAGATCGGCGGCGCCGTGCGCCGCTTTTCGATGATGGCCGGCGTGGGCTTCGACGCGCACGTGGTGGCGAATGTGCCGATCGGCCTGAAGCGCGCGGCCGGCAAGCTCGCCTATGCCTGGCAGACCTTCGTCGAGTGGCTGCGCCTCCGCCCGCGCCGCTATCGCTTGGTCGCCGACGGCGCCGCTTACGAATGCGCCTCGGCCATTCTCGCCAAGGGCCGCTTCTATGCGGGCCGCTACGTGGCGGCGCCCGAGGCCTCGCTCGACCGGGCGAGCTTCGAACTGGTGCTGTTCGAGAGGGGCGGACGCTGGGCGGTGCTGCGCTATGCGCTCGCGCTGGCTCTCGGCCGGCTGCACGCGGCGAAGGGCGTGCGCATCCTGCGTGCGCGCGAGGTTTCGATCGCGGGCGCGGACGGCGAGCCCGTGCATGCCGACGGCGACCTGATCGGCGCGCTGCCCGTGCGCTTCACGATCGCGCCGGAGCGGTTGAACGTGTTGGTGGCCCCTGCACGCTCGTCATCCTGAGCGAAGGGAAGAATGACGGCGCAGGATCAAGGCCGCTACGCGCCCGCGACGGTCATCCCGTCAATGCGCAAGGTCGGCGCGTCGGTGCCGTGGCGGAAGACGAGATCGTCGGCGGGCGTGAGCGCGCGGAACATATCCTTGAGGTTCCCGGCGATCGTGATCTCGCTGACCGGATAGGCGAGCTCGCCCTTCTCGATCCAGAAGCCGGTGGCGCCGCGGCTGTAGTCGCCGGTGATCATGCTGACGCCGAAGCCGATCATCTCGTTCACATAGAGCCCGCTCTCGACGCCGCGCAGGAGTTCGGCGCGCGAGACCTTGCCCTTGTCGAGATAGGCGTTGGTGGATGCGGGGCCGGGTGGCCCGCTGGTGCCGCGCGAGGCGCGCCCGTTGCTTTTCGATTTGAGCTGCCGCGCCGAGCGGAGATCGAGCAGCCAGGTCGTGAGCCGTCCGTCCTCGACCACGTCGATGCGCTGCGCGGCGAGGCCCTCGCCGTCGAACGGCTTCGAGCGCAACCCGCGCGGACGCAGCGGATCGTCGACGATCCGGATTCCGGGCGCCATCACTGGCTGGCCGAGCTTATCCTTCAGGAACGACGTGCCGCGCGCGATCGCGGCGCCGTTGATGGCGCCCAGGAGGTGGCCCACCATGCTGCCGGCGACGCGCGGATCGAACACGACCGGCACCTTGGCGGTCGCCATCTTGCGCGGCCCGAGGCGCTTGACCGCGCGCTCGCCGGCGCGCCGCCCGACCGCGGCGGGGTCCTCGAGATCGCGGCCATACACCGCGCTGTGCCA
>CAYZSG010000006.1:0-55181 GCA_964481045.1 uncultured Candidatus Odyssella sp. | reverse complement strand
ACCTGGTCGCGCAGCGCGCCGTCGGTCACGCGCACTTCCTCGCCGGGCTTGAACGGCGGCGCCACCGGCACGAGTCCGCGCTCGTCTTCCTGCGCGCGGATGTCCTCGACGACGCCGGGCGGCACGGCCAGCGGCTTCTCGCCCTCGCAGATCAGGTGGCGGATGCCGATCGTCGAGCGGATCGCGCGCCAGCGCGTCTTCGCCACGTCCATGCACACGAACAGATAGCCGGGGAACAGCGGCGCCTTCACCGTGTCGGTGCGGCGCGCGTGGCGGCGGCTCCGGAGGTAGCGCGGCAGATAGGCGGCATAGCCCTGGCGCGCCAGATGCTGGAGCGCCTTGGCCTCGGCCTGCGGGTGCGTTTCGGCCACATACCAGCGTTCCATGGCGTCAGGCCTTGCCGTTGCCGCGCGTGATGCGGAGCAGGCGCGGCGTCAGGATGCGCTCCGGCGCGATGCGCGCCTTGAGCGCGTCGAACGCCACCTGCGGCTTCGCGAGGTCGGTGATGATCACCGCGTCGAGCGCGCCGGCCTCGTCGAGCGTCGCCACCGCGGCCACGCCGCCCACGCGCGTGGCGCCCGGCGCCACGACGACGAGGTCGAGGTGGAACTCGGCGTTGCAGAGCGCGCCGATCTCGGTCAGCTCGCCCTTGCCGTAAAGCGCCACGCGCTTCCAGCCGCGCGCGGCGCAGGCGCCCAGCGCCTCCTCGAGCTGCGCGCGGGCGCGGCGGAAGAAGGTGAACGACGAGCCGAGATACTCGGCGGTGAGCCGCGACTTCTCGGCGAAGCCCTTGGGCGTGACGTAATAGAGATAGCGGTTGGGCGGGATCTGCTTCACCTTGATCCAGCCCTTGCGCATGCAGCGCTTGAGATACGCATTGGCGAGGCCGAGCGCGATGCCGAGCTCGCTGGCCACCGTGCGCTGCGTCACCTGCGCGTTCTGCTCGACCGCGTCGAGCACGCCCAGCGTGATCTCGGTTTCCGGCCCGGCGGCGGGCGCGGGTGATGGGTTGGGCGCGTCGGCGGCCATTCCGGGCCCTTTGTTCAAGGCCTGAACGATACCGTGTTCACGGATTGAACGTCAATCGCGCGGGGAGGCTGGCCGCCGCGTTGACAATGGCGGCGCCGGGCGGCTAGAGGGGCGCTCCCCGCGCCCCGTCTTCTCCCGAAAAAACAATGCATTCGCCCAAGCTCATCGCCGTCGTCGGCCTCGGCTATGTCGGCCTGCCGCTGGCCGTGGCGCTGGCGCGGCACTTCCCGGTGCTGGGCTACGATCTCGATGGGCGCCGGGTCGAGGAGCTGAAGCGCGCCTACGACCGCACGAACGAAGTGGAAGAAGCGGCGCTCAAAGGCACGTCCGCGCGCTTCTCGGCCGCGGCCGGCGATCTTGCCGCCGCCGATGTCTACGTGATCACGGTGCCCACGCCGGTCGACGAGCGGAATCTCCCCGATCTCGGCGCGGTGCGCGCCGCCTCGGCCGCCATCGGGCGCCATCTGAAGAAGGGCGACACGGTCGTGCTCGAAAGCACGGTGTATCCCGGTGTCACCGAGGACGTGTGCGGGCCCGAGCTGGAGCGCGCCTCCGGCCTCGTCGCGGGCCGCGATTTCTTCCTCGGCTATTCGCCCGAGCGCATCAATCCGGGTGACAAGCAGCACACGCTCGAGCGCGTGACGAAAGTGGTCGCGGGGCAGACGCCGGAAACGGCCGAGCTGCTGAAGCGCATTTATGGCGCCGTCACCGGCGGCAACGTGTTCGTGGCGCGCGACATCCGCACGGCCGAGGCCGCGAAAGTGATCGAGAACGCACAGCGCGACATCAACATCGCGTTCATCAACGAGATCGCACAGATCTTCAACAAGATGGGCATCTCGGTGCACGACGTGCTCGATGCCGCGCGCACGAAGTGGAATTTCCTGCCGTTCGTGCCCGGCCTCGTCGGCGGGCATTGCATCGGCGTCGATCCTTATTACCTCGCCTACAAGGCGCAGCAATTCGGGCACAACCCCGAGGTGATCCTCGCGGGCCGGCGCACGAACGACGGCATGGGCGACTACATCGCCGGGCAGATCGATGCGGCGCTGGGCAGGCCGGCGTCGTCGGTGCTCGTGCTCGGGCTTACGTTCAAAGAGAACATCCCCGATCTCCGCAACTCGAAGGTCGTCGACATCGTCGCGGGGCTGAAGGCGCGCGGGCACACGGTGGCGGTCCACGACGCGTTCGCCGATGCGGAGGAGGCGGAGGCGGAATACGGCATCGCGCTCGCCGGCGATCTCGCGAAGCTCGCGGGCTTCGATGCGCTGGTTGGCGCCGTGATGCACGCGCCCTACGCCGCGTTCGCCGCGGCGGATTTCGCGCGCCTCGTGCGCCCCGGTGGCCTCGTCGCCGACGTGAAGGGCATGTGGCGCGGCGCGCCGCTACCCGCCGGAATGCGCCGCTGGCAGATCTAGGGGGTCTGACCCCCTTTTTCGAAGCCAAATCAATTTTTTAATTTCAAGCTTTTGTAATTGCGCGGGAAAAAGGGGTCTGACCCCTTAGAAATAGCCGGCGAAGCGGCCGCAGATGGCGACGCCGAGCCAGGTCAGCAGCGAGAGCCCGGCCTGGGTGCGCGCGAGGCCAGGCGCCGACAGGTCCCAATCGGCGAGGCGGCGGTTCCACAGCGCGCGGAACACCAGCGCGTTGGCGAGGCCGAACACGATCAGCGCCGCCTTCACCTGCATCACCGGATTGTTCCAGAGCGGCCGCGCATCGGCGATGAACAGCAGCACGCCGCTCGCGATCTGCACGGCGAGACCCGCCAGCATGATCGGCGTCAGTACGCGCGCCACCGCCAGCGCGGGCAACGACCGCGCGAAGCCGAGCAGGCGAAGGTCCAGCAGCACGATCGTGCCCGCGAAGAACACGAGCCCGAGGATGTGCGCGATATTGGCGAGCGGATAGAGCACGGACGACTCGCGCATCAGCACGCCGAGGCCCGAAGCCTCGAGCGCCGCCGCCCAGGCCGGTCCGGTATGCCCCTCCATATGTACCGGCGCCCCCTCAGCGCAACTCGACCGTCTTGCCGTCCACGCTGATGCGCTCGATGCGCATCTCGTCGCCATGCACCTTGCTGACGTAGCCCTCGACCTTCACCTTCTTGCCCTTCACGAGCGTCGGCTGCGGCACGCCGCGGTTCTGCATGCGGAACACCGGCGCGAGCGTCATCGTCCACCTCTTGCCCTGCGCCTCGAGCACGATCTCGACATGCGGGTTTTCGTACTTCACGTCGACGATCGTGGCCTCGATCGTCACCGTCTTCGACGAATCGTAGCTGCCCCAACCGTGATGGGCCGAAGACGGCGCGGCGAGGCCCGCTGTGACGAGGCCGAAAACGGCGGCAGTCAGAAAGGCGCGCATCGCAGTCTCCTCGGTTGCTGGCCTTGGCCGTAGCGCCTTCCGGGGTCCGCGCGCAATTGCCGCCGGCGGCACATTTGCGTGAACGCGGCCGCCGCCAGGCCGTTTGAAGAAAATAGCCGCGTGCCACTACAGGTATTTCATAAGGAGCATCGCATGACGACGACCGATCGCGACCGCCCCGCCGCGAACCGCTCGGCCTCCGAGATCGCCTTCGTGCTGCGCCGCGCGAAATGGCGCCGCGGGCCCGACGTGCTGCGCGATGTCGCCCGCGCGCAGGATCCCTATGGCCGCGCGCCAGCCCGAGAGGAACGAAGGCGATATCCGCGCGACGCGATAGTGTCCGACGTCGCAGGCGCGCGGAGCGTCATTTGATGCGCACGATGGCGCCATCCATGCTCGAGGGGCCGCCCGAAACCTGCTCGGCGCGAAACGCATCGCCTTCGCGCCGCAGCCGGTAGCAGCGCTTCTCCGAGGCCCCCCAGTTCAGCCATTGCAGGCAAATTGCGCCGGCCTCCACCGACCAGACGCCGACGTCGTTCGCGGCAAGGCCCTGGCAAGGCCGAGTTGCGCCGTTGCGCGCGTAGTTCGTGCAGCGGATGAGCACGGAGTGATCGGAGCGCAAATTGAACTCGACGGTTGCATAGCTGCCGTCCGTGCGCGGAACCCAGGCGGTCGGCTTCCCCGGCTCGCCGACAAACCGCTTGTCGTTGCGATAGCTGAGAACCTTGCCCGCAAGCAGTCCCGTGATCTCGCCCGCGGTCAAAACGGCGCCGTTCTGCGCAAAGGCCGACGAGGCGAAGACGAGTGCGGTGAAACAGCCGGCAAATAAGGTAGACAGCGACATGGCCGATCTCCGATCGCCGATTGGGGTCCGTTCCTGTTGCCGTCGATGAGCGACCGCGGCAGCCTAGCCCGCGTACGCGGCGCCGGCAATTTTCACATGCCAGACGTCAATCCTCGAAATCGACGACGACGGGTACGTGGTCGGAGGCGCGCGCCCAGTCGCGCGCGTCCTTGAGGATGGCGGTGCCCTTCAAGCGCTCGACGAGGTCCGGCGTCACCCACACATGGTCGAGCCGCCGCCCGCGATCGGAGGCGCGCCAATCCTGCGCGCGATAGCTCCACCACGAGAACAGCTTCTGCTCCGGCGGCACGAAGTGGCGCACAGCGTCCACCCAGGCGTGCGACTTCTGGAGGCCGCCGAGCAGCTTCACCTCGATCGGCGTGTGGCTCACCACATCGAGCAATTGCTTGTGCGACCACACGTCGGTCTCGAGCGGCGCCACGTTCAAGTCGCCCACGAGAATGCGCTTCCGCGCCTTGCCGCGCCCTTTCCACCAGCGCGTCTGCTCGCGCAGGAACGATAGCTTGTGCGCGAACTTGTCGTTCTCGTCCGGGTCGGGAATGTCGCCGCCGGCCGGGATGTAGAGATTGTGCACCTCGATGCCGCCCGGCAGCGTCGCGAAAACGTGGCGGCAATCCTCCTTGTCGCACCAATGCAGGTGCCCGGATTGCGCGATCGGCAGGCGCGAGAGGATCGCCACGCCGTGATAGCCTTTCATGCCGATGATCGCCTGGTGCGGGTATCCCATCCGCTCGATCGCCGCGCGCGGAAACAATTCGTCCGGGCACTTCGTCTCCTGCAGGCAGATCACGTCGGGCGACCAGTCGCGCGCAAGTTGCGCCACGAGATCGATGCGGAGGCGGACCGAATTGATGTTCCAGGTGACGAGGCGCATGCGAGCCAATGTAGCGGCGACGCGCGCGCGCTCAAGTGCGGCTCCGCCGCGAACGGCGCGCAAAAAGGTGGCGCGTCGTGAGGGGGATCACGACGCGCCCGGAAGGACCGTATACGGCTCCGCGTTTGCCGGGAGGGGACCGGCTCGGCGGACGGCTCCGGCCTGAGGAATCCGAAGCCGCTTCGGCCACCGATATGGGAGCAGGCTCAGGCGCGAACAAGAGACGCATCGTAACGCCTCTGTGAGCCGGAAATTGCCAAGGCGCCGCAGCCCTTTGCGCGCCATGCGTGCGTTGCAGGGGCGCTCAGCGCGCAGCCGCGCCGGCGAACAGGGCCGCAATGCGCCGCTGGATTTCGGCGGCGGCAACCGCCGGATCGGCGGCGGCGTGGATCGGCCGTCCCACCACGATGTAGTCGGCGCCGTAGCGGAACGCATCCTCGACATCGACCGCGCGTTTCTGATCATCAGCCGGGCGGTTCTCGAACGGTCGGATGCCGGGCGTGACGAGCAGCAGGTTCGGGCCGAGCGCGCGGCGGATCGCATCCGCCTCGCGGCCCGAGCACACGACGCCGTCGCAGCCGCGGGCAAGCGCGCTCTTGGCGCGGGCGAGCACGGTCGTGCGCACATCGGCGCGGTAGCCGGCATTCGCCAAGTCCTTGTCGTCGAAGCTCGTCAGCACCGTGACGGCGAGGATGCGCATGCCGCCCTTGTTGGCGAGCGCCGCTTCGACGACGGGATCGTAGCCATGCACGGTGGCGAAATAGGCATTGCGCTTCGCGAGATTGCGCACCGCGGAGCCTACCGTCTGCGGGATGTCGAAGAATTTGAGATCGGCGAACACTTTCTTGCCGCGCGCGGCGAGCCATTCCATAAGCTCGAAAGTGCCGCCGGCCATGAACAGCTCAAGGCCGATCTTGTAGAACCACACGGCATCGCCGAGCCGCTCGACCAGCGCCCTGGCCTCGGCGGCGTTCGGCATGTCGAGCGCCACGATGAGCCGCTCGCGTGGCGGGATCGGCTTCGTCGAGAGGAAATCGGTCATGCAGCCTCGCGCAATCGCGCCGGCGTTCTGCCATCGCCCGCCGCCTCAGGCAACGTCATCCTGAGCGCAGCGGATCTCTTGGCAGCACAACGGGGCGTGCGAGCAAGCCGGGATCGACGTGGCGGCTAGAGACCCTTCGCTTCGCTCAGGGTGACGGGTCAGGCGACTCGCACGCCCGCAACGCGCGCCCGCGCGCGGGCGCGGCAGGCGTCGCCGAAGGCCTTGAACAGCGCGCTGCTCAGCGGATCCTCGGTCGCGCGCCACTCCGCATGCCATTGCACGCCGATCGCGAAGGCGCGCGCGCTCTTCACGCTCACCGCCTCGATCGTGCCGTCGCCGGCATGCGCCTCGGCCTGCAGCGCGGGCGCCAGCCGGTCGATCGCCTGCGCGTGCAGCGAGTTCACGGAAATCTCGCTCGCGCCCGCCAGCACCGCGAGCGGCCCGCCCATGCGGAGGCTCACCGGATGCGCCGGCTCGTAGCGCTCGAGCGGCGGCTTCGATTTGTCGGAGCGATGGTCGATGCGGCCCGGCACTTCCCAGAGGCGCTGGTGCAAGGTGCCGCCGAGCGCCACGTTGAGCTCCTGGATGCCGCGGCAGATCGCGAACAGCGGCACGCCGTCGCGCACGGCCATGCGGATCAGCGGCAGGGTCGTGGCGTCGCGGTCCGGATCGTGCGCGGTGCCTTCCACGCTCGGCGGGCCATCATAGTGGCGCGGCTCGACGTTGGAGGGGCTGCCGGTGAGCAGCAGTCCGTCGAGGCGCTCCAGCAGCGAATGCAATTGCGGGTCGCTGAGCGCGGTCCCGCCGAGGGCCGGGATCTGGATCGGAATCGCGCCCGCGGCCTCGGCCGCGGCGCGCAGATAGCGCTCGGCGGTCCAGTGGCCGGGAAAATGCGTCTCGCGGATCAGGCGGCAGGCGCTCACGCCGACGAGCGGCAGAGGATCGCCGCCGCGCGGCGGCTTCGGAAGTTCGTTCATCGTTTCGTCCGTTGCAAGCCCGAGTGGCCCGACTATACGGCATTCGTGGCGGAAAAGGGGTCAGACCCCTTCTCGTGGGCGAGGTTTCTGACCCTCTTCCGTCGCGCCCTGACCGGCGGCTTGTGCGCGGCGCGGCGGGCGCGATGCACGAAGTCGGGCCGGCCGAGGATCGAGCGGTTCATGAGCAGGGCCTCGATCGCCTGCACCTTCGCGCGCTCGGCCAGGCATTCTGCGATGTCCGCGCGCCAGGCCTGTTGCGCCTCGGGCAGCGCGGCGCCATAGGGGCCGATCATCCACGAAAGATCGAGCATTGGCGGCGGCGGCGCCGTTCCCGCCGTCGCGCGATAGCTGCTCCATCGCCACGCCGCCGGCTCCGCGGCGAGGCCGGCCAGCACCGGATTGAGCACGACGTAGCGCACGAGCGAGACGAGATAGGATTCGGGCTCGATGAGGATCGCGTGGAAGCGGCCGCGGAAGATCTGGCCGTCGCGGCCGTGGCGGCGGTTGAACTCCTGCGTGTAGCGCGCGGCCAGCGCCTGCATGCCGGCGGAAAGGTTGGGCTGCGGCGTTTCGAGCACGAAGTGATAGTGGTTCGTCATCAGGCAGTAGGCGCGGAAGCGCCAGTCGAGCGGCGCCGCGATCTCCTCGAGCAGCGCCAGGAAGCGGCGCGCATCCGTGGCGTCCGCGAAGATCGCCTGGCCCCCGTTGCCCCGGTTCATCACGTGATAGACGGCGCCCGGAAACTGGATGCGCAACGGCCGCGGCATGGAACCCTCCGATTTGCCGCCGTAACCTGTATCAGAACGTAAAGTGAATCGCAAGAGAGGGGTCAGACCCCTTTCTGGACTCATCAGTCAAGAAAGGGGTCTGACCCCGTCGCTGCGCTTACTCGCACTTGCTGATGAAGCCGAACTGGTTGACGTCGAGCGCGATGCCGGCCTGGACGTTCTCGAGCGACACCTGGGTGGGCGCGCCGGTCTGGTCGATGACGGTCCAGCCGATGAGCTGCAGCGGATTGGCGCGGAACACGAGGCGCATCTGCCCCTTCTCGGGCGACTTCGTCTCGACGATCGTGATCGTGATCCACTGGTTCTCGCGTTTCACGCCCGTCACCGTGAACTCGCCCGAGAGCGCGATGCGCTCCTGGATCAGGATGCCGGCCGGCGTCGAGCTCAGCGGCAGGTATTGCGGCTCCTTCACCTTGCAGTCCTCGACGATGAGCCATTTCGGCGTGGCGAAGATGCGCAGCTTCACCGGCGGGCGATATTCGACGCGCAGGCGGCCCGGCCGCATGATCCACATCGTCCCGCGCGCCGTGGCGCCATTCGGCGCGATCTGCACGAAATCCGCCTTGAACGTCGTGAGGCGGTTGACATAGGCCTCGATCTGGCCGACCTGCGCCTGATCCGCCGGCGAAAGCCGCTGCGCCGCCGCCTGCGACGAAGCAATTGAAACGGCAATGAAAAAAGGGGTCAGACCCCATCCCGTAAATTTCGTCAGCATTATCGCTCCTGATTGATCTCGACGCAGCGCCGATTCAACGAGCGGCGGCGTGCTTCGGCAATCTCCTTCTCCCGCGATTCCGGCGGCATCGAGGCGCAGCTTCCGCCGGCCGCAGCAGCCGACGCCTCACATCTCCCGCAGGATCTCGCGCTTGCCGGCGTGGTTGGCGGCGCTGACGATGCCTTCCTCTTCCATGCGCTCGACCAGGCGCGCGGCGCGATTGTAGCCGATCTGGAGCTTGCGCTGGATGAAGCTCGTCGAGGCCTTGCGCTCGCGCAGCACGATCTCGACCGCCTGGCGATAGAGGCCGCCGTCCTCGCCTTCGTCTTCGCCGCTGCCGCCGAGGCCGAGCGGATCTTCCTCGTCCTCGTCCTGCGTCACCTGCTCGATGTAGGAGGGCTGGCCCTGCGCCTTCAGGTGCTTCACCACCTTCTCGACCTCGGCGTCGGACACGAACGGCCCGTGCACGCGCGTGATGCGCCCGCCGCCGGCCATGAACAGCATGTCGCCCTGGCCGAGCAATTGCTCGGCGCCCTGCTCGCCCAGGATCGTGCGCGAATCGATCTTCGAGGTGACCTGGAACGAGATGCGCGTCGGGAAGTTCGCCTTGATCGTGCCGGTGATGACGTCGACCGATGGCCGCTGCGTCGCGGTGATGAGGTGGATGCCGGCCGCGCGCGCCATCTGCGCCAGGCGCTGCACCGCGGCCTCGATGTCTTTGCCCGCCACCATCATCAGGTCGGCCATCTCGTCGACGATGACGACGATGAACGGCAGCGGCTCGAGGTTCAGCGGCTTGTCCTCGAAGATCGCGGTGCCTTCGGGGTCGACTCCGGTCTGCACGCGCTCGGTCGGCTGCTCGCCCTTCGCCTTGAAATCGAGCAGGCGCTGGTTGTAGCCGTCGAGATTGCGCACGCCCATCTTCGACATCGCGAGATAGCGGCGCTCCATTTCCTTGACGGTCCAGCGCAGCGCCACGATCGCCTTCTTGGGCTCGGTGACGACCGGCGCGAGAAGCTGCGGAATGCCGTCGTAGATCGACAGTTCCAGCATCTTCGGATCGACCATGATGAACTTGCACTTGTCGGGCGGCAGCCGGTAGAGCAGCGACAGGATCAGCGTGTTGATGCCGACCGATTTGCCCGAGCCGGTGGTGCCGGCGATCAGCAGATGCGGCATGCGCGCGAGATCGGCGATCACCGGCGCGCCGCCGATGTCCTTGCCGAGCACCAGCGCCAGCGCCGCGTTGGTCTGCTCGTATTGCTGCGAAGCCAGCAGCTCGCGGAGATACACGGTCTCGCGGATCGCGTTCGGCAATTCGATGCCGATCACGTTGCGGCCGGTCACGACGGCGACGCGACAGGCGACGGCGCTCATCGAGCGCGCGATGTCGTCGGCCAGCGCGATCACGCGCGAGGATTTCACGCCCGGCGCCGGCTCGAGCTCGTAGAGGGTCACGACCGGGCCGGGGCGCACCTTCACGATGCGGCCCTTCACGCCGAAATCGTCGAGCACGGTCTCGAGATAGCGCGCGTTCTCGGCCAATGCGGTTTCGTCGGCGACGGCCGTGGGCTGGCGCGGGCCTTTCTGCAGCACGTCGATCGGCGGCAGCTCGTAGGTGCCGGGCTCGAGCGAGAGCTTCTTCTGCCGGCGTTCTTCCTCGAGCTTGCCGGGCGGCGGCCTCTTGGGCGGCGGGGCGACGATGGCTTCCTTCGTGCGCTTCTTGCCGGGAAGCGGCGCCGGCTCCTCGGCCGGCAGCGTCTCGAAGGTGGGGCCGGTCACGATCGGGTCGCGGTCTTCGGCCGGCGAGACGCGCGCGCGCGGATGCGCGGCGATCTCGATCGGCCGCGGCGGCGTGGGCGCGCCTTCGCGGCGGCGCGTAACCAGCGCCACGAGCCAGGCCGCGGCCGCGAACAGCGCCATCGCGCCGGTGCGCAAGCTGATCCACAACGCGCGCCCGATGCGGAGCCAGGTCGCGCGCGAAACGCCGAGTACGATGCCGAGCGAGGCCAGCGCGCAGAGCGCGGCAATGCCGGCGATCGCCCAGCGCGGCGCGGCCCAATCGGCCTCGCGCACAATATCGCCGGCCGCGCCCAGCAGCAGGCGTCCGGAGATTCCGCCCATGCCGGCTTCGACCGGCCATGCATAGAGCGGAAACGCGGCCGAAAACGCCACGACGGCGAAGATCACGAGCACCGGCAGCGCAAGCAGGCGCCAGGGCGAAACCGGCGGCATCTCCGTCGCCGCCAGTCGCACGCCCCAGAGGAGGGCCACGGCGGGCGGCAATAGCGCGCCGAGCCCGAGCCATTGCCAGATGAAATTGGCCGCGAAGGCGCCCGGCCGGCCGAGCAGGTTTTTCGCCGCCGCCGCGGTCGCGTGGTCGCCCGAAGGGTCGCTGCGATGATAGGTGAGCAGGGCCAGCAGCGCGGCCAGCGCGAGCGCCACGAGCGCCACGCCGCAGAACTGGCGGAAGCGGCGCCGGCCGAGGTCGCTCCACTCCTTCGGCAGAAGGCGCAGGCCCTCGGACTTGCGTCCGCCCCGCCGCCTCGTGCCCATCGCCGCTGCGCGTCCGCTCATCGCCCGTTCGCCCCGCTCGCCCCGATCCCCCTATTACGCATCCGGCCCGGGAAACGCCCGGCCGATCCGCATCCAACACTATACAGACTTCACCGCTCACAATAAACAAATCCCGCAACGATCTGAAATCAGTCAGATTCACTGCCCGCCAGCCGCGCGGCGTCCGAAGCTGGCCAAAGTGAGGGGTCAGACCCCTTTTTCTCTCTTCATTTCAATATATTATATAATTATTATTTCATCTTATTGTAATCGCTTAAGAAAAAGGGGTCTGACCCCTTGTTGTCCCCATTCTCCGCAGCGCCTGCGTAATCGCGCGCCGGTCTTTTGGTTTGAGTTCGGGGAAGCGGCGCGTCAAAACCGGGTTGTTGAACCGCCGATCCGCCAGTGGCCATGTCCCAGACCGTCCGCCTCGATCTCGCCAAGCGCTCCCGCTTGAAGGCGCTCATCACCGCCAAATCGGTGCTCACCGGCGGCGATTTCAAGCTCGCCTCGGGCGGCAAGAGCACCGTGTTCTTCGACATGAAGATGACGCTGCTCGACCCGGAGGGGCTCAACCTCGTCGCCGACCTGATGCTGCAACTGCTCGAGCCCGAGGCATTCGACGCGATCGGCGGCCTCGTGCTCGGCGCCTGCCCAATCGTCGATGCGGTCACGCTCAAGGCCTATCCGGCGCGCCGAATCACCGGCTTCTATGTGCGCAAAGAGCCCAAGGAGCGCGGGACCAACAAGATGATCGAGGGGCCGCTGGCGCCCGGCACCGCCTGCGTCATGGTCGAGGACGTGACCACGCAAGGCAGCTCGGTGCTGAAGGCGATCCAGGAGGCGCGCGCGATCGGCTGCACGGTGGCGACCGTCGTCACCTGCGTCGACCGCCAGCAGGGGGCCCGCGAACGGCTCGCCGGCGAAGGCATCGCGCTCAAACCGCTATTTACGATGGATGAGTTCAAATAGCTGAATTAGTACGAAAATAAGGGGTCAGACCCCAGCGGAACGCAGGAGCGTTCCTTCTGGCCAAATCGCGCAAGACGCGATTGGGCGGGGATTGGCGCTTACGCCTCTCATCGGGTCCGGCCCTTTGTTTGAGGGCACGGCGAGCCTACTCTCTCGTTCATTGCACGATGATCGGGAGGTAGGGCATGTCGCAAGTGCTGATCACCTGCCCCGAGACCGGGCGCCCGGTCTACACCGGCCTCAACTACGAGTGGCCGACGTTCGAAAGCGCGGATCTGCCCGTGCAGACGATCAAGTGCCCGCTCTGCGGCAAGAACCACGAATGGGCGAAGAGCGACGCCTATCTGCGCGCGGACGGCGGCGGCTGAATCGCCGCGCCGGATGGGCGCGGCGGGCTTAAGACACGGTTAACGCCGGTCTTCGCAATGTCGGAAAAATCATTGAGAATCTTGGTAAAACCGTTGGCGCGCGAATCCATTTGCGATACACTTGCGCCATAAATCGTCGCGCATCGGGCAAGGGATGCCGGTGACCACCTTCGTCGCCATCGCGCCCGCCGCGCCGGAATGGACATCGCCGCGGTGACTGTTTCAAACACGCTTCGCACCCGCCTTTCCCGGCCCCATCTCGTGGCCGCGGCCGGTATCGCTCTGCTCGCGCTCGGCGCGTGCAGCGAGAATCGACCGTTCGAGCGCGAAAGCGCCGGCGCGCAGACCAGGCTCGCCGTGCCTGCTTCGCTCACGCCGCCGATCGCCGTTCATGGCATCGCCGGCGCCCCCGCCGAGTGGAAGCTCGCCGAACGCGTGGCCGAAGCGCTGCGCTCGCGCGATATCCCGGCCAGCGCCGCGATGCGCAGCCGGTCGGCCTACGTGCTGAAAGGCGAGATGCGCCCCGGCGCCGAGCGCAACGGGCGCAGCCGCGTCGAAGTCGTCTGGAATCTCTACGACGGCCTCGGCAAGAAAGTCGGCGAGGTCACGCAGATGGCCGCGGTGCCCGGCGCCGCGTTCAAGGCGCCGAACGAGGGCGTCGTCGAGGCGATGGCCGATGCCGCGGCCGAAAGCATCGCGCCGCTGGTGCCGTCGAGTTCGCTGCAGCTTGCCGACGGCGTCGAAACCGGCGAGCGCCGCGGCAACGACCGCGCGCGGATCGAAGATCGCGATCGCGTCACCGGTGTGGGCAAAATGCCGGCGACAACGGGAGTCGCGCGCAACCTCCTGGCCGCGCCGAAGCGCGATGTGAAGGTCGAGGCCGCGCCCGCCAAGCCGACGCCGCGCGCTACAACCGCGAACACCGTTGCTCCGAATCCCGCGCCAACGCCGCCCGCCGCTCGCTACTCCGCGACGCCGCCGACTCCCGACAAGAACGCGATCACCGCCGTCGGCCGCTATCAGGGCGAAAGCGCGCTCTCGCGCAATCTGCTGCGCACCGGGCAGGATCCGGCTAAGCCGCTGCCGCGTCCGCAGCGGGCCGCGCCCCCGCCGCCGTCGCAGCCGGCCATGCGCGAAGGCCTCGAGGCCGAGGAAAGCCTGAGCCTCAGCGCCGTTCCCGAGCCCGCCTCCGACACGCGCCGCCGCGGCGCTCCCGCGCGAGCGACGCCGCCGCAGCATGCCGAAGCGCCGGTGCCGCGCACCGACGTCGCCGAGCGTCCGCGCCAGATCGCCGAAAGCCCGGCGCCGCGCCGCGAAGCCGTGCCGGAACGGCCGGCGGCGCCCGTGCAATATGCCGAGCGCCCCGCGCGCGGCGGATTCCAGTTCTGGATCCAGGTCGGCTCGCACAAGGACGAAGGCATCGCGCGCGCCGAGTGGCAGAAGATTCAAGGCGCCGCCTCTTCCGTCGTCGTCAGCGCCGGCAACCGCATCCAGCGCGCCGATCTCGGCGCGCGCGGCGTCTACTATCGCATCCAGATCGGCCCGTTCGCGTCGCAGGGCGAGGCCGGCCAGCTCTGCGCGCAACTCCGGGCGCGCTCGATCGAGTGTTTCCTCGCGCCGCCGGAGCGGGCGACCGCGTCGGTACGTCCGCCCGAGGAAGCGCCGGCGAAACCGGCGATGACCGCGCCGCAGCCGAAGCCGGCCGCCAAGCCGGCGGAGCCGAAGCCCGTCGCCAAGCCCGCCGACGTGAAGCCGGTCGCGAAGCCCGCCGAGCCCATGCCCGCGGCGAAGGCGCAGAATGCGAAGCCGCTCGCCAAGCCGGCCGAAGCGAAGCCCGCGCCGGCCGAAAAGCCGCGCGAGGCGGCGGCGGTGCCGAAGAAGCCGGAAGCCGAAGCACCGGCGCTGCCCGAGCAGAAGCCCGAAGCAAGGCCGCCGCGCAACTCCAGCGCCGAAAAGCCCGATGCCCCGCTCAGCACCGCACCGGGCCTGCCGGGCGTGCTGGATTGATCGCCGGCGGCGCTCGCGGCTGAGCGCTTTTCGACTTCATCCAGGTTAGGTTTCCAGGCGCTGCGCCGACGCTGCTTGCATGGCGGCGTTATTGATGCTGTGTGAAACGCGCGGCGTTGGGGCCGCGCAACCGGCACTTCGTTCCACTCGCATGCCCACCCGCCTCGCCGCGTTCGGCCTGCTGTCGCTTCTCGGCGCGTCGTTCGGCGTCAGCCAGTTCATCCGTACGGCGCCGGCCGTGCTGGCGCCGGAGCTGCGCCGCGAGCTCGGCCTTTCGCCGGAAACGCTCGGCCTCGTCTTCGGGCTCTTCTTCGCGGCGTTCACGCTCGTGCATCTGCCGGTGGGCGCGCTGCTCGACCGCTATGGCCCGCGCCGCGTGATGTGCCTGATGCTGCTTGTCTCGGCGAGCGGCACGTTCGTCTTCGCCGCGGGCGAGGACGCCGGCATGCTCATCGCCGGCCAGATCCTCTCCGGCCTGGGCAGCTCGGTGGCGTTCGTGGGCGGCCTCTCGGTGATCGCGCGCTGGTATCCGCGCGAGCGCTTCGGCCCGATGGCGTCGTGGCTCACGGCCGTGGGCGGCATCGGGCCAATTCTCTCCGGCACGCCATTCGCGGCACTGGTCGAGGCGATCGGCTGGCGCGACGCGTGGCGCATCGGCGGCGCCGCGCTGGCGCTGGTGGGGCTCCTGATCCTCGTGCTCGTGCGCGATGCGCCGCCCGGCCACCCCTATCACGCGCGCGCGCCCGAGCGGCTCCGCGACACGCTCAAGGGCTTCGGGCCGATCCTCCGCACGCGCCAGGTCTGGGGCATCATCGCGCTGGCGTTTTCGGCTTTCGCGGTGCAGATCGCCGTGCGCGGCCTTTGGGGCGGGCCCTATCTCGCCGACGTGCTCGGCTTCGGCGCGATCGCGCGCGGCAATCTGCTGCTGGCCATGAGCCTCGCGGGCACATTCGGCGCCGTCGCGTTCGGGTGGCTCGAGCATCGCGGCGTGCCGCGCCTCGCGCTGATCCTGTACGGCACGCTCACGGTCATCGCCACCTACACGGTCCTCGCCGCGCTGCCGAGCCAGGGCGATACGGCGACGGTGCTGCTGTTCGTGTTCGTCGGCCTGTCCGGCCCCTACACGATCCTGCTCCTCGCGCAGGCGCGCGCGCTGTTCCCCGATCACCTCACGGGCCGCGCGATCACGACCGTGAACGTCGCCAACTTCCTCGGCGTCTCGGTGATGCAGATCGTGCCCGGCTGGATTCTCGGCGCGTTTCCCGAGGTGAACGGCCATCCGCCCGAAACCGCCTACCGCACGATGTTCGCGGTGCTGGCGGCGACGCTGACCGTGGCGCTGCTCATCTTCCTGCGCTGGGGCACGCGCGAAAGGAAGTGAAACACGGAGAGCACGGAGAACGCCGAGGCGAACAGGCGCCGCGTCCCGGCCGTGCAGATTCGCTTTACTCCGTGTCCTCCGTGCCCTCCGTGTTGCAGCCTTCTTTCTCCTCCCCGTCCTGCCGCCTCCCTGTTAGGGTCGCGCGCGCAGCGAGGGGGAGGGCGGGGGAATGGCGTATTGGCTGGTGAAAGACGAGCCTGAAAGCTGGTCCTATCCGATGCATGCCAAGGAAGGCACGGCGTCGTGGGACGGCGTGCGCAACTACCAGGCCGCCAACAATCTCCGCGCGATGCGCAAGGGCGACCGGGCGTTCTTCTACCATTCCGTCACCGAGAAGCGGCTGGCCGGCGTGCTCGAGGTCGCGCGCGAGGCCTATCCAGATCCCACGGACAAGGAAAAGAAGAACTGGGTGGCCGTCGACTTCAAGGCGGTGATGCCGATCGACAAGCTGGTGACGCTCGAGGACATCAAGAAAGAGCCGCGCCTCAAGGATCTCGCGCTCGTGCGCCACTCGCGCCTCTCGGTGATGCCGGTGAAGCCCGAGGAGTGGAAGCTGCTCTGCAAGATGGCCGGCATCGTGGCGTAGGAAGCGGACTTGAACAGGAGACGGGGAGGCGGGGAGAAGAAAGCAGGGCACGCGGAGTCGTGGATGGCGCGCAGCGCAGCAAGTTCAAAGTTGCGCGCCAAGGCGCGCATACAAGTTTCCACTCTGCGCCCTTCGCGGCTCTGCGCGATCCCGTTTTCTCCCCGCCTCCCCGCCTCCTGTTCACTTTAGCTTTCGAACGGACACGCATTAGAGTGCCCGGAACGACATCCGCAGAGCCGAATTCATGGACCATCAGTTCGACGACGCCGCGCTCGAGTATCACCGCCTGCCGCAGCCCGGCAAAATCTCGGTCACGCCGACCAAGCCGCTGACGACGCAGCGCGACCTGGCGCTGGCATATTCGCCCGGCGTCGCCGCCGCGTGCCGCGCGATCGCCGCCGACCCCGGGCAGGCCTACGATCTCACCGCGCGCGGCAATCTCGTGGCCGTCGTCACCAACGGCACGGCCGTGCTCGGCCTCGGCAATATCGGCCCGCTCGCCGGCAAGCCGGTGATGGAGGGCAAGGCCTGCCTGTTCAAGAAATTCGCCGGCATCGACGTGTTCGATCTCGAGCTCGCCGAGCAGAACCCCGACAAGCTCGTCGACATCATCGCGGCGCTGGAGCCCACCTTCGGCGGCATCAATCTCGAAGACATCAAGGCGCCCGAATGCTTCGAGATCGAGCGGAAGCTGCGCGCGCGCATGAAGATCCCGGTGTTCCACGACGATCAGCACGGCACCGCGATCATCGTCGCCGCCGCGCTGACGAACGGCCTCGCGGTCGTCGGCAAGGACATCAAGGCGGTGAAGCTCGTCGTCTCCGGCGCCGGCGCCGCCGCGCTGGCCTGCCTCGACCTGCTCGTGGCGCTCGGCCTGCCGGTCGCGAACATCACGGTGACCGACATCAAAGGTGTCGTCTATGCCGGGCGCGTCGAGGAGATGGATCCGATCAAGGCGCGCTACGCGAAGGAAACGAACGCGCGCACGCTCGCCGAGGTGATGCCCGGCGCCGACATATTCCTCGGCCTCTCCGCCGGCGGCGTCCTGAAGCCCGAGATGGTCGCGACGATGGGGCCGCGGCCGCTCATCTTCGCGCTCGCCAATCCGGTGCCCGAGATCATGCCGGAGGCGGCCAAGGCCGCGCGTCCGGATGCGATCCTCGCCACCGGCCGCTCCGACTATCCGAACCAGGTCAACAACGTGCTGTGCTTCCCGTTCATTTTCCGCGGCGCGCTCGATGTGGGCGCCACGCAGGTGAACGAGGCGATGAAGGTGGCCGCCGTGCGCGCGATCGCGGCGCTCGCGCAGGCCGAACAGTCCGACGTCGTCGCTTCGGCCTATGGCGGCGACGAGGAGCTGCGCTTCGGGCCCGACTACCTGATCCCGCGCCCGTTCGATCCGCGCTTGATCACAGAGATCGCGCCGGCCGTGGCGAAGGCCGCGATGGACAGCGGCGTCGCCGCGCGCCCGATCGCGGATCTCGACGCCTATCGCCAGCGGCTCGCGCAGTTCGTCTATCACTCCGGCATCGTGATGAAGCCGGTGTTCGCCGCGGCCAAAAAGGCGCCGAAGCGCATCATCTACGCCGAGGGCGAGGAAGAGCGCGTGCTGCGCGCGGTGCAGATCGTGAAAGACGAAGGCCTCGCCCAGCCGATCCTCGTCGGCCGGCCCGACGTCGTGAAGAGCCGCATCGAACGCATGGGCCTGCGCATCCGGCCGGGCACGGATTTCGAGCTGATCGATCCCAACAACGATCCGCGCTATCGCGACGTGTGGAGCGAGTATCACCAGATCATGGAGCGCAAGGGCGTGCGCCGCGACGATGCGAAGGCGGCGATTCTGCGCAGCTCGACTCTCATCGCCTGCATGATTCTGCGCCGCGGCGAGGCCGACGGCATGCTGTGCGGCACGTTCGGCCGCTACACCGCGCACCTCGTGCACATCGAGAACGTGATCGGCAAGCGCCGCGGCGTCACCGGCTTCGCGGCGATGAACCTCTTGATGCTGCCGAAGAACACGGTGTTCCTGTGCGACACCTACGTGAACGCCGATCCCACGCCGGACCAGATCGCGGAGATGACGATCCTCGCCGCGGAGGAGGTGCGCCGCTTCGGCTTCGCGCCGCGCGTGGCCCTCCTCTCGCATTCGAATTTCGGCTCGGCTGACACGCCCTCGTCGCGCAAGATGCGCCAGGCGCTGGCGCGCGTCGAGGCGCGCGCGGCCGAGCTCGATTTCCCGCTCGAGGTCGAGGGCGAGATGCACGGCGACGCCGCGCTCTCGCACGCGATCCTCGAAAAGGTCATGCCCCATGCGCGCCTCAGCGCCGAGGCGAACCTGCTCATCATGCCGAACCTCGATGCGGCCAACATCGCGTTCAATCTGCTGAAAGTCACGACCGGGCAGGGGGTCACGGTGGGCCCGATCCTGCTCGGCGCCGCCAAGCCGGCGCACATCCTGACGCCCACCTCGACCGTCCGCCGCATCGTCAACATGACCGCCCTCGCCGTCGTCGATGCCGGATCGGGCCGGTGAGTGAGGTGCTTCCCTGGCGCATTTGCGCGCTGGCCGATCTCGAGGCGACCGGCGCCAAGGAATTCGAGTATGGCAATCCGCGCCAGTATTGGGGCTTCGTGGTCCGGGCGGGTGATGGCGTGCGCGCCTATGTCAATTCGTGCCCGCATGTCGGCCTGCCGCTCAATCTTTCCGGCGACCACTTCTTCGACACCGACGGCAAGCTGCTGCTCTGCCAGATGCATGGCGCCCTGTTCCGGCCCGAAGACGGCGTCTGCGTTTCCGGCCCCTGCGAGGGCGAGCACCTCAAGCTGCTGAAAACCGAAGTCCGCGACGGCGCGGTCTGGCTATGCTCTTGAGAAGGCGGAGAAATAAGGGGTCAGACCCCGTCACTCGGCTCGCACCGAGCTTCGCGGCGGCCGCGCTCGCCGTTGTGTTCGCCGCCGCGCCGGCGCAAGCGATGTGGGACGGCGTGCGCTGGAACACGAGCGAGGCCGAGGTGTTGCGCGCCACGCGCGGCACGCGCACCGAGGGCTGGGCCGGCCGCCGCGTGAAACCCACGCGCCAGCCCGCAATGATGCTCAAGGACCGCATTGCCGCCGAGCGCAATTTCGGCGCAGTGCGCGTCCAGTCGATCTTCTGGTTCGATCCCGCCGGCCGGCTCTGGTCGGTGACGGAGGAGCCGATCGAGGCCGACGGCCCAGAGGCCACCTGCGGCGCGCTCGAAGCCGCGATCATCGCGCGCTACGGCGAGACCGACATCGTCACCGACAAGGGCTCGTTCCGCCACCTCATCTGGCGCGACGAGCGCGGGAAGACGCGCATCCACTTCCGCGAGGACGAAGGCGGCACCTGCGCGCTCGAATACCGCGAGCTGCGCGGCCCGCTCGACCGCTAAAGCCCCGGCGGCTCGGCCTCCTTGTGGCGGCGGAGGCGGCGGTCGAGGCGCAGCAGCGCCCAGCCCACCGTCGCCGATGCGGCGAACAGCAACACCGTGAGCGCCAGGATCGTCTCGGCGTCGTTGTGCTCGATGCTGCGGATCAGCAGGAAGCCCAGCCCGCGGTCGGACGCGAACAGTTCGCCGATCAAGGTGCCGAGCAGCGTGAGCGAAAAGCCGATGCGGAAGCCGGTGAAGATCTCCGGCAGCGCGGCCGGAACCAGGATGTGCCGTATGCTGGCGGCCGGCGAGAGCCGCATCGATCGCGCCGCCTTGAGCAGCACCGGCTTCACGTTCTTCACGCCGCCCATCGTGAAGATGATCATCGGGAAGATCCCGTGCAGCGCGCCGAACGCCACCTTGGCCGAAAGCGTGAGCCCGAAGATCAGCAGGATGATCGGGTAGAGCGTGATCTTCGGAATCGAATAGATCGCGCCCACGACCGGCTCGAACACCTCGCCGGCGAGCCGGAAATAGCCGAGCGTGAGCCCGATCGCGAGGCCGCCGGCCAGTGCCACGGCGAGCGCGTAGACGAACGCGAGCCCGGTCGCGCCGGCATGGGTCCAGAAGTTCGCGCTGCCGAGCAGCGCGCCCGCGCGCGCGAAGGTGGCCAGCGGCGACGACAGGCCGTCGGCGCCGACCAGCTCGTGCGCGCCCTGCCACAGCGCCGCGAGCGCCGCGAAGAACAGCACGACGTCGACGGTCTGGCGCCCGGACGCCGCGAGCGGGAGCGCCTTCATTGGCGCCAGCGGCGGTGGACCCGCCGCTCCCATCCGTGCACGAAGAAGTACACGAGCACCGTCGCCGTCAGCACGAACAGCAGCAGCGCATACATGCCCTGATTGTCGAGATTGTCGTAGGCGAGCTTGATGCGCTTGCCGAGGCCGGCGATCGAAAGGATGAACTCGCCCGCGATCACGCCGATCACCGAATAGGTGACGGCGAGCTTCACGCCGGTGAACAGCGAGGGCGCCGCCGCCGGCAGCTTGATGCGCCACACCGACTGCCAGCGCGACAGCCTGAATACGCGGCCCGATTTCACGAGCGCGCGCGGAATGCGGTCGAGGCCGTTGATCGTGTTGAGGATCATCGCCACGACGCCGAACATCGCGCCGATCGCCACCAGCGGCCAGCGCGTGAGCCCCAGCAGCACGATCAGCAGCGGATAGAACACGAACGTCGGCACCGAATAGTACGATGCCAGCATCGGATCGAGCAGGCGGCGCAGGCGCGGCAGCGCGTGGATTGCCAGGCCGAGCGCCGCGCCGAGCACGATCGAAATCGCGATCGCGGCGCCGATATTCGCGAAGGTGAATCCGATGTCGCCGAGATATTCGCCCGACCAGAGGCCGGCGCCGAGATGCGCGGCCATCTCGGAGGGCGGAATCATCGTGAGCCGCGGAATGCCGCCGGTGCGGCAGAGAATTTCGAGCGCGCCCGCGGCGCCCAGCAGAAACGCGAGGCGCAGCCAGAACGCGAGGTGGCGGCGGCTCAGCATCGGGCGCGCCGCACGCCCGCTCCTACTTTTCCTTCACCAGCGCCTGATAGCGGTCGTCGAGAAGCTGCTTGATGTCGAAACCCTTGTCGAGCGCGCCCACGAGCTCCATGCCTTCCAGCATCGTGGCGAAGCCCTTCATGTTGAACTCGCCGCGTTTCCAGTGCTTCATCTCGTAGAATTTCGGCAGGATCGCCTTGGCGTCGGCCTCGGAGACGTTCCACGCCTTCGCATAGATGCGCGCCGTCTCCTCAGGGTTGGCGTAGATGAAGTCCACCGCCTTGGCGCGCGCGCGCACGATCTTGCGCACCTTGTCTTCGTTCTCCGACATGTATTTCGCCGTGGTCACGAACATCGCCCACGAGAATTCGGGCACTTCGTCCTTGGCGTAGAAGATGATCTGATACTCGCCGCCGCGCTTCGTCAGCACCGGGTCCACGAGCGTCGCGGCGTCCACCGCGCCGTTGTTGAGCGCGGTCAGCGCGGCGCCGATGCCGCCGGCGGCGATCGTCTGCGTCTGCTCGAGCAGGCCGCGGCGCTTCAGCACCACCTTGATGATGATCTCGGTCACCGAGCGCGGGCTCGTGAACGCGGCCTTCTTGCCCTTCAAATCGGCGATGGTCTTGATGGGGCTGCCCTTCTTCGCGACCCAGGTGAGCTCGCCGATCGTGTGCGCGTTGTCGCCGATGATGCGCACGTCGATGCCCTGCTTGAACGCGGCGATCGCGGCCGGCAGCGCCATCTCGGCCACCGGCAATTCGCTCGCCAGCATGTTGCGCACCGAGGTGCCGCCGCCATGGCTCTGGATGATGCTCTCGATCGCGAGGCCTTCTTCCTTGAAGAAGCCTTTCTCGAGCGCCACCGCATAGGGCAGCGTCGGCACCAGGATTCCGTACTGGCTGACGGTCAGCCGCTCGGCTTGCGCGGGGAAGGCCGAAATTGCGGCAACGGTCAACGCTGCGGCGCAATAAGCTGCGCGAATCATACGGTTCCTCCCATTCTTTGTTGTGTTTGGCAGCGCGCCCATGAGAAGCGCGCAGGCCCGAAACCTTGACACGGGAGGGCTTCGATTTCAAACTTTTCGACAGTTCCGTCGAATTTCGCGCGCGCAAGTGCGCAATGCCCGCGCCGGGAGGCCGCCATGAAGATCGTGCACGCCGATAAGATCGCCGTCACCGAGCGGGTCAATCGCCACCGCGAAGGGCGCTTCCTCGAGCGCCGCCTGCTCGAGGGCGACGACGGCGCGATCGACAATTTTCAGTTCACGCTCGTGAACACTGGCGGCGATTTCTTCTCGCCGCGCCACCGGCACAATTTCGATCAGTTCCGGTTTCAGATCGAAGGCGACGCGGGCTTTGATCGCGACGGCACGATGACGGCCGGCACGGTCGGCTACTTCCCCGAAGGCACGCGCTACGGCCCGCAAAGCAACAAAGGCGATCTCGCCACGCTGGTGCTGCAATTCGCCGGCGCCAGCGGCAACGGCTACATGTCCGAGGCGCAGATCTCGAACGCGTCGCGCGAGCTCGGGCAGAGCGGAAAGTTCGAGGGCGGCGTCTACTACCCCAATCCCGGCACCGGGCGTAAGCAGCAAGACGGCTACGAGGCGTGCTGGGAATACATCACGAAGCGGAAGCTCGAATATCCGGCCGAGCGCTTCCATCACCCGGTGTTCATGAATTCGAACGCGTTCGCGTGGACCCCGATCGAAGGACAAAGCGGCGCGGCCGAAAAGATTCTCGGCACATTCGACGAATACGGCACCGGCATCCGTTTCGTGAAGCTCGCGGCCGGCGCGTCCCTGAAGGCCAAGGGCCGGCGGCTCTACTACGCGCTGGGCGGCGCGGGCACGGCGAATGCCGGCACGGGCGGGGCCGGCTCCTGGAAGAAGGGCGACACGCTCTACACGCTCGTCGATGAAGCGCACGAGATCAAAGCCGGCGAGCCGGCCGAGTTCTACGTGATCCTGATGCCGCAGTTCAAAGCCGCGGCGCTGGCGAAGGCGGCGTAGCCAAGGTCGCGCTCCTGCAATAAGAAGTTGCTGCCATAGAGCCGTGGCGGGCGAACTCGGCGTTCGCGCGGGCAGCTCCGGGACCTGCAACTATGAATAGGTTTCTGGCGTAGCGGCGCCATGTTAACGTGTCATTGTCCATGACACCGCAAGCTCTGCCGATGTTCCTTCGCCTCTTCGCCGTCGCATTGGCCGTAGCGATTTTCGCGTCCTCATCGGCCATCGCAGAGGTGCCCGAATCGCGTGCGCGCTTCACGGACCTCTACGCCGAGGCCGTACGACGGGTGATGCCGGCCGCCAAGGTTCAGACGATCGGAGAGCTTGAGGTGCGAGTGCAGATCCCGGATGGCGGCACCGCAACCTACTACCTCGACAACGCCTATGACATGTATCGCAAAGCGCCCGAGCGGCGCGATGCGATCATCGCGTACTACATCGAGCGCGGATTGAAAAATGTGACCGACGTCGATCCGAAGATCGACGCAGCGCGCGTGATTCCAATCGTTCGCAGCCGCGCTTCCATCATGATCGCCCACGCCGAGAAGAACCCCAAATCACCCGATGCCGTATTGTTCGAGCACCTCGGCGCAGATCTCTTTATCATCTACGGCGAGAATTTGCAGCGGGCCCTGAGCTTCTTCTCGGTGCAGCATTTCGAAAAAACCGGAATCCCGCGCAACGAATTGCGTGCGCGGGCGGTCGCGAATTTCCGGCGCATCATCGGCACCATCGAATATCGGGAGTATGGTGGCACCTACATGCTCGTCGCCGACGGCGCGAACGAAGCGAGCCTGCTCATGCTGCCGGAGGTCTGGACGAAGCGGAATATCAATGTGGACGGCGATTTTGTCGTTGCCATCCCCACGCGCGATCTACTGGTCGTGACCGGCAGCAACGATGCAGATGGAGTTCAGCGGGTTCGCGCGCTCGCGGAGAAGGGGTTCTCCGAAGGACCCTACGCGATCTCGCCGCGACTCTACCGCTTCCGTGATGGAAAGCTGACCGCGTTTTGAGCAACTCGGAGCCTTACGATTCCGTAGCGACCGTCGACGGCGTAGCCATAACCGCGCGCTTCTTCGCGCCGCCGGCGGCGGCGCGCGCGGCGGTATTGATCGTGCCCGCCATGGGCGCGCCGCAGGGTTATTACCGGCCATTTGCGACGTGGCTCGCGGCGCAGGGCCATCTCGTCGCCACGTTCGACTATCGCGGCATCGGGCGCTCGCGGCCGCGCTCGCTGCGCGGCTTCGAGGCCGACGTGCTCACCTGGGCCGAGCGCGACTGCGCGGCGATGATCGAGGCGCTGGCGGCGCGGGCACCGGACGTGCCGCTCGTGTGGATCGGCCACAGCCTCGGCGGGCAGATCGTGCCGATGGTGCCGAACCGCGATCGCATCGCGAAGATCATCACGGTCGCCACCGGCAGCGGCTACTGGCGCGAATACGCGCCGTGGATGCGTCCGTTCGGCTGGTGGCTGTGGTACGTGGCGGCGCCGCTCGCCACGCGCCTCTTCGGCTATTTCCCGGGCCGGCGCCTCAGGAAAGTCGGCGATTTGCCGAAGGGCGTGATCGAGCAGTGGCGGCGCTGGTGCCTGCATCGCGACTACGCCGCCGGCGCCGAGGGTCCGGAGATGCGCGCGCGCTACGCGGCGGTGACGGCGCCGCTCGTCTCGCTCTCGTTTACCGACGACGAATACATGTCGCTGGCCAACACGCGCGCCTTGCACGCGCTCTATGCGGGCGCGCCGCAGAGATTGAAGCGCATCGCGCCCGCCGAGATCGGCCAGAAGCGCATCGGCCATTTCGGCTTCTTCCGCGCGCAGCACGAGCACGCGCTGTGGCGCCCGCATCTGCTGCCGGAACTTCAGGGTTAGCGGCACGGCGGGCCGAAACCTTTTGCGGCAACGCGCGTAGAGTCCGCGGTGCCCATTGCGCCGGGCGTTCGGCGCGGGGCTGGTCATCGCGAGGTTGCCATGAAACGCATTCCCGTTCGCGCCGCGCTCCGCCTGGGCGCGCTCGCCGCGCTGCCGTTCCTGCTCGCCGCGCCGGCATCGGCGCAGGGCCAATATCCGCATAGCCCGCAAATCGTCTATCGCGGCCTGGATTGCGGGCGCTGCGCGCCCGGCGCCGGCTACTGCGTCGTCAACGTGATCCGCTTCGAATACACCTGCGCGCCGCATGGCACCTATGCCTGCGCGGGCTCTTCGGGCACCACGTATTGCCGCTATGGCACGACGTGCTGGGACGGCCGCTGCCGCTGACGCGGCCGACGACGTACCGATTGACGCGAAACCTTTTCGTCGCGGGCGCGTTTTGGAGCCGTTGATCGCCTGCGCGCTTCGCTGTCGCGAAGCGGCCTGTCCGACGAGGGTTCCATGAGATCGGTATTTTTGCCGTGCCGGCATCGCGCGGTGCATCCCGCTACGATGCGCGCGACCGTAGCCCTAGCCTTCGCCGTCATGGCGTTCGTCGCGCTGGGGTTGGCGCTCGCAGCCGGAAACGCGCGGGCGGAGATGTCGCCCGCGGAGCGCTTCCTGGCGCAAGCTTCGCCGGCCCAAGCGGCCCCGGCCGCGCTCTCGCGCCCGGCCGAAATCGAGGCGCAGGGCGTCACGGGATGGCAGTCCGCGGCGTTTCGCGGGCTGAGCTGCTCGCGCTGCAATTCCGCGACGCAGTTCTGCGTGCTCAATCCGGTCCGCTACGAATATGCCTGCGCGCCGCTCGGCACCGTGGCCTGCATCAGCGCCAGCCGCACGCATTGGTGCCCGGCCGGCCGCGGCTGCTGGGCCGGGCGCTGCCGCTGAAGCGCGCCTCCGCTCAGGTCTTCGCGTTCGCGAGCGCGTCGATGGGAAAGTAGTCGTAGGGTGCCCCGGCCTGCACGATCAGGTAGCGCGCCGGCGCGTCGTCCGGGTTGAGCACGCGGTGCGCCTTGCGCGCCGGCACGTGGCAATGCTCGCCGGGCCTGAGTTCGTGGCGCACGAGCGGCATGCGCGTCTCCACCACGACCGTGCCGGAGAGGCAATACATGCGGTCGTAATTCGTGTGGAAGTGCCACGGCAGCGCCTGGCGCGGCGCGAGCTCCAGCTCGGCGACCCGCGTCGCCTCTTCATCGACGAGCAACACTTCGCCGGCCACGTCGCCGACGCCCGGCGGCCGCGCGCACACACCCTTGGTCATTCGTGCATGAACTCCGCTTTGCGCGGCGAGCGTAGCGAGTGCCGCCACGCGCGGCAATGCGGCGGAGGCTTTCCGGAGCCTTAAGCCGCGGCGCGCTGGCGCGCCAGGCGGATGATCTCTTCCACCGGCATCGGCAGCAGCGCGTCGTCGCCGGGCCAGTCCATGTCTTCGGTCAAGCGCGTCTCGAGCGCGGTGCCGTGGAAGTCGCCGAGATAGAGCGGCATCACCGGCGGCCCGTCGGCGGTGAAGCACCACGGCCCGTCGAGCCCCGGAAAGCGATACCAGTGCCAGCGCTGGAGCAGCAGCCGGTTCTCCTGGTACAGCGACCAGCGTACGTCCTCGGAAACCGAGCTCACGTCGAGCAGCAGCGTGGCGTAGGCGCCGGCATGGGCGAACAGGAAAAGGCCGTGCTCGTGCGTGGCGAGCGCCGGCGGCGTGTCGTGCCAGATCTCGACGTCCTCGCAGGCCCGGCGGCCCAGCACGGCGCGCGCCTTGGCGGCGCGCTCGGCCACGAATTTGCGGTCGAGCGTCGCCGCAGCCTTCAGGCGCGACCAGAGCCCCGCCGACGGCGCGGGCGCCGGGGCGACGAAGCCTTGGAGCACGTGCTCCGCGTCTTGCGGCAGCGGAACGACTCGCACGGCGAGCACGGGGGCTATTCCTTCCGGCCAGTAACCCGGCAAAAATCGCGCAAAATCCTTAGGGATCGGTAAGCGCCGGCCCGCGCGCTACAGAGTTACGAGATCGGTGTGCGCGAACCCCTTGGTGTAATCGAGCACCGAAATAACCTTTGGCGTCAGGCGGAAGATGCGAATCTGCCGGAAATCGGGCTCGGGCATCGCCATGTACTCCGGATACTTCTTTTTCAGCATGATGACGAACTTTTCGACCTCGGCCGGGTCGTGCACCGGCGTGGCCAGCGCGGCCATCGAAAGCCCGGTGATCGCCATCGGGTCGTTGGTGTCGCGGTCGATGGTCAGCGAAACGCGCGGATCGCGCGCAAGGTTGTGCGCCTTCTGGCTTTCCGCGCCGCAGAGGAAATAGAGCGTGAGGCCGTCGCTCGCGTAGCCCACCGTCGTCGCCTGCGGCCAGCCGTCGGGGCGCAAGGTCGCCAGCGTCAGGATCCGGTGCTGATCGAGAATGTCGAGGATCTTGCGCTTCAGGGCTTCGTTCATCGCCGCGGCCTCCGTTCTATCGGCATGGGCCTCGATAGGGTGGCCGGCGCGGCCGGTCATTGCGGCAAGTCAAACGGCGTGCCCGCCCTCGTGACTCTTTGCCCCTTTGCCGGATATGAGAGGCGCTGCCATTCTCGGCGGGCCGCGCGGGGGCTCCGCGCCGGCTGAAGGCAACGAGAAACTCGGGAGAAACGCGATGACGGGCAACGTCTATCCGGTACCGGAAAGCTGGCGCGGCAAGGCCTGGATCGACGCCAAGACCTACGACGCGATGTATGCGCGCTCGCTCAAGGATCCGAACGGCTTCTGGGCCGAGCAGGCCAAGCGCATCGACTGGATCAGCCCGCCCACGAAGATCAAGAACACGAGCTACGATCCGCACAACGTCTCGATCAAATGGTACGAAGACGGCGTGCTCAATGCCTCTCTGAATTGCCTCGACCGCCATCTCGAGAAGCGCGGCAACCAGACGGCGATCCTGTGGG
The DNA here is from genome assembly GCA_964481045.1 of uncultured Candidatus Odyssella sp. Classification (GTDB taxonomy): domain Bacteria; phylum Pseudomonadota; class Alphaproteobacteria; order Bin65; family Bin65; genus SBBV01. Next base: position 26,875 of record CAYZSG010000006.1, on the reverse strand, counting down.
AGGGCGACGACCCCAAGGACAGCCGCCACGTCACCTACAGGGAACTGCACGAGACGGTCTGTCGCCTCGCCAACGCGATGAAGTCGCTCGGCGTGAAGAAGGGCGACCGCGTCACGATCTACATGCCGATGGTGCCCGAAGCGGCCGCCGCCATGCTCGCCTGCGCGCGCATCGGCGCGGTCCATTCGGTGGTGTTCGGCGGCTTCTCGCCCGATTCGCTCGTGGGCCGCATCCAGGATTGCGACAGCAATCTCGTCATCACTGCCGACGAGGGCCTGCGCGGCGGGCGCAAGGTGCCGCTCAAGGCCAACGCCGACGAGGCGCTCAAGAAGTGCCCCACGGTCAAGCACTGCATCGTGCTGAAGCGCACCGGCGGCAAGATCGGCTGGGTCGAGGGCCGCGATCTCTGGTGGCACGATCTGCTCGCGAAGCAGGCGCCCACGTGCAAGGCCGAGCCGATGAGCGCGGAAGATCCGCTGTTCATCCTCTACACGTCCGGCTCCACGGGTAAGCCCAAGGGCGTGCTGCACACGACCGGCGGCTACATGGTCTACACCTCGCTCACGCACCAGGCCGTGTTCGATTATCGCGAGGGCGAGATCTACTGGTGCACGGCGGATGTGGGCTGGGTCACCGGCCACAGCTACATCGTCTATGGCCCGCTCGCGAACGGCGCCGTCTCGCTGATGTTCGAAGGCGTGCCGAACTATCCGAGCCCCTCGCGCTTCTGGGAAGTGTGCGACAAGCACAAGGTCAACATCTTCTACACGGCGCCCACGGCGATCCGCGCGCTGATGCGCGACGGCGAAGGCCCGGTGAAGAAAACGAGCCGGGCCTCGATCCGCCTGCTCGGTTCGGTCGGCGAGCCGATCAATCCGGAGGCGTGGGAGTGGTATCACCGCGTCGTCGGCGATCGCCGCTGCCCGATCGTCGATACCTGGTGGCAGACCGAGACGGGCGGCATCCTGATCTCGCCGCTGCCCGGCGCCACGGATTTGAAGCCCGGCTCGGCCACGAAGCCGCTGCCTGGCGTGCAGCCGGTCATCGTCGACGGCAACGGCAAGGTGCTCGAGGGCGCGTGCGAGGGCAATCTCTGCATCGCCGATAGCTGGCCCGGCCAGATGCGCACCGTGTTCCGCGACCACGAGCGCTTCGTGCAGACCTACTTCAGCACCTACAAGGGCTTCTACTTCACCGGCGACGGCTGCCGGCGCGATGCCGACGGCTATTACTGGATCACCGGCCGCGTCGACGACGTGATCAACGTTGCCGGCCACCGGCTCGGCACCGCCGAGGTGGAAAGCGCGCTGGTCGCGCATCCCAAGGTCGCCGAATCGGCCGTCGTCGGCTATCCGCACGACATCAAGGGTCAGGGCATCTACGCCTATGTCACCCTCAAGGCCGGCATCGACCCGACCGAGGATCTGCGCAAGGAACTGGTGCAGTGGGTGCGCAAGGAAATCGGCCCGATCGCGACGCCGGATATGATCCAGTGGGCGCCGGGCCTGCCGAAAACCCGCTCGGGCAAGATCATGCGCCGCATTTTGCGCAAGATCGCGGAGAATGATTTCTCCAATCTCGGCGACACGTCCACCCTGGCCGATCCGGCCGTGGTGGACGATCTCGTGAAGCATCGGGGGAAATAACCTCGCATCGAATGCCGTCATCCTGAGCGCTGCGAAGGATCTCTTCGCCCCAGAATGACTCGCTGAAGGGGAGTACCAAGTGTCCGCAGGTCGGCTCGCTTCCAAGAGATCCTTCGCTTCGCTCAGGATGACGGTATTGGCCGGCCTGGCGGCGCTCGTACTCGCCGCACCCGCCTCGGCGCAGGCGCGCAAGAGCTATAATTTCCTCGACCTGGCCTGGGGCGCCGACATGGCGACCGCGCGCGCCAAGCTGGAAAAGGCCGGTTTCCGCATCGCGAAGCCGCCGGTCGAAGGGCATCAGGAGGAGTTCATCGTGAACGGCCTCCACGCCGCGATCGGCGCGGTGGATCGCGGCAAGCGCCTCGTCGCCGCCGGCAAGCTCGCGGGCCAGCCGGTCCAGGTCGATCTCGCGTTCGACAAAGAAGACCGGCTCAACCACGTGATCGTCACGTCGAAATATTGGGACGGCACGATCCCGGGCGCGAAGACGATCGTCGATCTCTCGACCCGGCTCGTCATGTTCTACGAAGAGCGCTACGGCCCCGCGATCAAGCGCAAGGAAGACGGCTGGGTGGATACCGCCCTCTGGCCGCGCGCGGCCGATGGCAGCCTGCTCGCCGTCTATGTGCGCGGCACCGAGGGCTTCATGTTCAGCCCATCCTACAAGACGGCGCTGCGGGTGGATTTCGTCGGCGGCAAGATCGCCGAGGCGAGCAAGATCGAAATGCCGCCCGAGGCCGAGAAAGAGCCGCCCAAGCCCAAGCCGCTGACGAAGCAGGAACTGCGGCGCGAGTTCGAGAAAAACCCCTCCGAATTCGTCCCGCCGCCGCCCCGGCGTTGAGCGCTTCAGGTTATGGTAAAGTATGTCGAATCAAAGTCTTGTCGCGATCGCGGCGCGCGCGTGGTATAAGGCGGGATAAACAGCGGCACCGGGCGAGCGGGCAGGGCAAAGCTGGGGACAGCGTGCGCGGCTCACGTTTCGAGTATCGCAACGATTTCAGGGGAGAATATCGGCGTCCGGCGCGTTGAGGGGCCCTGTCCCGCAGCCGTTCCGGAGGGCCGCTTCCGTGTTTGAACATCTCCACTTGGGGGCATGAAATGGGTTTCAAGGAGCAAGGGTTGCGCGCGCTCGTGAGCGTGCGCGGGGCAATGGCCGCGGCGATCGGGGCGGCCGCGATGGTGATCGGAGCGCCCGCCATGGCGCAGCAGCAGCCGGTCGCCAGCTACACGTTCAGCGGCCTCACCTGGGGCATGAAGTCCGCCGACGCCCAGCAGACGCTGGCCCGGGCCGGCTTCAAGGTCACCGGCCAGGCCATGGGCAAGCGTCGCGAATTCGCGATCGACCGCCTGCACGCCGTCCATTCGGTCATCGATCGCGGCAAGCGTGTGATGGCCGTCGGCCGCTTCGAGGGCTATCCGGTCAATGTCGAGCTGGCATTCGGCAAGAACGATCAGCTCAACCACGTCATCATCATGTCGTCCTACTGGAACCGCACGATCCCCGGCGCGCGATTGATCATCGCCCAGGCCGAGAAGACCGTGGCGGCGCTCGAGAAGCAGTATGGGCCGGCCAAGAAGCGCATCGACGATCGTTGGCCGGATACCGCCTATTGGGGCAACGCCCGGGATGGCAGCCGCCTCACCGTGCATGTGCGCGGCATCAACGGCTTCATGTTCAGCCCGAGCTATCAGACCGCGATGCGCATCGACTTCGCGAAGCCGCCTGTCAGCAATGGCGCGGTCGCAGGCGTGAGGGTGGACCTCAACTCGACCGGCTGGAGCGATGGCCCCGCCTCGCCGATCGGCCCGGCTTATGCGCCGGCCGCTAACACCGCGAGCCGGCCGAGCTTGATGATCGATCAATCCTCGCAGCGCTGAACGCGTTTGCGTGTGCTGAAAAGGGCGGCCTCGCGGCCGCCCTTTTCATTTGCGCTCACTCCCCGCACCACCGTTCGCGGCGGCCGCCGTCGTAGGGGCGGGCGAGCTTTTCGGCAAGCAGGATGCCGGCAACGTCGCGGCCGTCTTCGGTCAGCACGCGCGCCACGACGCGGCCGGCATACTTGCCGTAATGCACGTCGGCGAGAAGCAGGCGGTTGCCGGCCAGCAGCCCCGCGAGCCGGGCCTTCGCCCGTTCGGCGAGCGCGATTTCCTCGGCGCAACGCCCGCGCAGCTCGGGCGAATCGATTCCGGCCAGGCGCACGCGCGTTTCCACATAGTGATCCGGCCAGATCCGCGCGAGCACCTCCACGGTGTCGCCGTCGACGACGCGCACGAGATGCGCGCGCACCGGGCCGGCGATGGCGCCGCGCGACTCCGCGCGGGCCTCGGCCGCCACGGTCATGGCCGCGGCGAAGGCCAGGCAGAGCAAAGAGTGCGCGGCGCTAGGCCGAACAGGGCTCATACTCCTAATTCTAGGCCGAAATAGAGAACAAAACAAGAATATCGGCGATGGCACCGCTGCCGCGGCGGCTCAACCGCAGCGAGTCGCCGGCTCAGAAGTCGACGCAGCGCCCGTCTTTTTCCCAGTCGCCGTAACGGGTCGGCTCGGGTCCCTTGCGGCCGCCGATCTCGGCCGTCTTGTCGGCGTCGGGCGCCTTCGGCAGAGCCGTGCCGTCCGGTGCGGGCGTGGCGTTGGTCGGTGCGGCGGGGTCCGGCTTGGACGTCATGGCGCGGATATAGGTCCGCCGCGCCGCCGCCGCAATCAGCCGCGCAGGATTCCGCGATCCTTGACGGTGCGGGCGCCGTCTCTATCTATGCGGAGCGCGTTCCGCGCAGGAAAACGGGAGCCATGAGCTACTTCAAGACCGCGCTGCTGCTCGGCGTTCTCACGGCCATCTTCGTCGCCGTCGGCTATCTGCTCGGCGGGCAGATGGGCATGCTGATCGCGTTCGGCATCGCGCTGGCGATGAACCTGTTCGCCTACTGGAACGCCGACAAGATGGTCCTGCGCATGTACAACGCGCAGGAGGTGGACCGGCGCAGCGCGCCCGAATTCTACGGCATCGTCGAAGAGCTCGCGAACCGCGCCCAGCTTCCGATGCCGCGCGTCTATGTCATCGACGAGGCGCAGCCCAATGCGTTCGCGACCGGCCGCAATCCGCAGAACGCCGCCGTCGCCGCCACCACCGGCCTCCTCGACATGTGCACGAAGGAGGAGATCGCCGGCGTGATGGCGCACGAGCTCGCGCACGTGAAGAATCGCGACATGCTGATCATGACGATCACGGCGGTCATCGCCGGCGCCATCGGCATGATCGCGCAGTTCGGCATGCTCTTTGGCAGCTCGTCGCGCGAAAACAACGGCAACAGCAACCCGCTCGGCGCCGTCGGCGCGATCGTGCTGATGATCCTGGCGCCGCTGATCGCGATGATCGTGCAGATGGCCGTCTCGCGCACCCGCGAATACGCCGCCGACCGCGAGGGCGCCGCCATCTGCGGCCAGCCGATGTGGCTCGCCTCGGCGCTCGCGAAACTGCAGAACGCCGCGCACCAGATCCCGAACCAGCAGGCCGAAGCGCGCCCGGCCACGGCGCACCTCTTCATCGTCAACCCGCTCTCGGGGCAAGCCATGGACAAGCTGTTCTCCACGCATCCGCGCATGGAGAACCGCAGCTCGGCGCTCGAAGAGATGGCGGGCCAAATGGGCCGCGGCGGCTACGCGCCGGACGCGCCCGCCGCCCGCCCGGCGCCGCGTGCCACCGGCCGCAGTAGCGTGCCGAACTCGGCGCCGCCGCGCCGCGGCCGCGGTCCCTGGAGCTGAGCGCGCTGAACGCCGCCGCCAAGTCCGATAGCGCGGCTCCATCGTCTCCGCCGCCGGCGGCGCTCGCCGCGCGGCGCGCGGCGCTCGCGGTGCTTGACGATGTCTTCGCGCGCAACGCGCCGCTCGACGAAGCGCTCACGGCGCGTCTCGACTCGCGGCTCGAGCCGCGCGACCGGGCGTTCGCGCGCCACCTGGCGGCCACCACGCTGCGCCGGCTCGGCCAGATCGACGCGCTGATCGCCGCCTACGTCGCGCGGCCCTTGCCCAAGGACGCGCACACGCCGCGCAACATCCTGCGGCTCGGCGCGGCGCAGCTCGTATTCCTCGAAACGCCGGCACACGCCGCCGTCAACGAAACCGTGGCGCTAACCGCGGCGCGCGGCGCCGAGCGCTACAAGGGTCTCGTCAATGCCGTGCTGCGCCGGCTCGCCGCCGAGGGGAAACAGCGCGCCGCCGGCCAGGATGCGGCGAAGCTCGACACGCCCGAATGGCTCTGGAAATCGTGGAGCGCGGCTTACGGCGAAGCCACGGCGCGGCGCATCGCCGAGGCCCATCTCGCCGAGCCGCCGCTCGATTTCAGCGTGAACGGCGATCCGGCCGCGTGGGCCGCGCGCCTCGATGGCGAGCTTCTTCCCACGGGCTCGCTGCGCCGCCGCGCGGGCGGCCTCGTCACCGAATTGCCCGGCTTCGCCGACGGCACATGGTGGATTCAGGATGCGGCGGCGGCGCTGCCGGCCCGCCTGCTCGGCGACGTGGGCGGGCAGCGCGTCATCGATCTTTGCGCGGCACCGGGCGGAAAAACCGCGCAACTCGCCGCCGCCGGCGCGCGCGTCACTGCCGTCGAGCAATCCGCGCCGCGCCTTGCGCGCCTCCGCGAGAATCTCGCTCGCCTGAAGCTCGCGGCCGATCTCGTCGCGGCCGACGCGGCCACGTGGCGTCCGGCAGAGCCGGCCGATGCGGTGCTGCTCGATGCGCCATGCAGCGCCACCGGCACGATCCGCCGCCACCCCGATCTGCCGTGGCGCAAAACGGCCAAGGACATCCCCGCGCTCGCCGCCGCGCAGCAGCGCCTACTCGCGAACGCCGCCGCGATGGTGAAACCGGGTGGTCGGCTTGTCTACGCGGTCTGCTCGCTGCAGCCGGAGGAAGGCCCCGCCGTCGTCGCGCGCTTCCTCGACAAACATCCCGCATTCGCGCGCGAGCCGGTGGCGCCGCGCGAGATCGCGGGCGCCGGTGAGTTCATCATCGGCGACGGAACGCTGCGCACGCTGCCCTGCCACTGGATCGGGCGCGGCGGCATCGACGGCTTCTACATCGCGCGCCTGCGCGCGCGGGGATGAGCGCCATGACCGATCCCCCGGTTCCGCGCTGGCGCCCCGCGCAACGCATACGCCCGCTCGCGATCGGCCTCGCGCGGCGCGGCGATCGCCTGCTCGTCATGCGCGTGCTCGACGACAGCGGCGCGTTGCAGGGCGTCCGCCCGCCCGGCGGCGCGATCGAGTTCGGCGAAACCGCCGCCGCCGCCCTGGCGCGCGAGTTCCGCGAGGAGTTCGGCTGCGAAATCGCGATCGAAGGCCCGCCGACGGTGCTCGAAAACCTTTACGAGCATCATGGCGCGGCGGGGCACGAGATCGTCTTCGCGTTCCCGATCCGCGTCCTCGACTCTGCGCTCGCCATGGCCGAGCGCTTCGTGATCGACGAGGGCGATGGCGTGGTCGTCCATGCCGAGTGGTTCGACCTCGCGCGCATCCGCTCCGGCAAGGTGGCGCTGTTCCCGGCCGGGCTGGCGGCGTCGCTCGCATAGCGGCCGCGCCTGTGGAGAATTGGCGCGTTTCGTGCCGGGTGCCGCGCTTCGGCCTTGGCGATCCGGCGGCGAAGCTGTTAGCTATGTCGGGAGGGGCTGCAACCGAATGAAGCGCCGGATCAAGATCGCGCCGTCGATACTGTCCGCCGATTTCGCGCGGCTCGGCGAGGAAGTGCGGGCGCTTGCGGAGGCCGGCGCGGACTATGTCCACATCGACGTGATGGACGGGCACTTCGTGCCGAATCTCACGATCGGGCCGCTGGTCGTGAAGGCGCTGCGCGCGCACTCGAAGCTGCCGTTCGACGTGCATCTGATGATCTCGCCGGTCGATGTCTACATTCCGGCCTTCGCCGAGGCGGGGGCCGACATCATCACCGTGCATCCCGAGGCGGGGCCGCACGTCCACCGCACGATCCAGCTCATCAAGTCGCTCGGCAAGAAAGCCGGCCTCTCGCTCAATCCGGGCACGCCGGTCGAGGCGGTGGACAATGTCCTGCCCGAGCTCGATCTCGTGCTGGTGATGAGCGTCAATCCGGGATTCGGCGGTCAGTCGTTCATCGCCTCGCAACTCGACAAGATCGCGGCGCTCCGGAAGCGCATCGATGCGCTGAAGCGCCCGATCGAGCTCGAGGTGGATGGCGGCATCAATGCCGAGACGGCCAGGGCCGCGGTCGCCGCCGGCGCCGACGTGCTCGTGGCCGGAACCGCCACCTTCACCGGCGGCGCCGCGCAATACGCCGGGAATATCGCGCGCCTGCGCGCCGCGTAGTCCCCGATGACGCGGGAGCGGAGGAGCGGCGCGCCGAACGAGAAGGCGGCGCGCGCATCCGCCGGCTTCGCCTATCCGCTGTTTCGCGTCGGCGCCAAGGCGCGCCAGCTCCTGTTCGCGCCGCCCGATCCCTGGCCGCGCGATTTCGAGCGCGGCCGCCGCATGGTCGCCTCCGGCGAAGCGCTGGCCTGGGATGCCGCGGCCGAAAGCGGCGAGATGGGCGCGCACCGCTTCGGCTGGCTCGGCGATCTGCGCGCCGCCGGCGGCGATGCGGCGCGCCTGCGCGGGCAGAGTCTTCTCAAGGACTGGATCCGGCGGCACGGCCTCAAGCCCTGGCGGCCGCTTTGGACGCCGCCGCTGCTCGCCGACCGCATCGTCAACTGGGTCGCGCATTTCGATTTCTTCGGCCGCCCCGCCCCGCAATCCTGGAAGGCGCCGTTCTTCGCGAGCCTCGCGCACCAGGCGCGTGCGCTCGCCCGCGCCGTGCCGCGCCTCTCGGCCACCGCCGAGCGCGTGCGCGCATTGCAGGCGCTCGTCGCGTTCGGCGCCGCGGTGCCGGGTGCCCAGGCCCGGCTCGATCGCGCGCTCGATCTGCTTGGCCCGATGCTCGAAGCGTGGCCGCCGCACGGCGTCGTCGCCGAGCGCAATCCCTCCGATCAGCTCGCGGTGCTGCGCAGCCTCATCGGCATCCGCGCGGTGCTCGTCGCCGCGCATCACGAGCCGCCGCCGGCGCTCGAAACCGCGATTGCGCGCGCCGGCCGCGCGCTCGCCGCGCTGCGCCACGGCGATGGCGCGCTCGCGCTGTTCCATGGCGGCGTCGAGGAAGAGCGGCGGATGATCGATGTGGCGCTCGCGCTGTCGGGCGCGGCCGCCGCCGTGCCGCGGGAGTTCAGCGGTGGCTTCGAGCGCGCCTCGGTGGGCGATACGCTGCTGCTGCTCGATGCCGCGCCGCCGCCGCCGCGCGGCCACGACGGCGGTGCGCATGCGGGCATGCTCGCGTTCGAGCTCGGCGTCGGCGCGCAGCGTCTCGTCGTGAACTGCGGCGCGTATCATGGCCGCGATTCCGGCTGGCGCACGGCCGGCCGCATGACCGCCGCGCACTCGACTCTCGTCGTCGGCGACCGCAATTCGGCAGAAGTGCAGCCGGGCGGCGGCTTGCGCCGCGGCCCCGCCGAGATGACGCTCGACCGCCAGGAAGAGCAGGGCGCCGTCTGGATCGAGGCCAGCCACGACGGCTATCTCGGGCGATTCGGAATCCTCCACCGCCGCCGCCTGTTCTTGGCGGCCGACGGCGCCGATCTGCGCGGCGAAGACCGCATCGCGCCGGCCGAAGGCCGCCGCATCCCGAAGAAAACGCTCGGCACGCCGTTCGCCATCCGCTTCCATCTCCATCCGTTCCTCGCCGTCGGCGAAGCCGAACGCGACACGAACGGCATCATGGCGGTGCCGTTCGCCTGCGCTGAAAGCGGGCCATGGCATCTCATCGCCGGCCGGCGCCTCGCGGCCACGGTCGAGGAAAGCTTCTATCTCGGCCGCGGCGGCCCGCCCAAGCGCACGCGCCAGATCGTCCTCACCGGCACGATCGACGACGACACCGGCATCGAAGCCCGCTGGGCGATCAAGAAAATGAGTTGAAGCGTTGCCGCCGTAGGGGCGAGCTGCGCGAGCCCCTACGCTGTGATACGATACAAATAGTACGGCCACGCCGCGATGCCGTCGGGCCGCGCGAAATCGGGCGCGGGCAGGGGCTCGAGCCGCGGCGATTCCATCGGACGGTCGCCGAGAAGAATGGCGCCGGGCGCCATGAAGTCCGGCAAGGTTGCGCCGAGGTAGCGCGCGAATTCCATGTCGCGCGCGGGCTTGCGCGTGCCGATGTCGCAATGGGCGAGCGCGGCCTTTGCGCCGATCCGCGCGGCGAGCGCCGGCAAGGTCTGCTGAATCTCGCCGAGCACGAGGAATTCCGCGGGCGGGCTCTCCTCCGGCGGCGCATGATGCTCGCGGTCGAAGCAATAGATCGCGCGGCCGGGCAGCAGGCGGCGCACATGATCGTAGGTGCGCCCTTTGCCGAGGCCGATCTCGAACACGGGGCCGGGAATCGAAGCGATGCGGCGCGCGGCTTCAACCAGATAGGCACGCTGGGCGATGAGCCGCGCGGCGAGTCGCTCAAGCGCGCTGCCTTCCGCCCGGCCGGGCTCGAGCGGCGGCGTCAAGCGTTCTTGGCGGTGAGCTTGCGGTTCGTGGCGTCGAGCCTTCGTGCCAGCTCGCGCATGATCTCCACCGCCATCTGCGGGAATTCCATGATCAGCCGGAAGAACAGATCCTTGGCGATCACCATCGCCTCGAGCTTGGTCGCGGCCTTCACGGTCGCCGTGCGCGGCACGTCGCAGAGGATGGCGATCTCGCCCACGATGTCGTTGCGCTTGAGCTTCGCGACCGTGAGCGGCCCCTTGGGCGTGTCCACGATCACGTCGGCCTCTCCGCCGATGATGACATAGGCGCTGTCGCCCTGCTCGCCCTGGCGGAACAGAACGTCGCCGTCCTTGAACGCCATGCGCTCGCTCGTGAACGCCAGCAATTTGAGCTTCGAAGGCTCGATGTTGGCGAACATCGGAATGTTGCGCAGAAGCTCCACTTCCTCGTTGAGGCTCACGATCGTACTCCTCTCGTGCGGTATTATGCCTTGGGCTTGCGGTAGAGGAAATACCGGGACTCGGCAATTCCCGGCGGTAGCGGCAAATTCTGCCACCCGGCGATGACAAGCGGCTGATCGCTAGCGACGAGGCCCGTCGGCGCCACCGCCTCGGCCAGCAGCGGGGCCACGCGCGCGGCCATCGCGCGGTCGCGCGCCTCGTCGCCGCTGCCGAGATCGCTGTGCACGAAGGCCACGCGCCCGCGGAAGCGCAGCACCGCGCGCGGCAGCGTCTCCATGATGTCGCCCACGATGAGGTGCTCCGCGTCGGGCATGCTGGCGGCGTTCGCGTTCACCTGCCGCTCGAAGACGAAAATGTCGCGCCCCGGAAAGCGCTCGCGCAGGTGATCGAACGTGCGGCCGTTGCCGAGCCCGAGCTCGAAGATCGCCCCGTGCGGCACGTTGCCGGCGCGCGCCGCGAAATCGATGCAGGCGCGCTGCGCTTCCAGGCGCCGGATGAAGCTTTCGAGGCGTGACACTGCGGCTACTCGGCGGAAAGAAGTTCTTTCAGCGCGGTATCGGCCCGGTTGAGCTGGTCGAAGGTGCCCTGCTCGACGACGCGGCCGGCGCGCATCACGAGCACATGGTCGAAATGGCTCGCGAAGCGCGCGCGCGACAATCCCCAGACGACGCCGCGGCCTTTGAACTCCCTGAGCACGTTCTGCACCACTTTCGCCTGCGAGGCGCCGTCGAGCGCGTTGCCCGCCTCGGCGAGGATCAGGATGTCGGGCCGCTTCAGCATCGCGCGCGCGATGCCGAGCTTCTGGCGCTGCGCGGCGGAAAGCCGCGCGCCGGCCACGCCCACGGAGAAGTCGAGGCCGAACAGCATCACGTCGTCGCTGAGCGAGAGCTCGTCGAGCGTCATGCGAACGAAGCGCGCGAGCTTGGTCTGCGCCTGCGCCTGGCCGAACGCCACCTTGCCGAACAGCACGTTGTCGAGCAGCGTCGAGGCCTTGTTGTAGGCATCCGCGTCGAAGAACTCGACCGCGTCCTTGAGCTCCGCCGGCAGCTCGGTGCGGAACAGCTTCCGCGCTTCGAGCACGTGGTCCTTGATTTCGGTGGTGACGACGCCCAGGCGGTGCCGCGCCGGGATCACCTTGAAGAGAAGCGACAGCAGGCGCCGGCGGTCCTCGACGCGAAATTCCAGCGGCGCCACGTTGGCGGTGCGCCCGAGGATCGCCTGATATTCCGGCAGCTCGTCGGCGGCGACGAAGCTGTATTGCTCGAAAAGCTGGTTGCCCGGCGCGAGGCCGGCGAACAGCTCCACCATCGTCTCCGCGGTCTGGCGGCCGGCCACGAGCAGTTCGTCGAGCAATCCCCCCTTCTCGAGGATGCGCGCAACATAGGGCTGGTCGGCGAGGCGCTCGGGATTGAGGCGCTCGTCGGTCGCCGTGCCGAACAGCAGGTTTTCGCCGAGCGTCGCATTGTCGTTGAAGCGGTCCTCGTCGAACGGCTCGATCAGCGCGGCCTGGTCCTCGCGCGCCAGGCGCTCGCGCAGCGCGGTGCGTGCCTTCAGGATTTCCGCCGCAAGCTCGGGCTTGGCCTTGGGGTCGATCACGCCGCGCAGGCCGAGCTGATACATGTCGTCGTCCATGTCGACGAGCGTCAGCACCTCGAGCGCGCGCCGCTCGAGCGCGGCGATATCGGCGACGCCGGCGGCGGCGTAATCGATCCAGTCGGCCCTGGGATCGTCGGGAATGTTGCCCGAGGCCTCCGCGGCCGCCACATAGCGCTCGCGATCGCGGCGCGCGGCGTCGTCCTCCGACGCGGCATCCCGGGGGCGGTGTTTCAGCCCATAGAAGAGATTGTCGCGCACGGTCGTCGCGAAGAGATAGGGCGAGGCGCCGACGAAGCCGATGTTGCGTCCGGTCACCGCCTCGGGAAGCTGCGTGAGGCGTTGGCTGCCGATCTGGATGGTGCCGCCCGTAGGCTCGAGCAGGCGGCCCAACATCAGCAGCAGTTCCTCCTTGCCGCTGCCGCCGGCGCCGAGCACGGCGGCCTGCTTGTCGAGCGGAAGCGAGAAGCTGACGCTTTCGACGGATTTCACCCGGCCGTCCTCGCTGTAAGTGAGGTTGGCCGTCGCCAGCGGGCCCGCCAGCTTGAAATCGGGCGCCCGGTCTTCGTCCTGGAGCTTCTCGTCGAGCGCGCCGGGCGGGTCGAACTGCTCAACGACCTGCTCGTACTTGATGCGCACGTCTTCCTTCTGCTGGTAGTAGGCCAGCAGCTCTTTCCACGGCGAGGAGAGGTCCTTGTACGCCGCGAGCACGGCGACGAGCGCGCCGAGCGTGAGGCCCGCGGGGTCGTTCGTCTCCACCGCGCGGATCACGAAATAGCCGCCGATCGCGTAGAAGAAGAACGGCGTGAGCTGCGCGAGGAAGTTGTTCAGGAACTTGATGAAGAACTTCCGCTTGAAGATGTCGTAGCGGATCTCGTAGATGCGGCCGAGCCGGCGCGCCACGTCCGCGCGCTCAAGCCGCGACGTGTCGTGGGCGTGCACCTCGGTGATGCCCGAGATCGTCTCGCCGATCTTGTCCGAAAGCTGGCGCGCGCCGCGCACCCGCTCCTTGGCAAGCTGGTTCACCTTGGCCTGGAGCTTCGGGATCAGCCAGAACTGGGCCGGATAGAGCGAGATCGCGGCCAGGCCCAGCCAGAGATCCTGCACGAAAATGAAGACGAGATAGACGATCAGCGTCCCGCCCTGGTAGGCGGGGATCGACCACGCCTCGCCGATATAGCCGCCGATTGGGTCGGTTTCGGCGATGACCATCGGGATGATCTCGCCCTGCGAGACCTTTTTGAAGTGCGGCAGCGGAAAGCGCAGGATCCGCGAATAGAGCTGGAAGCGCAGGCGGCGGAGCATCTGCTCGCCGAGCCGCCCGGCATAGACGTTGAGATAATACTTTTGCGCGCCGGAAATCAGTACGAAGAGCAGGAACGCGAAGCACAAGGCCAACAGGAACGTAATCCGCTCCATGTCCTGTCCGAGGATACCGCGCGCCCAGCCCGGCTTCTCGCCCAGGGCCTCGTTGACGATGCGCTTCGGTAACTCCAGCGTCACATAAGTGACCGGAAACGACAGCACGGTCATGAATATGATGAAAAGCTGCTGCCGAAGGCTAAAGCGCAGAATAAAGCGAAAAAGGCTGCGTTCCATAAATGTCCCCGCACGTCCCCGAAGCAGGCCCCCCTGGCGGCCTGCAACGCGGAAACCCCCGTCGCGGGTGGCGTTGAACCTCCCGCTGGTTTTTGTGAGAATAGACGGTGCGCTGTAGGCTGACGATAGAAATTCCCGGCCGCGGAAAGGACGGGCGGGAGCGGCGCACAGAGGGGCGAACAGGCGCGCGAACCAGCGCGCGGCTTGGGGAGCGATGAGGCCATGAGCCGGACCTGGGTTGGAGCCGCGGGCGCAGCCGCGGAGGGGAGGGCATTGCGCGCGCCGGATAGCGGCACGGGCAGCCATTTGCGCGCCGGCGGCGGATCCTCGCGCATCCTGATCTACAGCCACGACACGTTCGGCCTGGGGCACCTCCGGCGCTGCCGCGAGATCGCGCACGACCTGGTCGACCGCGACGACGAGCTCTCGGTGCTCATCCTCTCGGGCTCGCCGATCATCGGCAGCTTCGATTTCAGGAGCCGCGTCGATTTCGTGCGCGTGCCCGGCGTCATCAAGCTCAGGAACGGCGAATACACCTCGCTGAATCTCAAGATCGCGCTCGAGCAGACGCTGGCGATCCGCGCCTCGATCATCCGGCACACGGCCGAGATTTTCGAGCCCGACCTCTTCATCGTCGACAAGGAGCCGCTGGGCCTGCGCGGAGAGATCGCCGACACGCTCCAGATGCTGAAGCGCAACGGCGTGCCGCTGGTGCTCGGCCTGCGCGACGTGATGGACGAGCCCGAGCTGCTGGCGCCCGAGTGGGAGCGCAAGAACGTCGTTCCCGCGCTGGCCGAACTCTACAACGAGATCTGGGTCTACGGCCTGCCGCAGGTCTGCGATCCGCTCGAGGGCATCGAGCTGCCGGCCTCGGTGCGGCGCAAGATGATCTACACCGGCTATCTGCGCCGCGGCCTGCCGTCGAAAGTGCCGCCGATCCCCGACCTGAAGTTCGACGAAGAGCCGTTCCTGCTGGTGACGCCGGGCGGCGGCGGCGACGGCGAGGCGCTCGTCGATTGGGTGCTGCGCGCCTACGAGGCAGAGCGCAATCTGCCGTGGCCGGCGATCATCGTTCTCGGCCCCTTCATGCCGCCGGAGCTCCAGGCCGATTTCATGCAGCGCGCCGAGCGCATCGAGCGCGTCGAGGCCATCACCTTCTCCCCGCACATGGAAAGCCTGATGGCGCGGGCCGCCGGCGTCGTGGCCATGGGCGGCTACAACACGTTCTGCGAGATCCTGTCGTTCGACAAGCGCGCGATCATCGTGCCGCGCACCGAGCCGCGGCGCGAGCAGCTCATCCGCGCGCTGCGCGCGCAGGAAATGGGCCTCCTGAGCGTCCTCGTCGACGACGACAGGCACGACGCCAAGACGATGGCGACCGCGCTGCGCCACCTGCCGCAGCAGCAGACTCCGGGTTCCGTCGTGGTGCCGGGCCTGCTTGACGGGCTGCCCAACGTGGCGCGGCTGGTGCGCAAGGCGCTGGCCGAAACCAAGCCGCGGCCGATGAGCGTGGCGGCGCGCTACCGCGCCTGACCGTTTGCTGCTAAGCCCCGGCCATGGCGGCCGCACCCGTCGCGTTCATCCTCAAAGGCTATCCGCGCCTCTCCGAAACCTTCATTGCCCAGGAAATACGCTCCCTGGAGCGGATGGGGCTGGATATCCGCCTCTACGCGATGCGCCGCCCCACCGACGCCAAGCGCCATCCGGTGCACGATGAAATCCGGGCGCCGGTCATCTACCTGCCGGAATATCTCTATCAGGAACCGGGCCGCGTTTTCCGCGGCTGGCGCAAGGCGCGGCGGCTGCAAGGCTATGCCGCCGCCCGGCGCGCGTGGCGGCGCGATCTCGCGCGCGACCTGACTCCGAACCGCATCCGCCGCTTCGGCCAGGCCTGCGTGCTCGCGGCGGAATTGCCGCAAGAGGTGCGCCGCATCCACGCGCACTTCCTGCACACGCCGGCCAGCGTCGCGCGCTATGCGGCGCTGATGCGCGGCCTGCCCTGGAGCGCCTCGGCGCACGCCAAGGACATCTGGACGACGCCGGAGTGGGAGCTGGCCGAAAAGCTCGCCGATGCGGATTGGGCCGTCACCTGCACGCGCGCGGGCCATGCGCGGCTCGCCGCGCTCGCGCCGGCGGCCGATCGCGTCGCGCTCGCCTATCACGGCCTCGATCTCGCGCGCTTTCCGCCGCCGCCGGCGCCGCGCACGGCGCGCAATGGTGCCGAGCCGGCGGTGCTCATCCTCTCGGTCGGCCGCGCGGTGCCGAAAAAGGGCTACGCTACGCTGCTCGCGGCGCTCGCCCGCCTGCCGCAGGCGCTGGCGTGGCGATTCGAGCACATCGGCGGCGGCCCCGACCTGCCGAAGTTGAAGGAAGAAGCCGCGCGGCTCGGCATCGGCGGGCGTATCGCGTGGCGCGGCGCGCAGGCGCAGGAAGCGGTGCTCGAGGCCTATCGCCGCGCCGACGTGTTCGCGCTCGCCAGCCGCGTCGCGGACGATGGCGACCGCGATGGGCTGCCCAACGTGCTGATGGAGGCGCAAAGCCAGGCGCTGGCCTGCGTGGCCACGAATGTCTCCGCGATCCCCGAGCTGATCGCCGACGGCGAAACCGGCCTGCTCGTGCCGCCCGGCGATGCGCCCGCGCTGGCCGCGGCGCTGGAGCGCGTGATCCGCGATCCTTCACTGCGCGCGCGCCTCGCCGCCGCCGGCCAGGCGCGGATCGCCGCCTCGTTCGACCACGCCCACGCCATCGGCGACCTCGCCCGCCGGTTCGGGCTGTAGCCATGCGCGTCGCGTTCTATGCGCCGCTGAAGCCGCCGTCGCACCCGGTGCCGTCGGGAGACCGGCGCATCGCGCGGCTGCTGCTCCGCGCATTGCGCCTGAAAGGCCACGACGTGCGCGTGATCTCAACGTTTCGCTCCTACGAGGGCGAGGGCGACCGCGCGAAGCAGGACGAAATCGAGCGACGCGGCGCGGCGGCGGCGGATCGCCTGTTGTGCACGAAGCTCAAGCGCTGGCGGCCGCAGGCGTGGTTCACCTATCACCTCTATCAGAAGGCACCCGACTGGCTCGGCCCGCCGATCGCGGAAAAGCTCGGCATTCCCTATCTCGTTGCCGAGGCGGCCTATGCGCCGACGCGCTCGAAAGGCCGCTGGGATCGCGGCCTCGCCGCCGTGGCCGAAGCGCTGCGCCAGGCCGACACCGTCTTCATGCTCAATCCCAACGACGAGGAATGCGTGGCGCCGCTGCTGCGCCGCCGCGCCGGCGCGGTGCATGCGATCAAGCCGTGGCTGCGCGAGAAATTTTTCGCGGCATGGGCGAAACGGAGCAAACGAAGACCCGCTTCCGTCGAACCAGTGCTGCCGTTCCTGGCGGTCGAGCCTTATCGCCGCGCGCGCACGCGGCGGCGGCAACATCGCGCCGCCCTCGCTACGCGGCACGGCATTCCCGGGCACGAGCCCTGGCTGCTCGCGGTCGGCATGATGCGCGCGGGCGACAAGCTGGCCTCGTATCGCGTCCTAGCGCGGGCGCTCGCCGGTCTCGAGCGCCTGCCTTGGCGCCTTCTCGTGGTCGGCGACGGTCCGGCGCGCGCTCCGGTGCGCAAGGCGTTCGCGCGTTTGGGCAATCGCGTCCATTGGCTCGGCGCGCGCGAGGAAGACGAACTGAGGCATATATACGCGGCCAGCGATCTGCTGGTCTGGCCGGGCATCAACGAGGCGATCGGCATGGCCATTCTCGAGGCGCAGGCAGCGGGGCTTGTCGCGATCGTCGGCCATGTCGGCGCCGCCGCCTCCATCGTCGCCGAACCCCACACGGGGGCGCTCGTAAGGGAAGGAGACGCGGCGGCCTTCCGGCGCGCCGTCGCCGCGTATCTTCGCGTTCCGGACGTGCTTCGCGCCGCGATGTCGGAAGCCGCATCCGCGAAGGCGGGGGCGTTCCACGATCTGCCGTTCGCCGCCGGCCAGCTCGATCGCGTGCTGCGCGCGGCGGCCGCGCGCGCGAAAGCGGGGCGCCGATGAGCGCGATCCTGTTCGTCCGCCACGGCCCCACCGAGTGGAACATGCAGGGCCTCATCCAGGGGCAGACCGACATACCGCTCTCGGCGGAGGGCCGCGCCGAAGTGCGGCGCTGGGCGCTGCGCGCGGATTTCGCCGCGTTCGAATGGTTCGCGAGCCCGCTCGTGCGCGCGCGGGAGACGGCGGAGATCCTCGGCGCCGCGGGCCTGCGCACCGAGCCGCGGCTCATGGAGGCGAACTGGGGCGAATGGGAGGGCTGGTCGCTCGAGCGCCTGCGCGAGGACATCGGCGAGATTTTCGCCGCGATGGAGGCGCAGGGCCTCGATCTGCTGCCGCCCGGCGGCGAGTCGCCGCGCATGGTGCGCGCGCGGCTCGCGGCGTGGCTGGCGGAGGTGGCGCCGGCGCAGCGGCCGATCGTGGCCGTGTGCCATGCCGGCGTGGTTCGCGCGGCCTATTCGCTCGCCACCGGCTGGGAGATGAAGAAGAAGGCGCCGCTGGCCCGTCCGCACGCTTTCGCGCATCTTTACGAGCTGTCGCCCGCCGGCGCGCTGGCGGTGAGCGAGCTCAACATTCCGCTGTTGGCGCCCGACGCGCCCGACCCCTACGATCCGCACGATGGCTGAAACCGGCCGCGTCTTCATCTGGGTCCAGCATCTGCTCGGCATCGGCCACCTGATGCGCGCGGCGCATATCGCGCGCCATCTCGCCGGCAAGGGCTGGCAGGTGGATATCGCGAGCGGCGGCGCGCCGGTGGACAACCTCGACGTCGGCGCGGCGCGCGTCCATCAACTGCCGCCGCTCAAGGCCGCCGATCCGGCGTTCAGCGATCTCGTCGATCTCGAGGGCAAGCCGCCGGACGAGGCCTTCAAGCGCGCGCGGCGCGAGCAGCTGCTGCGCCACTTCGTGCTGGCCGACCCCGAGATCCTCATCGTCGAGCACTATCCGTTCGGGCGCCGGCAATTGCGTTTCGAGCTCGACTACCTGCTGGCCGCCGCGCAGCACATCTCGGCGCGCCCGCTGATCCTGAGCTCGGTGCGCGACATCCTCGTGGAGCGCAAGCCCGAGCGCGAGGAGGAGACCGTCGCGGCAATCGCGCGCTTCGACACCGTGCTCGTCCACGGCGATCCGGCGCTGGTGCCGTTCGAGCTGAGCTTCGACGCGACCAAGCGCATCAAGAGCAAGATCGTCTACACCGGCTATGTCGGCGGTGCCGCGCCGCCGCAAGTTCCCCCGCCCGGCGTCGGCGACAACGAAATCGTGGTTTCGGCCGGCGGCGGCGCCGTCGGCGGCAAGATCGGTGAAACAGCGATCGACGCGGCCGCTTCCGTCCCGCATGTGCGGCATTGGCGGATTCTCGTCGGCGCCAATGCCGGTCCGCGCCTGCTGCGCAAGCTGCGCGCGCGCGCGCCGTCCTGGGTCACGGTGGAGCCGGCGCGGCCCGATTTCCGCGGACTGCTCGCGCGCTGCGCGGTATCGGTGTCGCAGGCCGGATACAACACCGTCGTCGACCTGCTCGCGGCCGGCGCGCGGCCCGTGCTGGTGCCTTTCGCGACCGAGCGCGAAACCGAGCAGACCCTGCGCGCCGAGCGCCTCGCGCAGAAAGGCCTCGCGCGCGTGTTGCCCGAGGCGGCGCTGACGGCGGACCGCCTCGCCGCGTTCGTCACCGAGGCGCTGGCCATGCCGCGCCCGCTCGGCAAGGTGAAGATCGATGGCGAGGCCGAGACCGAGCGCTTCCTTGCGCACGCGCTCGCCAGCCGCCGCGGAACGCCGGCATGAGCGAAAGCGAAGTCTGGGCGCCCCTCGAGTCCGAGCTCTCGGCATGGCGGGAGTCCGGCCGCGTCGCCACGCTGTGGTGGCGCGACGACGACGCCGGGGATGCGACGCCCGCGCTGCGCCGGCTGGTGGGGTTGGCGCAGGCACATGCGGTTCCGCTCGCACTGGCTACGGTTCCGGCCTGGGCCACGCCCGCGCTGGCCGCGGCCGTGCGCGCAGCGGGCGAGATCGTCGAAATTCTCCAGCATGGCTACGCGCACGAGAATTACGCGCCCGTCGGGCAGAAAAAATTCGAGCTCGGCCCGGAGCGGCCGGCGCCGATCGTCGTCGCCGAGCTGGCGCAGGGCTGGCAGATTCTCGAAGCCTGCTTCGGGCCGCAATTCGTGCCGGCGCTGGTGCCGCCGTGGAACCGCATGGCGCCCTACCTGCCGCCGTATCTCGCCGAGCTGCGCTATCGCGGCCTCTCGCAGTTCGGGCCGCGCGCGCGCCGCCAGCCGGTGCGCGGGCTACTGCAGGTGAATACCCATGTCGATATCGTCCACTGGAAAGGTCCCGCGCCGCGCTTCGCCGGCGAGGCGAAGCTGGTCGGCGAATTCGTCCTGCACCTCGCCGCCCGGCGCAGCGGCGAGGCCGACCCCGAAGAGCCCACCGGCCTACTCACGCACCACGCCGCGCACGACGAGGCGTGCTGGTCGTTCGTCGAGATGCTGTTCCGCCGCCTTGCCGGCCATGCGGCAGCACGCTGGCTGGCGCCGTCGCGGGTTTTCGCCGATGGTCCGGCGCCATGAGCTTCCATCGCTACGAACGGCGCGCGCTTTACGGCGATTTCGCCCGCGCCGGAATCGGATTGGCGCTGTGCCTGGGCGCGGCCGCCGTCGCCGACTTCAGCGGCTTCACCGGCTGGCTGTTCGGCGTTTGTGCCGTGATCTTCCTGCTGTTCGGCTTGAGGACACTGTTACGCTCGGCGACCAATTATGAATTGACCGACACGGGTTTGACGCGGTTCTATGCTACCGGGTTCGGGCGAACCGAACGCGCCCTGTCGTGGCAGGGGCTGAAAAAGCTCAGGCTGCGCTTCTTTCCCGCCAAGCGCGACCGGTCACAAGGCTGGATGGAGATGACGCTGACGGGCGAGGGGGCGCGGATGCGGCTCGACTCGACGCTCGGGGATTTCGACGCGATCGTGCGCGCGGCGGTGGGGGCCGCCGAGCGCCGGCGGCTCGCCTTGAGCGAGTCGACGCTGAGCAATCTGGCTGCGCTCGGCATTGCCGTCGCCAAAGAGGATGGCGGAAACCGCACGGATGGGGGCTCGCCGGCCTGAGGCCGGCGGCGATGAGAGGGTTACGGCCGCGGGCATGACGGATCTGCTGACCATTCGCGACCTGCGCGTCGATTTTCGCGTCCATGGCGGCATCGTTCGCGCGGTGCGGGGAATCTCGTTCAGCGTGCCGCGCGGCGGCTCGGTGGCGCTCGTCGGCGAATCCGGATCGGGCAAAACCGTCGTCTCGCAGGCCGTCATGGGCATCCTGCCCGAGATCGCCGACATCAAGGGCGAGATCCTGTTCGCCGATCCGATGAAGGGCGGCGCCGTCACCGACATCGCGAAGCTCGGCCGCGACAGCCGCGCGATGCGCGCGATCCGCGGCGGGCGCATCTCGATCATCTTCCAGGAGCCGATGACGTCGCTCTCGCCGCTGCATACGATCGGCAACCAGATCGTGGAGGCGCTGCGCCTGCACCGCGACGTGCCGCAGAAAGAGGCCGAGACGCTCGTCGAGGAGATGCTGCGGCTCGTGGGCTTCCCCGATCCCCGGCGCGGCCTCGACACCTATCCGTTCGAGCTTTCGGGCGGCCTGCGCCAGCGCGCGATGATCGCGATGGCCCTTGTCTGCAACCCGGCGCTGCTGATCGCCGACGAGCCCACCACCGCGCTCGACGTCACGATCCAGGCGCAGATCCTGAAGCTCATCAAGGATCTGCAGCAAGAGCTCGGCATGGCGCTGCTGCTGATCACGCACGATCTCGGCGTCGTCGCCAACATGGCCGACGATGTCGTCGTCATGTATCACGGCGAGATCATGGAAGGCGGGCCGGCCCAGGAGATCTACAAGCAGCCCGAGCATCCGTATCTCAAGGCGTTGATGCGCGCGGTGCCGCGCTTCGACATGCAGCCGGGAGAGCGCCTCGTTCCGCTGCGCGAGATCACGGCCGAGACCGGGCATCTGCTCGCCGACAAGGAGCCGTGGCCGCCCGAGGCCGACAAGGCCGGGCCGATGCTCAAGGTCGAGAACATCGCCAAGACGTTCCGCATCAAGAAGTCGGGCTGGTTCGGCGGCGTCGATGCGCGCGTCAAGGCCGTGGCCGACGTGAGCTTCGAGATCAAGCGCGGCGAATGCCTCGGCCTCGTCGGCGAATCGGGTTGCGGCAAAACCACGCTGTCGAAAATCCTGATGCGCGCCCTGTCGCCCGATCAGGGCAAGATCACGTTCAACGATCGCGGCAAGGCGGTCGATATCCTGGGCCTGCGCGGCCGCGATCTCATCGCGTTCCGCCGCCGCATGCAGTTCATGTTCCAGGATCCGTTCGGCTCGCTCAATCCGCGCATGACGGTGTTCGACATCATCAGCGAGCCGCTGCGCATCCACAATGTCGGCGACGACAAGCACCGCGGCGAGATGGTGCAGGAGCTCCTGAAGCTCGTCGGGCTCGATCCGCGCTTCCTCAACCGGTATCCGCACTCGTTCTCGGGCGGCCAGCGCCAGCGCATCGGCATCGCGCGCGCGCTCGCGCTCAAGCCCGATCTCCTCATCTGCGACGAGCCGGTTTCGGCGCTCGACGTGTCGGTGCAGGCGCAGGTGCTGAACCTGCTCAAGGATCTGCAGAGCAAGCTCGGCCTCACCTATCTCTTCATTTCGCACAACCTCGCCGTCGTCGATTACATGGCGGATCGCATCGCAGTGATGTGCGCCGGGCGCCTCGTCGAGCTCTCGCCGGGCGGGCTGCTGTTCAAGGACCCGCGCCACCCCTACACCAAGGCCCTGCTGGCCGCCGTGCCCGAGCCCGATCCGGGCGCGCGGCTCGATCTTTCGGCCCTCATGGAGGGCAAGGCCTCGATCCCCGCCGCCTGGCCCGAGCCGTTCACGGTGGATGATTCGGGCGACGATACGTTGCATGATCTGGGCGGGGGCCATTTCGTGCGCGCGCGCAAGAGCGCCGCACTGGGAGCGGTTGCAGCATGATCTCGCGGCGTGAGACTCTCGCTTCGCTGGCGGCGCTGGCCGCCGCCACGGGCCCCTGGCGCGTTCTCGCGCAGACGACCGGCGATCCGCCGAAGCTCGTCGAAACGCCGATGTTCGAGCCCTTGGTGAAAGAGGGCAAGCTGCCGACCATCGCCAAGCGCGTGCCGGCCGCGCCGCTGGTCGTGAAGCTCGAAGGCGACACGAAACCCGGCGTCCATGGCGGCGATCTCCGCCTGCTGATGAGCAAGGACCGCGACGCGCGCTTCGTCGGCGCCTACGGCTATGCGCGCCTCGTCTGCTGGACGCCGGACGGGCAGATCGTGCCCGACATCGCCGAGTCGGTCGAAGCCGACGAGGCCGACAAGACCTTCACGATCAAGCTCCGGAAAGGCCACCGCTGGAGCGACGGAAAGCCCTTCACCTCCGCCGACTTCAAGTTCTTCTGGGAGGACATGGCGGGCAACAAGGCACTCGCGCGCTTCTTCGGCGCGACCAGCCTCCTCGTCGACGGCGAGAAGCCGAAGGTGGAGATCCCCGACGAGCAGACCGTGCGCTACGCGTGGTCCAAACCCAATCCGAATTTCCTGCCGTGGCTCGCGAGCCCGGCCAATCTCACGATCTTCCGCCCGGCGCACTACTACAAGAAGTTCCACGAGAAATACGGCGACAAGAAGCGGCTCGAGAAGCTCAATGAGAAGCGGAGCGACGGCTGGGCGCGCAAGATCGCGAGCGAAGACAGGAACGGCCGCAACAACCTCAACCCCGATCTGCCGACGCTCGATCCGTGGGTACCGAAAACGGATGGCGTCGCCGAGCGCTACGAGTTCGTGCGCAATCCCTACTATCACCGCATCGACGCGAACGGCCGCCAGCTCCCTTACACCGACCGTGTCGTGATGGTGCTGGCCGAGAGCAAGATCATTCCGGTCAAGACCGGCGCCGGCGAGGTCGATCTCCAGGCGCGCAGCATCCGGTTCGACGATTTTCCGTTCCTGCGCCGCTCCGCCGACGAGCGCGGCTTCAACGTGCGCCTCTGGAAGACCGCGAACGGCGCGCAGCTGGCGCTTTATCCGAACCTCAACTGCGACGATCCGGTCTGGCAGAAGCTGATGCGCGACGTGCGCTTCCGGCGCGCGCTTTCGCTCGCGATCAATCGCGACGAGATCAACAAGATCATGTATGTCGGCCTCGCGGAGCCGGGCCAGAACACCGTGCTTTCGGCGAGCCCGCTCTACAAGCCCGCGCTGCGCCAGGCGCATGCCGGCTACGATCTCGTGCTCGCCAACCGCTTGCTCGATCAGGTGGGGCTCACGAACCGCGGCAGCGACGGACAGCGCATGCTGCCCGACGGCCGCGAGCTCGAGCTGATCGTCGAATATCCGGCCGAAGGCTCCGAATACATCGATCTCATGCGCCTGGTCGGCGACACCTGGGCCCGTGCCGGCATCAAGATGTTCTCGAAGGCATTCCAGCGCGTCGTGCTGCGCCGGCGCGTGATCGCGGGACAGACGATGATGTCGGTCTGGGGCGGCATCGATTACGCGCTGCTGCGCCCCGGCCTCTCGCCGCACGAATTCGCGCCCACCGACGAGGTGCAGGCGCAATGGCCGCGCTGGGGCCAATACCACCAGACGCGCGGCAAGCAGGGCGAGAAGCCCGACGATCCCAAGGCCGTCGAGCTGCTGAAGCTCTCCGAAGCGTGGAGCAAGGCCGATTCGCGCGAGGCGCGGCGCGGCATCTGGAACGACATCCTGTCGATCTGGGCCGACCAGGTGTTCACGATCGGCGTCGTCGGCGGCGTGCTGCAGCCGGTCGTCGTCAACAAGCAGCTCCAGAACGTACCGAAGGAAGGCGTCTACGCCTACGATCCCGGCGCGTATTTCGGCCTCTACAAGCCCGACACGTTCTGGTTCGACCGGACGGCGCCCGCGGCGAGGAAGCACGGCTGAACGAATGCTGCGCTACATCGCCCACCGCCTGCTGGTAATGATTCCGACGCTGATCGCGATCAGCTTCGTCATCTTCGTCGTCGTGAAGCTGCCGCCCGGCGATTTCCTCTCGATCCGCATCGAAGAGCTGCGCGCGGGCGGCGAAGCCGCCGACCTCGAGGAGATCGCGCGTCTGCGGAAGGAATTCCGCCTCGACCTGCCGTTCATGGAGCAATATTTCTGGTTCGTTCTCGATCTCGTCACGAACCAGCTCATTTCGATGGAATACGGCCGTCCGGTCAGCGAGATCGTCGGCGACCGGCTCTGGCTCTCGATCATCGTCTCGTTCGCCACGGTGATCTTCACCTACATGGTGGCGTTCCCGATCGGCGTCTATTCCGCGACGAACCAATACAGCTGGGGCGATCACGGCCTTACCTTCCTGGGCTTCCTCGGCCTCGCCACGCCGAATTTCCTGCTCGCGCTTGTGCTCGTCTATTTCGCCAATGTCTGGTTCGGCACCGAAATCGGCGGCCTGATGGACGAGCAATACATCGGCAAGCCGTGGAGCTGGGGGAAGTTCGCCTCGATCCTCGAGCATCTCTGGATTCCGGTGATCGTGATCGGAACCTCCGGCACCGCCGGCATGATCCGGCGCCTGCGCGCCAACCTGCTCGATGAGTTGCAGAAGCAATACGTCGTCACCGGCCGCGCCAAGGGCCTGCCGCCGTTCCGGCTGCTGATGAAGTATCCGCTTCGGATGTCGCTCAATCCGTTCATCTCCGACATCGGCGAATTGCTGCCGCACATCATTTCGGGCGCCGTCATCGTCTCGGTGGTGCTCAACCTGCCCACCACCGGCAAGATGCTCTACGAGGCGCTGCTCTCGCTCGACATGAACCTCGCCGGCTCGTTCCTGATGGGCCTCTCCGTGCTCACCGTGCTCGGCATGCTGGTCTCGGATCTGGCGCTGGCCTGGCTCGATCCGCGCATCCGCCTCGAAGGAAAGGCCGTCAAATGACGCCGCCGCCCGACGACAAACCGGCGGCGGCGCCGGCCAGCGCCCCGAGGGAAGGCCGCTCGCCGGCGCATTTCGTCTCGTCCGCGCCGTTCGATCCCTCGTCGGTCGAGAAGCTCTCCCCCGAGCAGGAGCGCTACTACCTCGCCGGCCAGTGGAAGCTGATGTGGTGGAAGCTGAAGCGCCACCGCATCGCCGTGATCTCGCTGTGGGTGCTCGCCATCCTCTATTTCATGGCGTTCCTGGCCGAGCCGCTCTCGCCCTACAGCGCCAACTCGCGCAACCCGGATTACATCTACGCGCCGCCGCAGCAGGTGCGCTTCTTCCACGAGGGCTCGTTCGTCGGTCCGTTCGTCTATGGACTCAAATACGAGCTGAACAAGGACACGCTGAAGCGCGACTACACCGCCGACAAGACGCGCGTCCACCACATCCGCTTCTTCTGCCGCGGCGACACCTACAGCTTCTGGGGCCTGTTCACCGCCGACATCCACTTCATCTGCCCGGCGCATGACGGCACGCTGTTCCTGTTCGGCACCGACCGGATGGGGCGCGACATGTTCTCGCGCCTGCTCGCCGGCTCGCGCATCTCGCTTACGATCGGCTTCATCGGCGTCGCGATCAGCTTCATCCTCGGCATCGTGATCGGCGGCCTCGCCGGCTATTACGGCGGCTGGATCGACTGGTCGGTGCAGCGCACCACCGAGGTGATCCGCTCGATCCCGCATCTGCCGCTGTGGATGGCGCTGGCCGCGGCGCTGCCGGTCACGTGGAGCCCGCTGCTCATCTATTTCGGCATCACGATCATCCTCGGCATGATCGAATGGACCGGCCTCGCGCGCTCGGTGCGAAGTAAGTTGCTCTCCCTGCGCGAAGAGGATTTCGCCACCGCCGCGCATCTCATGGGCGCCTCGCCGCCGCGCATCATCGGCAAACACCTCCTGCCGAGCTTCGCGAGCCACCTGATCGCCTCGGCCACGCTCGCGATCCCCAACATGATCCTCGGCGAGACCGCGCTCTCGTTCCTCGGCCTCGGCCTGCGCCCGCCGGTCACGAGCTGGGGCGTGCTGCTCAACGAGGCGC